>CAZFHZ010000004.1:0-75678 GCA_964519015.1 uncultured Gemmatimonadota bacterium | reverse complement strand
CTGGTGCGCGACCGGGTGAGCAACCTGGTCCAGCAGGAGCAGTCGCTGGCGGTGGTCTTCCACCAGCTCCCCCCCGGGGTGGAGGGGGAGGTGCTCAAGAGCATCGCCCGGGCCGAGGACTTCACCCAGTACCAGGGCCTGGCCATGTACCTGAACGGACAGCCGGCCGAGTCGTGGATGGCCAACACTGACACCTCTTTCATCGAGGCCTTCCTCCGCTTCGGTGCCGACGCCAACAACTTCTACGAGTACCGTACCCGGGTCTACCCGGGCTGGGACGACCGCAACGAGATGCGGGTGGACTTCGCCGAGATCACCCGCCTGAAGACCGACCTGCTCGACGACTGGGGGACGGCGCCGGGCGTACCCGACACCACGGTCGGCAACTACCGGGTGGTCGGACGCCCCTCGCTGACCAACATCCGCCGGATCACCATCGGGGTGCGCAACCTCCACGGCAGCCTCCCCCTCGACGGCGAGTTCTGGGCGGATGAGCTGCGCGTGATCGACGTGCGCCGTGACAACGGCTCGGCCATGCGGGCGTCCATCCACGGGGAACTGGCCGACCTGGCCAGCTTCGATGTGCGGCTGGACCGGCGCACCGCCGACTTTCAGACCCTGCGGGAGCGCCGGGGGACCCTCAGCACGACCAGCACCGCCAGCCTCTCGATGCGCACCGCGCTCGACCGCTTCACCCCCTATACTTGGGGACTGGCCATCCCGCTGACGGTGAACTGGCGGCGGAACCTCAGCCTGCCCAAATACCTGCCGGGCTCCGATCTGGTCCTGGCCTCGGGCGAACAGTACGACGAGCGCACGAGCATGGACGACGGGAGCATCTCGATCGGATTCCGCAAGACGGCGGCCAGCTCCAACCCGTTGCTGGCCTGGACGCTCGACCGGATGAACGTCAACGTCACGGCCAGCCGGCGGGATGGGCGCAGCCCGATCAATCCGGTCAACGAGTCGTTCCAGATCCAGGGGCAGTTCGGCTGGGACCTCACTCCGCGCTGGCGGGCAACCTGGCATCCCTTCAAATGGCTCTTCCTGCTGCCCAAGTCGTTGCGCGAGACCCCTTTCAACCCGGTGCCGACCCAGCTCGATTACGGTTTCAACGCCCTCCAGTCGGGGGAGCGGGTGGCCGACCGCAACCTGGTGGAACGGCGCCGTTACGCCCTGACCGGCAACGAGCGCTTCAACCTGGCCATGCGGCCGTTCGAACCGGTCCGCTCCACCTACGTGCTCACCCTCAACCACGACATGACCGACGACTGGAAGCCCGGGGACACCAACCTGGGCCGCGAGATCGGCCGGCGCCAGCAGTTCGATACGACCTGGGAACCGAACACCTTCCGCTGGCTGAACCAGCGCTACCAGTACCGGGCCGACTACCGCGAGAACAACGACCCCCGGTTCAACACCCGCGTGCTGCCGGGCGCCGAAGGTCCGCAGACGGTGCGGTTGGGGCGAAACGTGACCACCAGCACCGACCGGCAAGCCAACTACTCGATCATCCTCTCCCAACTCATGGGCTCCCCCGGCAGCCGTGAGGGGCTATCGGGACTGCCGCGGCTGATCAACGACCTGAAGACATTCGCCTTGCGGATGCAGCCGGTCATCCTCGACCTCAGCCAGCAGCGGAACGCCAACCAGTACAACCTGGCGGCTCGGCCCGGCCTGGCCTATCGCTTCGGGCTGCGTGAGAGCCCTGACGTGGAACGGAGCGCTACTGCGACCACCCAGCAATCGCTGACCCGCACCGTCACCCGGATCGATTTCAACACCGGGGTGCGCCTGCCGCGCGACATCGATCTGGAGACCCGTCCCCGCTGGAACTGGACGGACAACCTGAGCGAGTCCCGCACCACCTTCACCCGCTCGGTCACCTGGCCCTCGGCCAGCGTGCGCTGGTCGGGGCTGGGCAACCTCTGGTTCTTCCCGGCCATCTGCCGGGGGATGATGCTGAACAGCGGTTACGATGTGACCCGGGAGAAGACCGACTGGTTGAGTGACCTGGCGGGGGGGGCGCGCACCCCCTTCAGCCGGCGCCGCATCCGCACCTGGCGACCCCTGCTGGGGTTGCAGATGTCGCTGAACAACGGTATGAGCCTCACCCTCAGCCGCAACACTACCGCGAGCGTACAGGAGCAGATCGGGGGGGCGGGGAGTCTGGTCAACGGCCTCAACGCCGACCTGCGGCTGGGGCTCAGCTATGCCTTCAGCGCCCCGGAGGGGATCCGGATCCCCTTCTTCCGCCGTCCCCTGCGGGTCCCCAGCAACCTGCAGCTCGCCCTCGATGTCGGCCGGAGCGAGTCGAAGACGACGGTGGCGATCCGCGACCCGGTCTCAGAACCGGAACGGCCCGAGTACAAGGAACCCACCCCGACTCAATCCACCGCCACCTGGTCGTTCAGGCCGGACGTGCGCTATAATTTCAGCCGCCGCGTACAGGGGGGACTCAACGTCCTCTTCGAGAATACCAACGACCGCCTCATGCGACGGACCCGCAAGGTGCGGGAAGTGGCCTTCTACGTGAACCTCAACTTCGGCTGATCGGGGAGACCGTGAACACGACCGTTCTGACCCGGACCGTTCCCTTCCTCTTCCTGCCTCTGCTCGCCGCCTGTGGGGGCGACGCCGCCGGCCGGGCACGCCCCGACTTCGACGGCCAGGCCGCCCTGGAGTTGGTCAAGGTGCAGACCGATTTCGGGCCCCGGGTGCCGGGCACCGCCGCCCATCGCGCCACCGTCGACTGGATGGAGGGTTTCCTGAAGGAGCTCGGCCCGGTCGTCCAGCGGCAGACCTTCCAGGCCTGGGATCCCCACAACCAGCGGCAGTCGGACGCCTTCAACCTGATCGCCGGCTTCTATCCCCAGAACCGACGCCGGCTGATGCTCTGTGCCCACTGGGACAGCCGCCCGGTGGCCGACCAAGAAGTCCCCCCCTCCCACGAGCCGATCCCGGGGGCGGTGGACGGCGCTTCGGGAACGGCGGTGCTGCTCCAGTTGGCACGGATCCTGGCGGTTCAGGAACCCGCTTACGGGGTGGACCTGGTCTTCTTCGACGCCGAGGACCTGGGGGAGAGCGGCGACCCCGAATTCAAGAACTGGTTCCAGGGGAGCCGCAACTTCGCCCAGGTAGCCAAGCAGACCGGTTACAAGCCCTGGTTCGCGATCCTGGTGGACCTGATCGGCGACCGCGAGGCGGTCTTCTATCCCGAGCAGTTCTCGGTCGAGTACGCCCCCGACGTGGTGGACCGGGTCTGGGACCTGGCTGCCCAGCTCAAGATCCCCCAGTTCCAGCGTGGACGTACGATCTGGCTCTACGATGACCACTGGATCCTGAACCGGGATGCGGGGATCCCCTCGATCGATATCAGTGAAGGGGTCGACGCCTACGCCTACTGGCACACCCGGCAGGACACCTTCGATAAAGTGGGTGCGGCCAGCCTGGCCGCCGTTGGTACCGTCCTGACCGCCCTACTCTATCCCTGACCGCTCCCGTCCCGCCGGGGACGGGAGGGTACCTCTACCCGGCCCCCCGGGAAGGATGTCACGATGTCGGCCGCTTTCACACCGGCCGAGCGCCGGCTGCTCCGGGTCCTGGTGGCGGCCACCGTGGTGGGCACCTGCTGGCACACCTGCCGCGACCTGAGCGTGCCGCCGCCGCCGGTGGAGGTGCTCCGGGGTGCCCTGCGCCCCGACTCGACCGGGGCATCATCGCTACACGGGGGAGCCGGTCCGGACGTCTTCCCGTTGGACTTGGCCTGCGCCGACTCGGCCGCCCTGACCGCCCTCCCCGGGGTGGGTCCGGTCCTGGCCGGCCGGATCGCGTCCTGGAGACGGGCCCGGGGCGGGATCACCGATCCCGAGGAGCTGCTCGAAGTCTCCGGGATCGGACCGGTCGTGCTGGCCCGGATCCGGCCCCTGGTGAGGGTGGGCCGGGAACCGTCCGCAGGTGCGCCGGACAGCGTCGGGACGGGGCCTCCGGGGCCCGGGGAATGGCGTTGACGCTACCAGGGGTCGTCACTATGATACCGCGCGGTCGCGCAGGGGGTAGGTCCTCCGGCAGTGTCCCGTGCAAGACCGGCGCCAGCCGGCAGCAGGAGGTTATCACTCAGTGAACCGCATCTCTGACCAGGGCGGCTCCGTCTTCTGGAAGCTCATCCTATTCGTGTCCTTCCTGGCGCTGATGGCGACGATCATCCTCCCGCAGCGTCGGATGAAGGAAGAGATCCAGATGCATAAGCAGACCCGGCTGGAACTGATCGACATCTACCTGGCCGAGAAGTACTTCTTCGAAGGACGCCAGCGCTATACCGATTCGCCTGACAGCCTGATGAGCTACATCAACACGGTCCGGCGCATGCGGATCGACACCGTCGGCATCCTCGCTTACGCACCGGGCGACTCCATCCGCGAGACCGACTACTGGCGGATCGTATACCCGCGCCAACCCGTCCGCTCGTTCTACCGCTGTCCCATCGATTCCTCCGACTATCTCCTCATCGTCCGGGAGAACGGGCTCTCCATCACGGTCAAGGACCGTAAAGGGATCGGGCGCATCCAGGATGGCAGGGCTTCCTGGCAGGAGAAGGGGTAAGCTGCGGCCTTGACGCCGAACGGCAGCGTTCTTGGTTTGAAGTTCGCGGACCGGACCTTCCGGTTCGTCCAGCTGTCCGAGCATGAAGACGGCCCCCAGCTGACCGCGGCGGGGGCCGGTCTCATTCCATTCAACACCAAGTTCCGGGGACAGTTGAGTGCCGACGGCACTGACCGCCTGGTGGACGTCCTCGATCGTGCCCTCGACCGGGACGGCATCGAGCGGGGACGTACGGTCGTGGTCCTGGACGGCGCCTGTGTGCTGAGAGCCGTCTTCCCCGTCTCACCGGAGGAAGCGGACGACCCCGACGGGTTGCTCGAATGCGCCCGGTGGGAACTCGACCGGCGGCGCACGGGGGAGGATCCTTCCGATGCCCTGCATGTCTGCTGCACGGTCCGGGGGATGCGCGGGGGCTACACGGTGGTGGACGCCTGGGGAGCCTACCCCGGTACGCTGGACACCTTCGACCGGGTAGTGCAGGGAGTCGGCTGCCAGGTCGCCCTATGGGACTGCGATCCGTGGGCGCTCCATCGTCTCTTCGTCCGTTTCACCGAGCCGGGTGAGCGAAGAGATCCGATGGTGGTGATCCATCTGGAAGCCGAGGGGATGGTCATCGAACTGCTCGACGCCGCGGGGGCGGTCGGGCTGACCGCTCAGCGATCCGAGGAGCCCGGTCCCTTCCGGCGGACCTGGGACCCCGATGATTCCGAAGGGGTGGCCCATGAGATCGCCCGCTGGATCGGCAAGCTCCGGGAACGCTGGCTGCCGGAGGCCCGCGACGACCTCGGTGACGTGGTCCGCCTGCTCTTCACCGGCTCGGTGGACGACTCCGACCGGCTCCTGGCCGCCCTGACCCGGGCGATGCCGATGCGGGTCGAGGAACTCCAGCTCCAGCGCGTCCTCGGTATCGCTCCCGGCGTGGCCAAGAGCCCGATGATCCAGAGCAACCTCGGTGCCTTCGCCTTCCCGGCGGGGGGCGCCCTCGCACTCCTGGACCGATGATCCGCCTGACCGGCGGGGAGCGGAAGGGCCTGGCCCTCTACGCCCCCCGTGGCCGGCAGACGCGTCCCGCGACCGCCCGTATCCGGCAGTGGCTGTTTGATGTGCTCGCCCCCCCCGACGGCCTGGTCGTGCTCGATCTCTTCGCCGGTACCGGTGCGGTCGGTCTCGAGGCGCTGAGTCGGGGTGCCCGCAGTGCGCTCTTCATCGAGCAGGGGGAAGAAGCCGCCCGGGTTCTCCGCCGGAACCTGGAGAAGGCGCGCTACCACGACCGTGCCCAGGTCTGGTCGAGTTCGGTAGAGATGGCGGTCCGTCAGTTGGGGGCGGCCGGCCGGCGTTTCGACCTGGTCTTCTGCGACCCCCCCTACGCCTACCGTGACCTGGAACGGCTGCTGACCGAGTCGGTGTTGGCGCTGCTGGGTCCACAAGGTACCTTGGTGGTTGAACATCGCGGGGACCGTCCGCTGCTCCCCGGTGGGCACCAGCCCGAGCGGGTGAAGGACTTCGGGGAGACCCGGATCAGTATTTGGACGGTCGACTGAGACCCGTCAGGAGGTGACGGCGTGGCACGACTGGCCATCTATCCCGGTACCTTCGACCCGATCACGAACGGTCACCTCGACATCGTCCGTCGAGCCTCCCGTATCTTCGACCGCATCATCATCCTGATCGCCAGCAACGTCCAGAAGAAGCCCCTCTTCTCCGTCCAGGAGCGGATCGAGCTGGCCGAGCGGTCCGTCGTCGGGAACAGCAACATCACCGTGGAATCCTTCGACGGCCTGCTGGCCGAGTTCGCCCGCCAGCGCGGGGTAGATGCGATCATCCGGGGCCTGAGGGCCATCAAGGACTTCGAGTTCGAGTTCCAGATGGCACTCATGAACAAGTCGCTCTACCCGGAAGTGGAGACCGTCTTCTTCATGCCGAGCGAGAAGTTCACCTATGTGAACTCCTCGATCGTCCGCGAGGTGGCCCGGCTCGACGGCGACGTGAGCCTGTTCGTCCCGCCGGTGGTGGCCGAGGCCTTCGCACGCAAGTTCCGGACTCACGGACGCTAGAGTCCCGAGTGATCCCCAGCCCAGAGGGTTCCGATGTACATCGCGAAACGACTGCAGACGCTCAAACCCTCCGAGACGCTCGCCATCACCGCCCAGGCCCGGTCGCTGCAGGCGCAGGGACACGACGTCATCGCTTTGGCCGCGGGGGAGCCGGACTTCCCTCCTCCGGACCACGTACGGCAGGCGGTTGCCCGTGAGGCGGTCGAGGGTCTCACCCGATACGGCCTGGCCGCCGGTTCCCTCGAGGCCCGCAAGGCGCTGGCCGGCTGGCTCGAGCGGAGCCGGGGTCTAACCTACCAGCCCGATCAGATCGTACTCACCAACGGCGGGAAGCACGCCCTCTACGACGCCCTGGCCGGGCTCATCGACCCGGGGGACGAAGTGCTCATCCTCGCCCCTTACTGGGTGACCTATCCCGCCCACGTGGAACTGCTCGACGGTGTCCCGCGATTCCTCGGAGCCGACGATTCGACCGGGTTCAAGGTCGGGCCCGACGAACTGCGCGCGGTGCTGGGTCCGAAGACCCGGTGTGTAATCTTCAACAACCCGTGCAATCCCTCCGGGGCGTACTACGACCCCGCCGAAGTGCGCGCCTTCACCGAGGTCTGCGTAGAAGCCGACGTGCCGATCTTGAGCGACGAGGTCTATGACGCGATCGTCTATACGGATGGACCCTACCTGAGTCCGGCGGCGGTCTCCGCCGAGGCTGCGGCCCGGACGGTGGTGCTCAACAGCCTCTCGAAGACCTATGCTATGCCCGGCTGGAGGATCGGTTACCTGGCGGGTCCGCTCGACTGGATGAAGAAGGTGGCCGCCTTCCAGGGGCAGACCACCCACCATCCCAGTTCGCTGGCTCAGGCGGCTATCGCCGCTGCGTACGAAGGCGACCAGGAGTGTGTCAAGGAAATGGGGCGGGCGTTCCGCCAGAGGCGGGATTTCCTGCTGGAGTCGGTGCCACACATCCCCGGATTCGAGGTCGCCGCGGTTCCGCAGGGGGCGTTCTACCTCTTCCCCCGGATAACCCGCCTCATCCAGGCCCTGCCCGCGGGGAGCGGGAGTACGGAAGCCTGCTCCTGGCTGCTCGACCAGGCCAAGGTGGCGCTGGTGCCGGGGGCGGCTTTCGGGAGCGAAGGATTCCTGCGGATCTCGTATGCGGCCTCCATGGAGGATCTGAAGAAGGCGGTGGAACGTCTGGGCGATGCCACCGCGACACTGGGTATCGATTGACCCGGACTGGACGTATCGGGGGTTCTGACCTCATACTGGAATACTTCCGACGTCCCGGCAGGGACGGCGGGTCGGTCGTGACCACCGATGAGGCCACGGAACGGGGACCGGAAGGAGAACCGGGCAGATGCACATCTCGCATTCGATGAGCGGAGAGGTCGCGGTCCTGCGCCTCCAGGGGAAGATCATGGGAGGGCCGGACGCCACATCACTCCATGAGAAACTCCATGAGTTGATCGAGAATGGCACCCGCCACGTGGTCGTCGACCTGCAGCTGGTCGACTGGATGAATTCTTCAGGACTGGGGATCCTGATCGGGGGGCTTTCCGCCCTGCGTAAGAGCGGGGGGGACCTCAGGCTGGCCAGCGTCACCGAGAAGATCGAGGAGGTCCTCAGGATCACGAAACTCGACCGAGTCTTCGATATCTACGGCGACATCGATACGGCCGTCTCCAGCTACCGCTCTTGAAGTCAGTTATCGAGAAGCAGTTCCGCAGCCGTCTCACGGCGGTTGTCCGGGCGGAGCGCCTGGCCGGGCGCATCACCCGCCGGCTCGACCTGGGTGAGAACGAGTGCATGGACATCGCCATCGCCGTCACCGAGGCGGTGAACAACGCCGTCCTCCACGGCAATCACCAGCGCCCCGACAAGTTGGTGACGGTCCGTTTCGAGCTCAGCGCATCCCAGGTACGCATCATCGTGCGCGACCAGGGAAGTGGATTCGACCCGGACTTGGTCGCCGATCCCCTCACCCCTGAGAATATCATCAAGCCGAACGGACGGGGGTTGCTCATCCTCGAGTCCCTCATGGACTCGGTCCAAGTGAAGACCACACCTCGTGGCACGGAGGTGATCATGGTGAAGCGACGGTAGGGGAAGATGCCCGCTCAGGGCCTGCAGGTCGGGATCTTCCTGGCAGGCGGTCTCCTCCTCATGCTCCTGGGGATGGTGATCTTCCAGGAGAATCCCGGGAGACGCCTCAACCGGGTCACGGCCGCGATGCTCTTCTTCGGCGGCCTCGGGTCCCTGATGGGCGCCCTGGGCGCTTCCCTTCCCACCACGCTCGCGGTCGATACGGTCGATGTGCCCGAAGGACCCGTCCCGTTCGCGGGTCTGCGTCAGCTCGCGGTGCTCTGGGAGTTCTTCTTCCCGACCCTGGTCTACTTTTCGCTGGTCTTCCCGCGTGAGTCTGAGTCGATAAGGCGGCACCCCCGGATTGTCTGGCTGCTCTACCTCCCCTACCTCTTCCACCTGCTGCTGGTGCTGATCTTCCTCGACCCGGAGCTGCTCCCCTCGATCGATCTGCAGGGGGGGAGCGGGATCCTGGTGCCTTTCCTCAGGGTGCTCAGCATGGCGGTGGACCTCGCCGGATACTTCGTCCAGCTCGTCTACCAGACCCACCTCCAGCTCTGGGCAGTGGTCAACGTCATCTATGTGATCTTCGCCGGCTCTTTCCTCTGGCGGACCCGCAAGACGCTGGAGAACCAGCGGCTGGTCGCCCAGACCACGCTGGTGATCGTCGGGCTGGGCAGCAGCATCGGTATCTACCTGCTCATCCAGGTCGTACCGGTGATCCTCCCGGTCCTCGAGCCCCCCGCCTGGCTGAGTGCAGTGGCCATGGCCCTGGCCCTGGTGGTCGGTTGCGGATCGATCGCCTGGGTCATCATCCGCCACCAGTTCCTGGACGTGCAGGTCATCGCGAAACGGAGTCTGATCTACTCGGCGGCCACCGGGGTCGTGGTCAGCATCTTCTTCCTGCTCTATTCCTGGTTCCTCGACCTCTACCGGCTCCTCTCGCAGTCGACGGAAGTGGACACCAGCTTCATCACCATCCTGTTCGTCGCCATCGCCGTGATGGGATTCCAGCCGCTCCAGTCGCTGCTGGAGAACCTGGTCGACCGTTTCTTCATCCGCGACCGCACCGATTACCGCAACATCCTCCAGCAGAGCGTGCACAACATCATCGGGATCCTCGACCCGGATTCGCTGGTCCGGGCGGTCTACCAGACCCTCGAGCGCGCCTTCCTCGTGGATGCCGCGGCGGTGGTCCTGCTCGACCAGCAGACCGGGGCCTTCCGGTATGTGAGCCGGGGACCGCCTCCCCTGCGGCAGGGGGAATGGGAACTCAAACCGCCCCTCGCCTTCCGCGAGGACGAGCGGTACGAAGCGGGTGCCGGGGAGGGGGTGGTGGACACCTTCCGCCGCTCCCGCTCTCGTCCGGGCACGGTGGTCTTCCGGTCCGGCGATGTGGTGGCGGAGGCGCTGCTGCGCGCCAACGGTCCCCTGCGGTACCAGCAGCTGCTCCAGGAACTCCCCGATGCGCTCCGCGATCCGGGTTCCCCCCTCTTCGGTCTTCAGGCCGACCTGATCGTCCCGCTGAAACAGCGCAACGAGCTGGTCGGGATGGTCTCCCTGGGCCGCAAGCTGGCCGACACCGGGTTCAACGCCGAGGAGATCACCCTCCTCTCGGTGCTGGGCAGCCAGGTGGCGGTGGCGGTGGAGAATTCCTGGCTGCATCAGGGCCGGATCGAGCAGGAACGCATGCGGGAAGAGCTCGCGGTCGCCCGCGAGATCCAGCAGACCCTGCTGCCGCACCACTTCCCTCGAGGGAAGACGTTCGAGGTGAGCGCCATCAACCTGCCGAGCCGGGAGATCGGCGGCGACTACTACGACTTCATCGTCTCCCCGCCCGATGAGAACCGGTCCACGGAGCGCGTGCTGCTCGTGATCGGCGACGTCTCGGGCAAGGGCCCCCCGGCAGCCCTGCTCATGGCGAGTCTCCAGGCCACGCTGCGGGCGGTTTACGAGGTCCAGCCGAACCTCTCAGCCATGGCCGAGAAAGTGAACAACGTGATGTGCCGGACGACCGATGTGGAGAAATTCGTCACCCTCTTCATGGCCGAACTCGACAGCACCGACCACACCCTCCGCTACGTGAACGCCGGACACAATTTCCCGGTATTGACCCGCGCCACCGGCGAACAGTTCCTGCTGGAGGAAGGGGGACTGCTGGTCGGTGTCATGGAGGGAGCCGTCTACCAGGAGGGACGGCTGACCCTCGAGCCGGGGGATGTGCTGACCATGTACACCGACGGGGTCACCGAAGCCCTCGACCGGAACGACGAGGAATTCGGTGAGGATCGCCTGCAACAGGTCCTGCGCGAACGTTGCTACCTGGGAGCCCGGGAGATCCGGGACGAGATCTACCGGGAGGTGCTCGCCTTTGCCGGGGATCGACCCCAGGCGGATGATCTGACGATGGTCATCCTGAAATCCCTCTGAACCCGCCTGCCGGCACTGTGACCGGACGAGGACCGTCATGAATCCTCTCATCTTCCGTGAGTACGACATCCGGGGCATCGCCGACCATGATCTCACCGACGAGGTGGCCGAACATATCGGGCGCGCCTTCGGTACGCTGGTGCGTCGCTCCGGTTCGAACCGGGTGGTCCTGGGTCACGATGTGCGGCTCTCCAGCCCCCGCCTGCACGCCCGGGTGGCCGAAGGGCTGAAGGCGTGCGGCCTGGAGGTGCTCGACCTCGGATTCATGGTCACTCCCGGGGTCTACTTCGCGGCGGTGCGGCTCGAGGCGGGGGGTTCCCTGCAGGTCACCGGGTCCCACAACCCCCCCGAGTATAACGGCTTCAAGATGACGCTGCAGGACGGGGCGGTGTACGGGGAGCGCATCCAGGAGATCCGCCGGATGATCGAGACGCGGGACTGGGACTCGGGCGCCGGGAGTGTGCGCCTGGTCCCTATCCTGGATGAGTATGTGGCGGCCATCACCTCCCGGGTCCGGCTCCGCGGTCGCCCCCGCATCGTGGTGGATGCGGGGAACGGCACGGCCGGTCCGGTCGCCCTCCGCGTCTTCGAAGGGATCGGGTGCGAGGTCGATCCCCTCTACTGCGACCCCGACGGGGCCTTCCCCAACCATCTGGCCGATCCCACGGTACCGGCCTTCATGGCCGACCTGACCCGGCGGGTGGTGGCCAATCGGGCCGACCTGGGTATCGGTCTGGACGGGGACGGGGACCGGATCGGCCTGATCGACAGCGGTGGCCGGATGGTCTTCGGTGACCAGCTCCTCGCCCTGCTCGCCCGTGACGTCTTCGAGCGGATCGGGCCGGCCGAGATCATCTTCGATGTGAAGTGCAGCCAGGGCCTGGTCGAGGACATCGAGGCCCATGGCGGCATCCCCCGCATGTGGAAGACCGGGCATTCCCTGATCAAGTCGGAGATGAAGCGTACCGGGGCCCCCATCGCGGGGGAGATGAGCGGGCACATGTTCTTCACCGAAGGGTGGTTCGGTTTCGACGACGCCATCTACGCCGGTGCCCGGCTGCTGGGCATCCTCGACCGGTGGGAGCGTCCGCTGGCCGAACTCGTGGATACCATCCCCGCCTACGTCTCCACGCCCGAACTGCGGATCGGCTGCCCCGACGAGGAGAAGTTCCACGTCGTGGAGGAGGTCACCCGGCTGTTCAAGGCGCGTGATGATGTGCGTGTGATCGACCTGGACGGGGCACGGGTCATCTTCCCGGACGGGTGGGGTCTGCTGCGGGCCAGCAACACCCAGCCGGTCCTCGTGCTCCGCTTCGAAGGCCAGAACGAGGAGGCCCTGGCCCGGGTCCGGGCGGCCTTCACGGCCAGCCTGGAGAAATTCCCCTCGGTGGCCCTGGAGGAACTCGATTCCGGCGGGGCGGGGCACTGATCCCGATCGCGATGACCGTTGCCGGGTTCATCCTGTTTCGGATATACTAATTGTTTCTGGACGTAGGTGAATCTATCTGCACCCAGCCGAGCCGCGACACACGTAGCGCGGCCCCCGCCGCGGGGCCGAACGAGGTGATGGCCGTGACGGATATCCCCACCTCTGTCTGGTTGGAGCGACGGCTGCCCGCCCGGTATCCGCAGGGTGCCGGGGCGGTCCTGCTGGCGGCCGCGCTCCTGGCCGGCTCCGCCGGCGGGGCCCAGCAGCCGGGGGCCCAGGCGACCCCCGATACCACCCATGGCACGATCCATGTGGTCGACCGGGGGGATACCCTCTGGGACCTCTCCGCCCGCTTCCTGAACAACCCCTGGGTGTGGCCGGCGATCTGGCGCCTCAACCAGCAGGCGGTACCCGACCCCCACTGGATCTACCCCGGGCAGAAGCTCCTGCTCCCCGGCGGGGGCGGCCCGCCGGTGGTGCTCTCCTTCGAGGAGGTCTGGCCCGGTCCGCAGACCGAGACCACCGAGACCGTCCGCCAGGCCCAGCAGGTCCCGCTCCCGGCCCCGGCTGCTGAGACCCCGCCGGCGGCAGGTGGAAATCCACCCCCCCTGGCCGTGGCCACGGCCACGGCCGCCCCGGAATCTTCCCTGGTGCGGGTCATCGGACTGGGAGCCGGGACCAACCGGCTCTACCCGCTCGCTTCGGCCGGCGCGGTGCTGGCCGCCGGGTACATCGGTGATCCGGGAGTGTGGCCGCCCGGACGCATCATCGACGCGCCCAAGCGGCAGCTGAACCTCTCCCTGTACGACCAGATCTTCCTGGACGTAGGGGACGACCAGGCCGCCCCGGGTGACCTCTACCTGATCGTGGAAGCGGGCAGCCGGGTGCGGCACCCCGAATGGGGCCACCAGCTGGGCCGCCAGATCAAGGTCAAAGGGGTCGTCCGGATCGAGGATGTGGAAGGCCGGACCAGCCAGGCCACCGTCACTGCGGTTTATGCGGCGGTGCGGGTGAAGGACCGTGTCATCCCCGCCTTCCCCGTGGACAGCCGGCCCTGGAAGTCGTTCGTGCCCGTGCAGGGGGGCCGCGAAGGCTTCGTGGTGGCCAAGGCCAAACCGGAAGGGAACCTCTATCCCTACGACATGGTCTTCATCGACGGGGGGACCGACGACAACGTCCGGGTGGGCGACCTCTACGTCATCCGTCGCCCGGAGCAGGAGCGGGGACGACTCCGCTTCTTCGCGGATGAACTCGCCCGGGCCGTCGTGATCGCGGTCCAGCCCAAGACCGCTACCCTGATGCTGCTCAGTCTGAAGGACCCGAGCATCGGTCTGGGGGAGAAGGTGCAGTTGATCGGCCGGTCGGTCTTCGGGGAAGCGGTGGAGGCCGTCCCGCCCACTCCCTGAGCCGGAGCGGAGCGGGCCGCATTGACAGCGGGACGCCCCGAAACTACTTTCCACCGGTCGCCGGGCGAACGGAGAAAGACCGCCGCCCGGTTTTTCTTGGCCCGAAGGGATCATCGTGCCGGCAGCCGGGATCAGCCTGAACCCCGCCCAGCGGGCGGCCGTGGAGCACCTCGGGACCCCCCTGCTGGTGCTGGCGGGAGCCGGAAGCGGCAAGACCCGGGTACTGACCGCCAAGATCGCCTACCTGCTCGAGGAAGTCGGACTGCTCCCCTACCGGATCGTGGCGGTCACCTTCACCAACAAGGCCGCCGGGGAAATGCTGGAGCGGGTACAGCGACTCGTCGGAAAGAAGGCCGAAGGACTCTTCGCCGGCACCTTCCACCGATACTGCGCCCGCCTGCTGCGGCGCCACGCCGAGCGGCTCGGCTTCCAGCCGGGGTTCTCCATCTACGATGATGCCGACCAGCGCACCCTGCTGCGCCGGATCCTGGCCGACTCCGGTCTGCCCGAGCAGACCTTCACCCCGGGCCTGGTGGCCGCCCGCATCTCCCTGGCCAAGGCGGAACTGGTCCCTCCCACCGATGCCGCCTGGTTCGGGGAAGGGTGGGTGGAGGAGGAAGTGGCCCGGCTCTACGCCCGCTACCAGCAGCAGCTCTATTCGTTGAATGCCATGGACTTCGACGACCTGCTGGTCAACGCGGTCCGGCTGCTCTCCGAGCATGCGGACATCGGGGAACGGTACGCCGAACGTTATCGCTACGTCCTGGTGGATGAGTACCAGGACACCAACCGGCCCCAGTACGAACTGGTCCGGCTGCTGGCCTCCCGTCACCGGGGTCTGTGCGTGGTCGGGGATCCCGATCAGAGCATCTATGCCTGGCGCGGTGCGGATATACGGAACATCCTCAGTTTCGAACGGGATTGGACCGATGCCCGGGTGGTCGTTCTCGACCAGAACTACCGCTCCACCCAGAACATCCTCTCGGCCTCCTCCGCGCTCATCAACCACAACCCGGGGCGCCCTCCGAAGGCCCTCTGGAGTGAACGGGGGGATGGAGAGGAGGTCCACGAGCTCGTCTTCATCGACGACGAGCAGGAAGCGCGTGGCATCACCCGCATCATCCTGGCCAAGCGGAGTCGCGAAGGTCGCTCGCCGGGCGACTTCGTGCTCCTCTACCGGACCAACGCCCAGTCGCGGGTCCTGGAACGGGCGCTGCGGGAGGCCGGGCTCGCCTACACGATCGTGGGCGGGATACGTTTCTACGAGCGGGCCGAGATTAAGGACGCCCTGGCCTGGCTGCGCTGCCTGGTCAATCCGCGGGATGAGGTCAGCCTGGCCCGGGCGCTCGGCGCCCCCCGGCGGGGGGTGGGTGAGGTAACCCTGGGCCGGCTGTTCGCCTTCCTGGAGGAATGGACGGGGGAGGTGGAGGCCGGATTGCTGGCGGCCGCCGACAGCCTGGGGCGCGGAGCGGAAGGGGTCCGTTCCTTTACCGCCCTGCTCGGGCGTTTCCGCGGCCGGGTGGGGGAGCGCGACATCTCCGGGCTCACCCACGACCTGCTCGAGGAGGCCGGGTATTTCGAGATGTTGCGGGTTGAGGGGGGGATCGAAGCACAGACCCGCCGGGAGAACCTGGAGGAACTGCTGGCCGGCATGGAGGAATTCAGCTCGGAGTGGGGGGAGGAGGCCGACCTGGTGCGTTTTCTGGAAGAGGTCAGTCTGCTCACCGACGTGGACACCTGGGAGCGGAGTGGTGAGGCGGTGACCCTGATGACGCTGCACGCGGCCAAGGGGCTCGAGTTCCCGGTCGTCTTCATCACCGGTCTGGAGGAAGGGCTCTTCCCCCTGGCGCGGGCGGAGGAGGATCGGGGGTTGCTGGAGGAGGAGCGGCGGCTATGCTACGTTGGAATGACCCGGGCACAACAGGAACTCTACCTGACCCGGGCGCGGGTGCGGCGCCGCTGGGGGAGTCTGGAGGAGAATCTCCCCAGCCGTTTCCTGGGGGAGATCCCTCCCGGGATGCTCAGGGTGGTCGACCAGCTCGGTCCCGGGCGGCGGGCGGGCGGGACCGGGTCCGGAGGGCTCCGGACCGAGAGCGAACCCTTCCCCGACTATGAAGGGGAGGACCAGGATGCGGGGGCGGGAGTGCGAACGGGGCAGACAGTGGAACACCCGACGCTGGGCCGGGGCCGGGTCCTGTCGGTCACCGGAGAAGGGGAACATACCCGGCTGGTGGTCGCCTTCGAGGAAGCCGGAACCCGCAAGCTGATGGCGAGATACGCCCGGCTGCGGATTGTCCGATGAAGGAGGGGGACGGCGGGCATGAGAGGAGTGGCATGACAGGTCAGGCTCCGCAAACAGGCTGGCGGCCCCGTGTGCTGTGTGTCGTGCCGGCCCGCTGGGCCAGCACCCGCCTGCCGGGCAAACCGCTCCAGCTCATCGGAGACATCCCGATGGTGGAGTGGGTCGCCCGTGGGGTCAGTGAGTCGATGCGGGTGGACGAACTGGTCATCGCGACCGACGATGAGCGGGTCCGCGACGTAGTCACCTCATACGGCCGCAAGGCGATCATGACCCCCCCCGAACTCCCCTCCGGGACCGACCGGGTGGCTCTGGTGGCGGAACGCCGGGAATGCGACCTGGTGGTGAACATCCAGGGTGACGAGCCCCTGGTGAAAGGGGCCATGATCGACCAGCTGGTGGAGGCCATGGTCGCGGATGAGTCCACTCCCATGGCGACCCTGGCCCACCCGATGAGCACTGGGGAGGCGGACGATGTGAACGCAGTCAAGGTGGTGGTCGACCGGCGAGGGCGGGCGCTCTACTTCAGCCGTGCGATGATCCCCTTCCGGCGCCGGCCCGGGCCCGAGGGATCCGAGAACTACCTCAAGCACATCGGCATCTACGGCTACCGGAAGGACTTCCTGCTGCGGCTGGCCGCCCTCCCCCCCTCCCCGCTGGAGGAGACCGAGGGGCTGGAACAACTCCGGGCCCTCGAACACGGCTTCCCGGTCCGTGTCGTCGAGACGTCGTATCGTGTCGTGGGCGTTGACACCGCCGAGGACCTTGCCCGGGTCCGCGAGGTGCTCGGATGAACGCCCTCCACCATCCCCGTCCAGGCAGAGGAGACTCGCCCCATGAGTAGCGGTTCGCGGTCGATCAAGTATGTCTTCGTAACCGGCGGGGTGGTCTCCTCACTCGGTAAGGGCGTGGCCTCGGCGGCCCTGGGAGCCCTCCTCAAGGCGCGGGGTCTCAACGTCACCATCCAGAAGTTCGATCCCTATATCAACGTCGACCCCGGCACCATGAGCCCCTTCCAGCACGGTGAGGTGTTCGTGACCGACGACGGGGCCGAGACCGACCTCGACCTGGGCCACTACGAACGCTTCCTCGACCAGAACATGTCCCAGCGCAACAACTCCACCACCGGCCAGGTCTATGAGACGGTCATCCAGAAGGAACGGCGCGGCGACTATCTGGGGGGGACCGTCCAGGTCATCCCGCACATCACCAACGAGATCAAGGACCGGATCCGCAATGTGATCGGCGACGGTCCCGATGTGGACGTGGTGATGACCGAGATCGGGGGTACCGTCGGCGACATCGAGAGCCTCCCCTTCCTCGAGGCGATCCGGCAGTTCCGGCTCGACGTGGGCCGTCAGAACGTCCTCTACATCCACCTGACCCTGGTCCCCTTCATCCCCTCGGCGGGGGAACTGAAGACCAAACCGACCCAGCATTCCGTCACCAAGCTGCGCGAGATCGGTATCCAGCCCGATATCCTGGTCTGCCGCACCGCCTTGCCGCTCCCCAAGAGCCTGAAGATGAAGATCAGCCTCTTCTGCAATGTGGAACCGGAGGCGGTCATCGAGGCGCGCGATGTGCCGAGCATCTACGAGATCCCGCTCCATCTCCACGAGCAGGGTCTCGACGAGCAGGTCTGCGACCGGCTGGGGATCAAGGCCGGCAGCCCCGACCTGCACCGCTGGGAGGAGATCGTCCACCGCATCCGGGAGCCGAAGAAGGCAGTCACGATCCTCATCGCCGGCAAGTACACGGACCTGAAGGACTCGTACAAGTCGATCGACGAGGCGTTCATCCACGCCGGCGTGGAGAACGACGCCCGGGTGCACATCCGCTACGTGGAAGCCGACCGGATCGACCCGGAGAGCGCTCCCACCCTCTTCGAGGGCGCCTCGGGACTGCTGGTGCCGGGCGGGTTCGGGGAGAGGGGGATCCCCGGCAAGATCCAGGCGGTCCGCTACGCGCGCGAGAACGGTATCCCCTTTTTCGGGATCTGCCTGGGTCTTCAGGTGGCCACTATCGAGTTCGCCCGGCATGTCTGCGGGCTCGAGGACGCCCATTCCATGGAGTTCGACCTGATGACCCGGCATCCGGTGATCAGCCTGATGGCCGACCAGGAGGATGTGGTGGACATGGGCGGCACCATGCGGCTGGGCGCCTATCCCTGCCGGGTCAAGGAGGGGACGAAGGCTTTCCAGGCGTATGGGGCGCCCCTGATCAGCGAACGTCATCGCCATCGCTACGAGGTGAACAACCGCTACCGCGAGATCCTGGCCGAACACGGTATGCTCTTCTCGGGGATCAGCCCCGACGACAAACTGGTGGAGATGCTCGAACTGACCGAGCACCCCTGGTTCGTGGGCGTGCAGTTCCACCCCGAGTTCAAGAGCCGCGCCCAGCGGGCCCATCCGCTCTTCCGTGAATTCGTCCGGGCTTCCCTGGCCTGCCAGCAGCTGCACGAGACGGGCCGGCGGACCCGCCAGGAGATGGAAATGACCGAGCCGACCGTTCCCGGATCCGCCCCGAAGCGGGCGCTGCGGGAGGGTTGAGCCGCCATGCCGGTCGAAGTGGCGGGCATCCCGGTCGGCGGCTCGGCGCCGCTGGTACTCATCGCCGGACCCGATGTGGTCGAGTCGCGCGAGCTGGTGCTGGAGACCTGCGAAGCGATCCTGAGCGTCGTCCGGCCGCTGGGGGTCCCCCTCATCTTCAAGTCATCCTATGCCAAGGCAAACCGTTCGAGCGGAGGCTCCTACTCAGGGCCCGGCCTGGTCGACGGACTGGCCGCCCTGGCCGAGGTCAAGGACCGCTTCGGAGTGCCGCTGACCACCGATGTGCATGAGACGGGGGAGACCGGACCGGCCGCCGAGGTGGTCGACCTGCTGCAGATCCCCGCTTTCCTCTGCCGTCAGACGGCCCTGGTGCAGGCAGCCGCCGCCACCGGCCGGGCGGTCAACATCAAGAAGGGCCAGTTCCTCGCCCCCGGTGGTATCCACGAGATCGTCCGTAAAGTCACCTCGACGGGGAACCGGAACGTACTGGTGACCGAGCGCGGCACCAGTTTCGGCCATGGCGACCTGGTGGTGGACATGCGCGGACTGGCCGAAATGGCCCGTTTGGACACTCCGGTCATCTTCGATATCACCCATTCGACCCAGCTCCCCGGTGCCGGCGGGACACACTCGGGGGGCCGCCGGGCCTACGCCGCCGTGCTCGCCCGCGCCGCCGTGGGAGCGGGCGTGGCCGGGCTCTTCCTGGAGGTGCATCCCGACCCCGCCTCCGCCCGCTGCGATGCGGACGTGCAGGTGGATCCAGGACAGCTCGAGAGCATCCTGCGGCAGGCCCTCGCCCTCGACGCCGCCCGCCGGGCCTCGGCGGGGGATGTGGCGCGGGCGCTCCCCACCCCGGGCGAGGTGCTGTGAGCGGCGGGGAGGGTATCGAACGGCGGCTGGCGGCCCTGCGGGTCGTCGTCTTCGATGTCGACGGTGTGCTGACGGACGGTTCGGTCTCGATCGATGCCCGGGGGGACGAGACACTCCGATTCGATGTGCAGGACGGCCTGGGTATCGTCCGTGGTCGCCAGGCCGGGCTCGAGTACGCCATCATCTCGGGACGCGAGGCCCCGGCCGTGACGGCGCGGGCCCGGCGGCTCGGGATCGAACACGTCCAGCAGGGGCAGTTCGACAAGGCGGAGTCGATCGCCCGGGTGTTCACCGACCTGGCGGTCGATCCGTCGGCCGTTGCCTTCATGGGGGACGATGTCAACGACCTGCCGGCGATGAAGCGGGTCGGAGTGGTCTGTGCGCCCGCGAACGCCCGGCCCGAGGTCAAGGCGGTGGCCGACCTCGTCACCACCGCCGCCGGCGGGCAGGGGGCCGTCCGGGAGTTCCTCGAACGCATCATCGCCGCCAAAGGGAGGGCAGGAGGGTCATGAGCAGGACACCCCAGGGGGGACGGAACCGGAGAGCGCCCATGCGTCCGCCGGCCGTGGATGACGAACAGATCCTCGCCTGGGGACGCGACGTCCTCCACCAGGAAGCGCGCGGCGTCGAGGCCCTGGTCGGGTACCTCGGTCCGGATTTCGTGCGCGCGGTCCGGATCATCCACAAGAGTCAGGGGCGGTTGATCGTCACCGGCGTGGGGAAATCGGGACTGATCGGGCACAAGATCGCCGCCACCATGACGAGCACCGGCTCGCTCGCCTCCTTCATGCACCCGACCGACGCCCTGCACGGCGATGTGGGCATGGTCCGCCGGGGGGATGTCCTGTTGGCCCTCTCCAAGAGCGGGGAGACCGCCGAACTGGATGCGCTCATCCCGCTGGTCCGGGCCTTCGACATCCCGGTCATCGCCATCACCGGTACCCGCGAGTCCCGGCTCGGGCAGCAGGCCGACCTGACCCTGGAGATCGGTCCGCTCGAAGAGGCCTGCAACATGGACCTGGTCCCCACCACCAGCACCACCGCCACCCTCGCCCTCGGCGACGCGCTCGCCGTGGCGCTGCTCCAGTTGCGGGGATTCGGCCCCGAGGAGTTCCGCCAGCTCCATCCCGGAGGGGCCATCGGCCGTGCCCTGCTCAAGGTCGAGGACCTGATGCATATCGGCGAGGAGATCCCGCTCGTCCCGCTCGGAGCCCCGGCCCACCAGGTCCTGCTCGAGATGACCAGCAAGCGGCTCGGAGCCACCCTGGTGGTCGACGAGGAAGGGCGGCTGCGCGGGATCATCACCGACGGTGACCTGCGCCGCTCACTCGAGCGGGACTTCGACCTGGGGGCCGTCATCGCCGCCGACCTGATGACCCCCGATCCCAAGACCATCGAGTCGCAGGTCCTGGGGGTGGTGGCGCTCAACCGGATGGAAGAGCACAAGATCACGCAGCTGGCTATCGTGGACGAGGCCGGCCGTCCCCACGGCATCCTGCACCTCCACGATCTGCTCAACGCCAAAGTCGTCTGATACATGCCGCGCATGCGTCGTCGGAAACGCCGCCTCCCCCGGCGGTCCGCCGTCGCGCTCCCCTTCCTGCGCTGGGTGCTGGGTTCCCTCCCCCGCCCGCTCGCCCTGGTGCTCGGCCGGTCGCTGGGTCGGGTGGTCTGGTATGTGGACGGGACCCGGCGACGCACCTCCCTGGCGAACCTCGACCGCGCCTTCGGAGAACACATCGACCGCGGCCGGCGAATCTCCATCGGGCGGTCCGCCCTGATCAACCTCACCGCCGGGATGGTCGATACCATCCGTCTCCCCCGGCTCGACGCCGAAGAACTTGCCGCCCTGGTGCCGGAGGGGAACGAGACCCTGGAACGGATCACGCGGGCGGTCCGATCCGGGCGGGGGATCATCCTGCTCGCTCCGCACCTGGGGAACTGGGAGCTGCTACCGGCGTACCTGGCCAGCAGGGGGGCGCCGGTGCACCACCTGGCCCGCCCTCCCCGTGACCCGCGGCTGCGTGGGCCGGCCGGTGAGGTCCGACGCAGTCAGGGGGTGGTGTGGATACATCGGGGGGGAGCCTTCGCCCGGCTGAGGAATGTACTGGAGGACCGGGGGCTGGTCGTGATGAGCATCGACCAGGAGTCCCGGGCCCGTTTCGGGGTGGCCGTGCCTTTCTTCGGGGAGGCGGTCTGGACACCCCGGCTCCCTGCGGCGCTGGCCCGGCTGACCGGGGCGGTCGTACTCCCCGGCGTGCTGCTGCGCCGACGGGACCACCGCTACCGGCTGCTGCTCGAGGCGCCGATCCGCATGTCCCGAAGCGGGGACCAGGAGTACGATGACTGGGAGAACACCCGCCGGTTCTCCCTGACTATGGAATCGCTGGTGGAGCGCTTCCCCGCCCAGTGGACCTGGTCCGAGCGGCGCTGGGGGACCTTCCCGGTGAGCGGCCCCACGCCGCCACCACGACCACCGGGGGACGATGGATTGACGCGGATCCGACCGCCGAACGGGATCTGAACGATGCGTCTGAGCCTGCCCGTGATTATCCTGGTCCTTCTGCTGGCCGCCTGCACCCGCCCTCCCGAGCAGGAGGTCTCCCCCGAGCTGCCTCCGGAGGGGCCGCGGCCCGAGGTGGAACAATGGGGCGCCCTCATCCGGCTCTACGAGACCGGCCGGCTCCAGGCTCGGCTGAATGCCGGATATCTGGCCCAGTATGCTCCCTCGACGGGTGCCTACACCCGGATGGACACGGTCACGGCGGACTTCTTCGATACCGCGGGCGAGGAGACCAGCCACCTGGTCGCCCGATCCGGGATCATCTACGACCAGGAGCGGGAGGGGCGCCGGCGGGTGAAGACCTGGGGGGACGTGGTGCTCACCGGGTCGGAAGGGCAGACGGTGCGGGCGGACACCCTCTGGTGGGACGAGGACCGGGACCAGGTCTGGACCCTCGGACCGGTCGAGGTGACCGACCAGGAAGACGTCCTGCGCGGCACGGGATTCCAATCGGACACCGCCCTCACCGACATCCAGGTCTTTCAGAGCAGCGGCAGCTTCCCGCGCGGCGGACGCTGGCTCGAGCAGGAACGCACCAGTGGACAGGCGGGGGGAGACACCACGGTAACCCGCCCCGACACTCTGCGGAGCGCCCGCCCGGACAGCCTTGCGCGGATCCCGCCCCGGGGGATTCCCTGAGATGAACCGCTCCCTCCCCGGATCGATCCTGGCGGGGGTCTTCACCCTGCTCCTGCTGACTCCGGCGGGATCGCCCGGCTATCCCCAGGAACCGGAACCGGTCGTGCTGCGACACGCCGGGATCACCAATCTCCGCCGTGGACAGGGGGAAGCGGGTCGCCAGCAACAGATCGTGGATCTCTCCGACAGCGTCTATGTGGTCCAGGGGGAACAGAACGTACTGGCCGACCGGGCCAGCTACGTCCGGATCCAGGACCAGGTCCGGCTCTGGGGGAACGTACGTGGCTGGGACGGGGTGTGGCGGTTCCGGGCGGACGAGGTCATCTACCGGGGGAATGACCGGACCCTGCTCGCCCGGGGCCGGGTGGAGGCCGAGAACCTCCAGGATGGCAGCCGGCTGAAGGCCGACCAGTTCTTCCACGACCGGAACACCGGCGCGGGACGTGCCAGCGGCCATCCCTGGCTCTACCAGCCCCCGACGGACAGCACGACCTCGGCCACCGAGGTGAGCGGGAGCGAGACCGCTCGGATCGATTTCCAGCGCGACCAGGGTTGGGCCGAGCTCACCGGCGGGGGAGAGGTGCGACGAGGTGAGATGGTCGTCCTCGGAGCCTGGCTGCGCAGCCAGGACGAGCCCCGCATCCTGACCGTCCGGGAAGGGGTGCGGCTGGAGCGCAAGGGGGTGAAGGCCACCGGCGACCAGCTCGTCTGGGATGAGGACACCGGTCTGGCCCGCCTGAACGGGAGCCCGCCCCTGCTGACCCGGCTGGACGAGCGGGCGGCGGGGAGTCCCGACTCGGTCTGGATCCGGATGAAGGCCGACTCGATCGATCTCCACCTGCCGGCCGACGTGCTGGAGTCAATCCATCTCTTCGGCCCCGGGGATGTCACCATCATCACCCGCCCCGGCCCCGGCAGCACCATGGCCGGACCCGATTCCACCCTGGTACCGGCCGTGCCCGAGTACATGGTGCTGGTCGGTCGGGAGATCGACCTGACCATCCAGGAGGAGGAACTGCGCCACCTGGTTGCCGGTCGGGGTGCCATGTACTACTGGCGGCAGGACCATCCCGACCGTTCCAGCGCCATGGGGGGCCTGGAACTCGACATCCTCTTCGAGGGGGGGGAACCGAAGGTGGTGACCGCGACCGGGAACGCCACCTCCCGGTTCTTCCAGAGCATGGTCGATCCCGGGTCGGACATGATCCGGGCGCTGGGGACCCTCATCCGCCTGACCCTTGTGGATGGGGAGCTGAAGGAGGCCTACCTGGAAAAGGGCGGCCTGACCAAGTACAGTGCGGTACTGGTGAAGGCCGGCGGGGTCCCCATGGCGGTCCATCCCGATTCCGTCCAGGTCGGGGCGGCACGACCCCCGGCCGGGCGCATGGCCAAGGAGGTCAAGCCCCCCGGGAAGCCGCCGCCGTGAGCCGGTCAGCAGAGGAGCGGGACGTGCCCCAGGAGAACGCCAAGCGGCTGGGCGCCGAGCGGCTGGTCAAGGTCTACAGCCGCCGTCGCGTGGTCAACGAAATCTCGCTCGAAGTGACCAAGGGGGAGATCGTCGGCCTGCTCGGTCCCAACGGTGCGGGGAAGACCACCACCTTCTACATGGTGGTCGGCCTCATCCGCCCCAACGCGGGAACCATCCGACTGCAGGAGCAGGACATCACCCGCCTCCCCATGTACCGCCGCGCCCGGCTCGGAGTGGGTTACCTGGCCCAGGAGGCGAGCGTCTTCCGCAAACTCACCGTGGAGCAGAACCTCATCGCCATCCTGGAGACCTTCGTGCGCTCCAAGGGGGAGCGGCAGCAGCGTTGCGACCGGCTGCTGGAGGAACTCAACCTGGCCCGGCTGCGACGCCGGAAGGCCTTCACGCTGTCCGGGGGAGAGCGCCGCCGGGTGGAAATCGCCCGCGCCCTGGTCACCGACCCCGACTTCATCCTCCTCGATGAGCCCTTCACCGGGGTCGACCCGATCGCCGTGGAGGAGATCCAGGAGATCCTGGCCGGCCTCAAGAAGAAGGGACTGGGGGTGCTCATCACCGACCACAACGTCCGTGAGACCCTCCATATCACCGACCGGGCCTACATCATGAACGAGGGGCGCATCCTGGTCTCGGGCGATGCGGCCACCCTGGTGGACGACCCGATCGCCCGCAAGGTCTACCTCGGCCAGCGCTTCACGCTGGGCTGAGTTCGGACTCCTCCTCCCCTTCGGAGCGCAGGGCGGTCACCTCGGCCGGCGGACCCGGCCTGGAAGGAGTCTGAGGATGCGGTTCTCCGAGGAATGCTACGGGTTCGCCCGGCCTATCTGGGACGCCCAGCTCGCCCACCCCTTCGTGCGGGGGATCGGGGATGGGGGCCTGGAGGAGGAGCGGTTCCGGCGCTGGGTGCTCCAGGACTACCGCTACCTCAAGGAGTCCGCCCGGGTCTTGGCCTGGGCGGTGGCCAAGTCGGACGACCTGGCCGCCATGGGCTGGTATGCCGGGGTGCTGAACCTGACCTTGAACGTGGAGATGGACCTGCACCGCAGGTACGCCGACCGTTTCGGCATCACCGGGCCGGAGCTGGAAGCCGCCCCCATGTGGCCGACCACCCGGGCCTACACCGACTTCCTGGTCCGGACGGCGGCCGACGGGGAGATGGCCGAACTGGTGGCTGCGCTGCTCCCCTGCGCCTGGGGCTATGTCCATGTGGCCAAAGAACTTACGAAGAACGAACCACCCTCCGACCAGCGTTATGCGGAGTGGATCGCTCAATATGCCTCAGCCGAGTTCGAGGCGGTCGCCGACTGGCTGAAGGCCGAACTGGACCGGCTGGTCGAGGAAGCGGGAGCCGGCCGGCGGGAGCGGCTGAAAGAGCTCTTCCTCCTCTCCAGCCGGTACGAACTGGCCTTCTGGCAGATGTGCTGGGCGGGGGAGTCCTGGTGTCCCGAGTCAGGAATTCGCACCGTTTCGCGGATGGATCTTGCGGGCGAGGTCAAGGCGCGAGGAGGAGGCGATGCCGATGCGCATCGTTGACGACACTAGCTGGTCTGAACGTCTTGAACGGGGGGGAGGGCTCCGGTAGAGTGGTTGTATGAGGCTTATTCAGGAGACACGGCTGGAGCAGCGGCTCTCCCCTCAGCTCATCCAGTCGTTGAAACTGCTCCAGCTCCCCACCCTCGAACTCGAAGCCATGATCAAGCAGGAGCTGGAGACCAACCCCCTCCTGGAGGAGGTCCAGCGTTCCGAACCGGTCCTCGAGCTCAACTCCCCCGAACATGACCGTGAGTCCGCCCAGCCCTTCGACGAGCAGCAGTGGCGGGAGGTGCTGGCCCATTCCAGCGATGTGGGGGGGCGGGGCATGCGGCCCGATACCAGCCGGGAGTTCGATGAACTCCCCCAACCGGCCGAGACCAGCCTGCAGGAGCATCTGCTCGGACAGCTCCACCTGGCCGGACTCGACCCGGCCGATCATGCCGTCGGGGAGATCATCATCGGGGACATCGACGACAACGGATTCCTGAAAGCGCCCCTGGGGGAGATCGCCGCCCAGACCGGGGTGCCGGAGGAGGACGTGCTGCGGGTGCTGGCGGTGGTCCAGACCTTCGATCCGCCGGGAGTGGGCGCCCGCAACCTGCAGGAATGCCTGGCCATCCAGCTCCGGGAGAAGGGGCTGGAGAACACCATCCTCATGGCCCTGGTCGAGGAGCATCTCGAGGACCTGGAACACCACCGCTACTCGGCCATCGCCAAAGCGCTCGACATCGACGAGGCGGATGTGCAGGCGGCCGTGGACGAACTCGCCCTGCTGAGCCCGCGTCCGGCCGCCGGTCGTTTCGGGTCGGGTGCCCGGAGTGTCGTGCCCGACCTGATCGTCGAGAACGTGGACGGTGAGTATGTCGTGCTCTTCAACAGCGCCAGCCTGCCCGGCCTGCGAATCAGCAACCTCTATCGGGAGATCCTGGCCAAAGGGTCCCAGGCCAACGAGGAGACGCGCAAGTACATCGTCGAGAAGCTGAACGGCGCCCGCTGGCTGCTCCGTTCGATCTCCCAGCGCCGCTCGACGATGTTGAAGGTCATGGAATACATCGTCCGGGTCCAGGGAGCCTTCCTGGAACGCGGGGTGCTCCATCTCAAACCGCTGATCCTGCAGGAAGTGGCGGACGCGGTAGATCTCCACGTCAGTACCGTCAGCCGGGTCACCAACGGCAAGTATGTGCAGACCCCGCAGGGGGTCTTCGAACTGAAGTTCTTCTTCAGTGGACGGATCGAGAACCGGGAAGGAGAGGACGTATCGAGCCGATCCATCAAGGAGCGGATCGAGCATCTCGTACGCAATGAGGACTCCTCGAGACCGCTGAGTGACCAGAAGATAGCCGACCGGCTCAAGGAGGAGGGTTATGCCATCGCCCGGCGTACCGTCGCCAAGTACCGCGACCTGCTGGGTATCCTCCCGGCCCGGTTCCGGCGCCAGTATGCACCGTCCACCCAGAACCCCTCCCAGGAGGGCTGAGGAGTGTACGCGATGAACAGTAGAGTCACCGCCAGGCATTTCGATATGACGGAGGCGACCAAGAACTACGCGCTTGAGGCGATGGACGGACTTACGAGATATTTCGACAGGATCGTCGACTGCCACCTGGTCCTGGAGAAGGAGAAGGACCGATGGCGGGCGGAATGTGTACTCGGTGTATACGGGAAAACGCTGAACGCGGACAGCACGGAGGACCTGCTCTATCCCGCCATCGATGCCGCTATCGACAAGATGGAACGGCAGCTCGAGAAGTACAAAGCGAAGATCTCGCATGAGAAGGACCGTCGTGAGCTGCGGCAGCAGAGCATACAGCCCGTGGACGAGAGTAGCTCGGGCTGACCACCTCTTCTCGGGAGCGGGGGGAGGCCAACAACCTCCTCCCGTTTTGTTTATGGGGGCGAAGGAACTGACCGTTCAGAAGCTGGTCGAGGACTCCCGTGAGAGCCTCCAGTTGGAATGGGCGGCCGGGCGTTCGGGAGCCATGCGGGTGGTTTCGACCAACGACGTCTACCGCCCCGGGCTTGCCCTGGCCGGCTTCTTCGACCCGTTCCCCTACGACCGGGTCCAGATCCTGAGCGACACCGAGTTCCACTACCTGAACAGCCTGAGCGAGAAGAAGCGTCAGAGCACCCTGGATGCCTTCTTCGGCTTCGAGATGCCGCTGATCATCTGCACCTCGGGGAACCGGCCCTTCCCTTACATGGAACAGAAGGCGGATGAACGGGGTATCCCCATCCTGCTGAGCGTGCATCCGAGCACGATGGTCGCCCACCTGCTGAGCGAGTACCTGGACGACTGGTTCGCGCCCACGGCTGTGATGCACGGTACCCTGGTGGACGTCTACGGGGTGGGGTTACTCTTCACCGGCAAGAGCGGGATCGGGAAGAGCGAGATCGCGCTCGACCTGATCGAGCGTGGACATCGCCTGGTGGCCGATGATGTGGTTACCATGACCCGCACAACCCGTGGCATCCTCACCGGCACCGGGAACGAGTTGCTCACCCACCACATGGAGATCCGCGGGATCGGGATCATCGACATCCAGGGGATCTTCGGCATCCGCGGTATCCGTCTCGTCAAACGGGTGGAGGTGGAGGTGGTCCTGAAGGAGTGGACTGAAGTCGAGGATCAGGACCGGCTCGGCATGATCGAGCGGACCACCGAGATCCTGGGCGTGCAGCTACCCCAGGTCCTGCTGCCCATCGTCCCCGGGAAGAACATCACGGTCCTGGCCGAGACCATCGCCCTCAACCACATCATGAAGATCAGCGGATTGAACACCGCGCAGACCTTCAACAAGAGACTGCTCGAGCGGATGGAACGACGGGTCTTGGCCCGCACGGAATTAGGCGAGGACTACGAATGATCCGTGGTGTGGTCTTCACCCACGTCGACCTGGGACACGCCCTGCGTCATGCCGTGGAGGCCTTCCTCGGGCCGCAGGAGGAATTCGTCAGCCTGAGCAACGAGGGATTGAGCGGCGAGCAGATGCTCGAGTCCGTCGAGAGGGCGGTGGCCGGTGGAGACGACGGCAGCATCGTCTTCACGACCCTCTTCGGAGGCTCCTGCTGGCAGACCGCGGAACGACTGCGCCGGCAGCAGAAGCGGATCCGGCACATCACAGGGGTCAACCTCCCCATGCTCCTGGCCTTCGTGAACAAGCGGGAGAAGCTCGGACTCGACGCCCTGGCCGAGATCCTCGTCGAATACGGCCGGAAAGGGATCCAGTCGTGAATCCGCTCCTGGTCCGGGTCGACGACCGGCTGGTCCATGGTCAGGTCACCCAGGGCTGGGGGAACCTGTTCCACCCCGACCGGATCGTGGTGGTCAACGATCAGGTGGCCGATAGTCTCTGGGAATGCGAGCTCTACGAGGCCTCCGCCCCGGAAGGGGTCAAGGTGTCCGTCGTCACCCTGAGCGAGGCCCCGGTGGCACTGGCCGCCTGGCTGGAGGAAGGAGAAGGGCTCTTCATCCTGCTCTCCTCCCCCGACGACGCCCTGAGGCTCTACCGGGGTGGGTTCGAGTACGATGTCCTTAACGTGGGCGGCCTGCACCACCGTGAGGGTCGCCGGCGCATCCTCCCCTTCCTCTGTATGGACGAAGGGGATGAGAACGCCTTCCGGGCCCTGGCCCGGGAGGGTGTGGGACTGGAATGTTGCGACGTGCCCGGAAGTGAGCGAAAGGACCTCCTGGAATGGCTTGGGAACGGGGTCAACGGGACCTGACGACCCTCCGGGTCGGGGCCGCCGTCATCATCGGCGTCCTGATCCTGGTGTTCGGGTTGTTGTGGGGACAGGATTTGCTGCGGGAGGGGAGCACCTACCGGGTGGTGGTGCTCTTCGAGTCGGGTTTCGGTCTCTCCACCGGCGACCCGGTTCTGATCGCCGGCGTTAAGAAGGGGCAGGTCACTGATATCAGTCTCACCCCCGAGAACCGGGTGGCGGTGCAGATGAGGCTCGACCAGGCCGTCCGGCTCGATTCGGCGAGCCTGTTCACGATCGAGAGCGAAGGGCTCATCGGGGCCCGCTTCATCAACGTCACGGCCCGTCCGGGGGGACGGGCCATCACGGCGGCCGACACCCTTATCGGTATCAACGGGGCCAGTCTCAACGACGTCTTCCGGAACATGCAGCTCCTCATGATCCGGGTCGGGGACCTGACCGCTTCGATGCAGGCGGTCATCACCGACCAGGAGGTCAGGGCGCGCATCGCGGTGGCTTTCGAGAATTTCAACCGTACGATCGATCTGCTCAACCAGGTGGTGGTGGACAACCAGGGGATGGTCGGGGAGAGCCTGGCCAACCTGAGTGAGATGGTCGCCAACGTCAACCAGGTGCTGGAGAACAACACGGGTCCCCTGCACAGCGCGCTGACCTCGGTCGGCGAGGCCGGGCAGCAGTTTACCCGGATCGCCACGCGCATCGATTCGCTGGCCGATACCCTGCAGGGGCTCGCCCTGCGGGTGACCGGCTCGCGGGGCACCCTGTGGCATCTGGCCGAGTCCGACAGCGTCTACTTCCAGTTGGCCCTGACCCTCGCCCACATGGACTCGCTGATCAGCGACATCAAGAACAACCCGAAGAAGTACTTCACCATCAAGATCTTCTGATGACCGCCGGCCCGGGGGCGCTGCTGCTCGGTCTGGACGCGGGCGGAACCCGCACCCGGGCCCTGCTGGCCGGACCCGGGGGAGAGACCCTCTGGCGCGGTGAAGGGGGTGCGGCTTCCCTCACCCGGGTCGGGCCGATGGGTGTGGTGGAGGTCGTCGCTCACCTCTGGCAACAGGCCTGCGCGGTGAGGCCCGACGCCCCCCGATTGCTGGAAGGGGTCGGCGCGGGATTCGCCGGTGCCCGCTCCGAACCGGCCCGGGCCGTCCTCAGGGACGCCCTCCTCCCCCTCTTTTGCAGCCCGGTCGCTCCGACCGGGGTGCCGGTGATGATCACCCACGATGCCGAGACCGCATTGCTGGGTGCCCATGGGATGACGGGAGCCGCCGGAGTGGTGATCAGCGGTACCGGCTCGATCGGCCTGGTCCGGGATGCGGCCGGCGTACTTGCCCTGAGCGGCGGATGGGGTTGGCCGCTGGGTGACGAGGGGAGCGCGGTCTGGCTCGGGCTGGAGGCGGTCCGACGGGCGCTGTGGGCCTGGGAAGGGGGATACCCGGACGAGCTGACCGGTATCGTGCTCACGGCCTGGGGGCTCGGTCCGTCCGAGCGGGAGGAGCCTCATGCCCTCATGCGCGCGGCCGCGGCCGCCCGCACCGAACCGGAGCGGTTGGGCCGGCTCGCCCCTCCGGTCATGGCGTTGGCGGCCGCCGGGCATCCCGCTGCGGTCGAGCTGGCAACCCGCGTCGGCCGGGAACTGGGCCGGATCCTCGCCGAGGGCTGTCGCCGGCTGGGTCTGGCCGCCGGTACCCCGCTGCCGGTGGCGCTGCTGGGCGGCCTGGGAGAGAGCTGGGCGTCCCTTCTGGAGCCGGCCCTGCGGGAAGGCGCCTGGGAGTGGGGGGAGGGGCTGAGCCTGGTCACACCCCGGCACAGTCCGGTGCAGGGAGCTGTCCGGCTGGCCGCCCGCGGCGTCGGTCTGCCCGACCCCTGGGAAGGGGAGCCGGCCCTGCCCGGTGGTTGACGCCCGAGTTCCAAGACCCGCATACTTACAATCTTCCCCACGGCCGATACCATCCGCCTGCGTATCTTCGACCAGGTCAGGCGGCCCCGGCGCCGGAGGAATGTGTTCCAGACGGGAGGACGGGAGTAATGGCTCGAGGCAGCGTCAACAAAGCGATCATCCTGGGGAATCTGGGGGCCGATCCCGAGATCCGCACCACCTCAGGCGGGCAGAACGTGGCCAATTTTCGGATCGCGACCAACCGCACGTTCACCGACCGGAGCGGCCAGCGTCAGGAACAGACCGAGTGGCATAACATCGTGGTCTGGGGCCGGCTGGCCGAGATCGCCGAGCAGTACCTCAAGAAGGGGGACTCGGTCTACATCGAAGGCCGTATCCAGACCCGGTCCTGGGAGGATCAGAGTGGTCAGCAGCGCTGGACCACCGAGATCGTGGCCCAGGAGATGACCATGCTCGGCGGCGCCGGGGGGGGTCAGGGGGGTGGTGGCGGCAGCCGGCGTAGCAGCCGTCCGGCACCCGACGAGGAGACCGGTCCCGACGCCGTCTCCGAGGGTGAGGACGACGTCCCCTTCTAAATCCGCGCGCACGGGGATGAGTGAGGCATGGAGATCTGGCGACAGCTGAGTCCGGCCACCATCCGGCTCGACATCCAGGCCCGGGACAAAGCCGAGGTCTTCGGTGCGCTGGTGGAGGCGCTGACGGCCGCGGGTAAGGCCGACCCCAGCCTTCCCCTGCTGGAGGAGGTCCTGCGCCGGGAACAGGTGCTCTCGACCGGGGTTGGCAACGGGGTGGCGCTCCCTCACGCCCGCCTCGACGGCTTCCCCGGGTTCGCGCTCGCTTTCGGCCGGCCGGTGCGACCTCTCGATGTGGGAGCCGTGGACGGCCGACCGGCCGACCTCTTCTTTCTGCTGATCGCCGATCGTCGTGATCCTTCCACCATCGTGCGCATACTGGGCCGGCTGGCCCGCCTCTGTGACGATGCCGTGGTCCGGGAGGGGCTCCGGAAGGTTGCCTCCCCCGAGGAGACCATCGACTGGTTCCGCCGGATGGAAGAAACGGCCGCGGGCGATCCCCGCGCCGGGGAGAAGCCGTGAACGAGGCTCCCTTCCGGGTGGCGGTGGGCCAGTGGAGTCCGGTGCTCGGCCGGATCGAACCCAACCTGGACCAGCTCGCGGCCGCAGTGGAGGCCGCCGTCATCCAACAGGCCGACCTGCTGATCACTCCCGAACTCGGTCTGACCGGCTACCTGCTGCGTGATCTGACCGCCGAGGTGGCCCTGCCGGCGGGGGACCGGCGCCTCGACCCGGTACGGGAACTGAGCCGGCGCCTCCCGATCGCCGCCGGATTCGTGGAACGGGGGGAGGACGGCCAGCTCTATAACGTCGCCGGCTGGTGGGCGGGGGGAGACCTTGTTCATCTCCACCGCAAGATCTATCTGCCCACCTACGGACTCTTCGACGAAGGGCGGTTCTTCTCCCGGGGGGAGGAGCTGCACAGCTTCCGGACCCCTTTCGGTACCCTGGCCCTGCTGGTCTGCGAAGACGTCTGGCATCCTTCTTCCGCGTTGCTGGCGGCTCTCCAGGGTGCCACCGGCCTGCTGGTTCTCTCGGCTGCGCCGGGCCGGGGGATCGCCCGGGCGAGTGGGCAACTGGCCTCGCGACGGACCTGGCGCGACCTGCTTCGCCTCTTCGGCAACCTGCTGGGCTGCTGGGTCGCCTACAGCAACCGGACCGGATTCGAGGATGGTATCTTCTTCAGCGGGGGGAGCCTGGTCTACTCCCCCGTCAGCGAGTTCCCGATCGTGGAAGGGGACTCCTTCACCTCGGGGGTGTGGAGCGCGGCGATCGATCCCGGCGTGATCGGACGGGTACGGTCACGTAACGGTGTACTGAAACAGCATGACGCCGAGGCCACCCGGCGGCAACTGGCCACCCTGCTGGAAGGGCATCTGCCCGATCGGATGAGGAACCTGTGAGCGTGTCCATGGACGAGCGGCTCCGTCTCGACCCCGACCTGGTGCTCCCCATCCTGGAAGCATTCGTGCGCCATGAGGTGGAACGCGCCGGTTTCCAGCGGGCGATCGTCGGACTTTCCGGCGGGATCGATTCGGCCGTCTCGGCGGCCCTGGTGGTACGGGCCCTGGGAGCCGGACAGGCGCTCCTGGTGGGGATGCCGCACCGGATCTCCTCGGCCGAGAGTGTCTCCGATGGCCGGCTGGTGGCCGAGCTGCTGGGTGTGGAACCGCTCGAAGTGCCCATCACCGGCATGACGGAAGGGTACGCCGCGTGGGCGGGACTCGACCGCACCCGCGCGGGTAACCTGATGGCGCGCATGCGCATGGCGGTCCTCTACGACCTCTCGGTCGAGTACCGGGCGCTGGTGGTCGGAACCAGCAACAAGACCGAGCTCCTGCTCGGGTACGGTACCCTCCACGGCGACCTGGCCAGTGCGATCAACCCGGTGGGCGATTTATACAAGAGCCAGCTCCGCCAGCTGGCCGCCGCCCTCGGATTGCCGGAGCCGGTCCTGAAGAAGGCTCCCTCGGCCGACCTCTGGCAGGGGCAGACCGACGAGGCCGACCTGGGAGTGGACTACACAACCGCCGACGCGATCCTCTTCCGACTGGTGGACGAGCGCAAGACGATCGCGCAGACGGCGGCCGAGGGCTTCGATGAAGAGCTGGTGCGCCGGCTCTGGGAACGGGTGCGGGCCAATGAGTACAAGCGGCATCTCCCGGTGATCTGCAAACTGAGCGACCGCACGATCGGCATCGACTGGCTCTATCCCCGGGACTGGGGGACCTGATGGCCGGGGAACCGGAGCCGGAAGAGGAGCCGACCGGACGGGAGGCGTCCGCAGAGGACCCGGCGGAGGCCCTGACGGCCCAGGTGACCGGCGGGGTCCTCTACCTGGTGGCCACCCCGATCGGCCACCGCGGCGATCTGAGTCCACGGGCCCGGGCGGTGCTTGCCGCAGCCGATATAGTGGCCGCCGAGGACACCCGCCACACCGGGCGCCTGCTGGCCTCCCTGGGGATCCACCGGCGGCTGGAGAGCTTCCACGAGCACAACGAGACGACGGCGACCCCGCGGCTGATCGCCCATTTAAAGGCCGGGCGGAGTGTGGCGCTGGCCAGCGACGCGGGCACCCCCGGTCTCTCCGACCCCGGCTTCGTGCTGGTGCGGGCGGCGGTGGCCGAAGGGATCGTGGTGAGCGCGGTGCCCGGTCCGACCGCCCTGATCGCGGCCCTGACCGTCTCCGGGCTGCCCACCGACGCCTTCACCTTCACCGGTTTCCTGCCGCCACGGTCGGGACGGCGCCGGCGGGTGCTGGAGGAGCTGGCGGGATTGCCGCACACCCTGGTCTTCTACGAGAGTCCGTACCGGCTGGCCGCCACGCTGGCCGACCTGATGGTCGTACTGGGGGACCGTCCGGCGGCGGTCTGTCGCGAACTGACCAAGCGTTTCGAGGAGGTGCGCCGGGGACCGCTCTCGGAACTGGCGGCGTTTTATGCAACTTCGAAGGCGCGCGGCGAGTTTACTCTGGTGGTGGCCGGTACGAAAGCGGGGCTTCATAACAAGCCCCGCAATCCGTAATATAGGAAGACTGTGACCCGGACCGACCCGAGGAGAGGCGGCGCCTTCATCAGCCTGGAAGGGGTGGACGGCTCCGGCAAGAGCACCCAGGCCCGGGCGCTGGCCGAGGCACTGACCTCGGAGGGGCACGAAGTGGTGCTGACCCGGGAACCGGGGGGAAGCCCGGTGGCCGAGCGGGTGAGGGCCATCCTGCTCGATCCGGCCGCGGCGGGTATGGCTTGGGCGACCGAGGTTCTCCTCTATCTGGCCAGCCGGGCCGAGCATGTGGCGGCGGTGATACGACCCGCTCTGGAGCGCGGAGCGGTGGTGGTGTGCGACCGCTTTCTCGATTCCACCCTGGCCTATCAGGGCTACGGAAGGGATCGGGGGGGACGGGGCGTGGCCGAGGCGATGGCGGCCATCCGTGAGGCCGACGCCCTGGGCACCGCCGGCCTGGGGCCGGAGCGCACCTACCTGATCGATCTCGACCCGGCCGTCGGACTGACCCGGGCGAGACAGGCGGGACGGACCCCCGACCGTCTGGAAGGAGGAGGGACGGCCTTCCTCGACCGGGTGAGGGAGGGCTTCCTCGCGCTTGCTGCTGCGGACCCTGAGCGGTTCCGCGTGGTGGATGGTGACCGACCGGCTGCAGCAATCGGCCGGGAGATCCATGCCGACGCCTCGGACTTGCTGAGGCGGAAGGGAATGTCATGATGCGCTGGACCCGATATACGCCGCTCCTGCTGGTGGCCTTCGCTATCGGCTTTCTGATCGCCCCGGGGCCTCGTCGCGAGGTGGGGATGTCCCATGCCGCTCTGGCCGCCCAGTCCCAACAGGTGCCGAGCAGCCTCCGTGACGTGCGCCGGGACGGTTCGCTCCTGAGTTCGCTGCTGACCGAGGTCTGGCAGAGTTACTACCACGAGGTGAACTCCCAGGATGTCACCACCGGCGCGCTCAAGGGGATGATGGCCCAACTCGATCCCTATTCGGAGTACTACACCCAGGAGGCGGACGAGAGTGCCGTAGCCGATCTGGAGATCACCACCACCGGGCAGTACAGCGGCATCGGGGCCACCATCGGACAGCAGGGGGGGGTACTGACGGTGGTCGCCCCCATGAAGGGCTCCCCGGCCGAGCGGACGGGACTCCAGGCGGGCGACGTGATCGTGAACATCAACAGTACACCCAGCCGCACTTTCACCTCGTCCAAGGCCGCCTCGCTCATCAAGGGTCCGGTCGGCACCAAGGTGACGCTCATGATCGAGCGGGAGGGCTTCCCCGAACCGATGGAGTTCGTCATCACCCGCGAGACCATCGAGGTGAACGACGTCTCGGCCGCGACCTTCGCGGCCCCGGGCATCGCCTACCTCGAGATCGGGCGGTTCACCCGCAACACCGGCAAGTTCCTGACCGAGGCGATCCAGAGACTGGAGAGGCAGCAGAAGATCGAGGGACTCATCCTCGACCTGCGGGGGAACCCGGGCGGCCTGCTGCTGGAGGCGCGCGAGGTGGCCGAGCCCTTCCTGCCGTCGGGCGAGCTGGTCGTCTACACGCGCGGCCGCATCAACGAGATGAACAGCGAACTCCGTACCAGCCAGGCGCAGCTCTTCAAGGGACGCCTGGCCGTACTGGTCAACACCGGCAGCGCTTCGGCCTCCGAGATCGTGGCCGGAGCCGTGCAGGACCTCGACCGCGGCGTGATCGTCGGCCGCACCACTTTCGGCAAGGGTCTCGTGCAGACCGTGGCCCAGGTGGGCACGGACAGCTATCTGCGGTTGACCACCGGCGAGTACTTCACTCCCAGCGGACGGAACCTGCAGCGCCCCTTCGTCCGGGACGAGCAGGGACTACTGGCGGTGGCCAACCCGACCGGCCCCGACACGACCGCGCATCCGGTCTTCCACAGCCGCAACGGTCGCGAGGTGAAGGGGGGCGGGGGCGTGGTCCCCGACGTCGAGGCGGAGGGTCTCACCATCAACATCCTCCTCTTCGACCTGAAGTACCGGCGAGCCATGTTCCTGCGCTACGTGAACAACTACGTCAACTCGCGCAACCTGAAGTCGGGCAGCACGGTCACCGTCGACGACGCCCTCCTCGACGATTTCAATCGCTGGTGCCTCTCCGATGGATTCACCTTCCGGCTCCCCACCGAGGTGCGGCTGGACGAGTTGCAGACGACCGCTCGGGCCGAGGACCTGGCCGATGACCTGAAGGACGAGATTGCGGCCCTGAAGCGGGCGATCGAGGCGGAGAAGGAGAAGATGTGGACCACCAGCCGGGAGAAGATCGCGCTGGAACTGCGCCGGGAGTTCACCACCAAACTGGCCGGTTACGACGCCGGCCAGATGGAGTACTTCAAGGAGGATGCCCAGTTCAAGGCCGCCCTGGACGTGCTGAAGAATGCCCGGCGTTACGATGCGATCCTCGCCGGGACCCACCGGGGTGAGGGCCCGGCGATGGAGCCGGAGACACCGCCGCAGTCCCGGCTGCTGGAGGAGGAGCCGGCCGAGCACGAACGGTTCGCGACCATCCGGCCCTGACCGGTGATGGTCCCGGCGACCGCCTGAAGAGGGTGTGACGACAGGCAGGAGCGGTGTTCAGCCGCTCCTTGCTTTTACGACCGGTTTGGCGCAGTTTATGAAGTCCCGGATGAGGAGCATCCGGACCGAGACACTCCGGCGTAGCTCAGCTGGTAGAGCGGTGGACTGTTAATCCATTGGTCGGGGGTTCGAGTCCCTCCGCCGGAGCCAGACCGATGCCCCCTGGAGGATGAACCGCCTCCAGGGGGCGTTTGTGTTCCCGGACGGTGATAAACGCCTGCCCTCCGGATCCGTCCTCTCGATACTACCGGAACCGGGCGGTCCCTCGACCAGGAGCCCGACGATGCGTACTGCCCACGTCCTGCTGCTGATGACGCTCCTTCCATTCTTGTGCTCCTGCGGGGGCCGGGTGCCGGACGATGGGACCTGGCGGCAGGAAGAGCTCGTCATGGAGGGGATCCGTACCGTGCGCACCCTCTCCGGGTCGGTCTGGAAAGAACCGGCCCGTCTGGTCGAAGAAGTCTCGATCGGCAGTAATGAGGAAGGACCCTACCTGTTGGGGTCGGTGATGGGGCTGGGCGCCACCGGGGACCGGATCTATGTCCTGGACTCCTCCTTCTTCCGGGTGCGGGTCTACGGCTGGGACGGCCGGCATCTCTTCGACTTCGGCGGCCGGGGTGCGGGACCGGGGGAGTTCCGCCTGCCTACCGGTCTCGCCGTGGACGCGGAACAGGACCGGGTCGTGGTTCGGGACATCAGCCTGAACCGGGTGAACGTCTACACGCTGGACGGAGTCCCGGCGGCCACCTGGCCGCTCTCCTCCTACCTCGGCTCCTTCCGCCCGACGATCCTCACCCGCGATGGAGGAGCTTACGTGCCCATCGCCAACCGGCGGCCGCCTCGGCGCTACGGCATGGGCCGGACCGGGCCGAGGGAAGCGGTCCTCGACACGGTCTGGGCGCCCTTCTTCGACAGCGAGAAGTACCAGCTCAGGACCGAGCGGACGGCATTGTCGGTGCCGTTCGCTCCGGACCTGGTCTGGACGTTCAGCGTAGACGGTTCCCTCATCCACGGCATCTCCGACCGCTACCGGATCACGGTGACGGACCGGGAGGGTTCCGTCCACGCCCTCGAACGGGTGTGCGAACCCATTCCGGTCCAGCGTGAAGAGAGGGACTGGTACATCGAGACCTACACCCGCATCCTGCGCCACTCCGATCCCTCCTTCTCCTGGCGGGCGCCCCCGGTCCCCGACACCAAACCGTGGTTCTCCGAGATCGTAGCCGACCTGAGCGGCCGGCTCTGGGTGGTCCGTGAGGGACCGGGCGTCCGGGTCGGAGGCGAGGATGCCGATACGCCGCCCCGCTGGGATTCCTCGCAGGTGGTGGATGTCTTCGAGACCGCCGGGAGATACCTGGGGACCCTGGAGTTGCCCGACGAGGTCCGGCTGAGCTCGCTCGTCTGGATCCGCGGCGACGTGTTCATCACATCGGTACGCTCTCCCGACCAGGTCCCCCGGGTGAAGCGCTACCGGATCGAGATCCCGCGGTAGGCATATGGATAGATTCTCTGGTCAGGAGCAACGACCCGGAATGAGCAGACCGGTACTTTCATCCCTGCGCGACGTGTTGGTGCTGTTGAGTGTCCTGTTCGCCTGCAGCTGCGGCGGGCACGAGGAAACCGGCTATCTCCGGGAGGTTGTCGGCGGCGTGACCAGCCTCCACTACCTCGGAGATCTGCCTCCGCGAGTCGATCCCTACCGCGTGGTGCCCGCAGCCGTCTTCGGCGCCGACCAGTCCGATGACACCTACCTGCTCGTCGCTCCCATGATAATGGGAGTCGATCCCGCGGGTACGGTGCTGATCGGCGATGCCCGGGCAGGGGTGGTTCACCGCTTCGATCCCAGCGGTACCCATCTCGGCTCCTTCGGACGGCGAGGGAAAGGCCCGGGCGAGTTCGGGACCATCACCACGGTGGTCTTCCCCGGTGACACCCTGGCCGTACTGGACAGCTCCAATCGGCGGATCTCCTGCTACGATCGGACGGGCGCCTATCTCGGCCAATTCCTCCTGCCCCCTGAACTGACCGGGACCAATCAGGAGTTGACGTTACTGCCTGGCGGCGGATTCGCGGTCTTCCGGTACGACGGCCGGGGCCTCAGCGGGTCGTTCCAGGACGCGATCACCTTTCAGTGGCAGTACCGGTTGGATCGATGGTGGCCTCATCCGAATCGAATCGAGGCCGTGCTCGACACCACCTACCTGACCCGCTGGCCTATCCTGGGCAACAAGTACCTCTCCAGTCCCTTTCAGCACGAAGACCATGCTGAGTTCGCCCTGAGCGGTGGGCGATTGGCCTGGGTGGACTCGGGAGACTACCGGATAGTGATCCTGAACGCCCGGGATGGGGGACGGATCGAGCTGACGCTCCCGGTTCAAGGTCCGGCGGTCACCGGACCCGAGATCGAGGCCTTCATCAAGTCGTACGCGGCCCAGCGCTACCCGGAGGAAGGGCTGCGGCGGCTGGACTACCCGGACCGTATGCCGGCTATCGGGGAGATGTTCTGGGACCGGCGGGAGCGTCTCTGGGTCATGCGATACCGCACCTACGCCGCCGAAGAAGAGGGTGATCCCTACCGGTTCGATGTCTTCGATCCCGACGGGGACTGGCTCTTCAGCCAGAGTCTGCCGCAAGAGCCGTTCTACTTCGACCAGGACGGCTACTACCGTTACGAAGAGCTGGAGGATGGCACTCCGGTGGTGCGTTTCTATCGACTTGAGGAGGAACGCTGATGTCGCGCACCGACTATGCTGGGACGATCGGACGGTCACTCCGGCCAATCCTGGTGCTGCTGCTCGGGATTCTCGTCGGCTGCGGGGGCGGCCCGCCGGGCGGTCACCAGTTCCGTACCTATACCGAGGATGGTGTCCGGGTGGCCGAGACCACCGGCGGTCCGGCCCACTCCGAGCCCCTCTTCCGGTTCGAGGAGGTGCTCCGGCTGAAGCAGGACCCGGCGCAGGAAGCCTCCCTGCTCAGCCGGGTCAATTCATTCGAACGGGGCCCGGACGGCCGGTACTACGTGCTGGACGGCGGCGATTGCCGGGTCGTGGTCTATGAGGCGGACGGGTCGTACCGGAGCACGTTCGGCCGGCGCGGCAGCGGCCCGGGCGAGTTCCGGATGCCCAAGCTCACCGCCTTCGACGGGGACACCCTGACGATCCACGACACCGGACTGCAGCGGGCAATCCGATTCACCACCGACGGGCGTCTCCTCGATACCTTCCGGCAGTCGAACGGTGGAGGACCGAGCGTCCTGGTGGCCCACGACGGCCTGCTGATCGGCGTCGTCTCGGAGAGTCAACGGCCGGCCAACATCCAGTACAGCCGGTCCCGGGCCCTCATCACCCGGGCGGCCACGGGCGACACGGTGGCTATCGTGCGCGGGGAGTTCGTGCCCGTAACCCGCTTCACAGATCTGACGGAACCGGGGGGCACCTACCGCGGCCGCTATTCCATGCTGCAACTGGGTGGGTATCCCATGATGGTGATCACTCCCCGGCATGACATCGTGGTGGCGCAGGGGAACGAAGCCCTCATCCAGATCTTTTCGCCGCTCGGAGAGCCGCGCCCCCGCATCCGGATCGAGCAGCCGGAGCGGCCTATCGACGCCTCATTCCGCAACCGGTACTTCGCATTCATGGACAGTCTGGCGACCGCCAGCGGAAGAATCCCTCAGGAAGGTCTTCGGGAGCGTCTCGTCTTCGCGGACAAAGTCGGTTTCAGCGAGGATCTGCGGGCGGACGACCGGGGATGGTTATGGCTCATGGATGTGATGAGCCGGTACATCGCCACCGAACCGGACGCGGCGGGCTGGCACGTCGTGGACGCCGAGGGGCGTTACCTGGGGCGGGCATACTTTCCCGGCACGCCCTATGCCATCCGCGACGGTCTGCTCATGTGCATCCGCTACGTCGAAGAGACCGGCGAGCAGATCCCGACCGTTTACCGGATCGTTCCGGCCGTGGAGGGTCTGCGCTATCGCTGAGCCGCCAGCCTACTCCGGCGGCTTCTTGTAGCTGATGGACAGGCCGCCGCCGGTTATAAACGGGATTCGTAACGGTGCGTCTGCTTGATGTTGTTCCTTTCCTCGGGCAGATCTTGACCAGGAGCTTGATCATGCCGCGGATCGGCCCCGTACTGGCGGCCGTTATCCTCGTGTCCGGCTGTGGGGGCGGCCCACCGGGCGGCCATCGTTTTCGCACCCACACCGAGGAGGGCGTCCGGGTGGCCGAGACCACCGGTGGTCCGGCCTATGCTGAGCAGCTCTTCCGGTTCGAGGAACTGTTCCGGCTGGAACAGGACTCCGCCCAAGAAGCATCGCTGCTATGGGGCGTCGCCTCTTTCGAGCGGGGCATGGACGGCCGGTACTACGTGGTGGATGGGAGGAAAGGGCGGATCGTCGTCTACGAGGCCGACGGAAGGTACCGGTGCACATTCGGCCGGCGTGGCTACGGCCCCGGGGAGTACCGGGGTCCCGAGATTACCGCTCTCGATGGCGACACCCTGACGATCTACGATCACGGAACTCAACGGGCCAGCCGCGTAACCACCGACGGGTGTTTCCTCGATTCCTTCCGGCAGTCGAATGGTGGAGTACCAAACGTCCTGGTTTCCAATCGCGATTATCTGATCGGCATCAGTTGGGAAGGTCAGCGGCTGACCGATGTACACTACACTCGGCCGCGAGCCCTCATCACGCGGGCGACCACAGGTGACACGGTGGCCATCGTGCGGGGTGAGTTCGTGCCGGAATCGAGGGTCACCTACCCGTCCGGACTGGGAGGAACTTATCGGGGACGTCTGTCCGTCGTCTTCTTCGGGGGTTCATCGGCTATGGCCGTCACTCGTGAACGCGAGATCATTCTCGCCCAAGGAAACCAACCACTCATCCAGATCTTCTCCCCCCTGGGGGTACTGCGCCGGATCATCCGGATCGACCAGCAGGAGCGTCCCATCGACGCTGCGTTCAGGAACCGGTACTTCACATTCATGGATAGTCTGGCCACCGCCGAGGGCCGGTTGCCGTCGGAGGATATCCGACAACAGGTCGTCTTCGCGGAACGGTTTGGTTTCAGCACGAGTATCTATGCTGACGATCGAGGCTGGTTCTGGCTGCGCGATGTTGAGGGCAACGTCTTCAATTGGGCTGTGGATGCCGCCTGGTGGCACGTGGTGGACTCGGAGGGCCGCTATTTGGGTCGCGCGCACCTCCCGGGCAAGCTGTTCTCGATCCGAGATGGCCAGCTTATGAGCATTCGTACTCTGCCAGAGACCGATGAGCAGATACCTATCGTTTACCGGATCGTTCCGGCCGTGGAGGGACTGCATTATCACTGAGCGGAGTCATCGGATGAGGAAGCGGACGGTGATCGCTCCCCTTCTGGTCCTGCTGATGATCAGCGGGGCATGCGGCTCCTCGAGCGATCCGAAGAAGCGGCCCGCCCTGGGCGGGGTACTCACCGACTTCGAGGTCCATACCGATCTGCCCGGCTATCCGGTCTACCGGCCGGTCAGCGCGGCCGTCGACAGTCCGCTCCTCTTCATCGCCGACCAGGGACTGCATGCGGTCTACGTGTTCGATGCCGAGCTGAACCTTATCCGCAAGATCGGCCGGCTCGGAGAGGGACCGGGGGAGTTCAGCGGGATTGCCGACATCTGTGTCCAGGACGGCACGCTGGCCGTCCTGGACGGTTTCATGAGCCGGAGCAACCGGATCGAGTTCCTGGACTATGAGGGCCGCTATCGGGGTGGATTCCGCGTCCTCACCCGGGCTTCCCACCCCCCGGAAGTGTTTCTGACCGATCACGGCACGGTCCTGGTCGCCAAGTACCGGTACAACCCGGCGGTGGAGGAGTATTTCACCGGCTCTCCCGGTCGGCCGGACACCCTGCTCACCGAATACGACAGGACCGGAGCGATAGTGGCTGCCGATCCCTGGCAGCCGGGTGTCCGCACCTTCTTAGAAGGAGTCGTGGATCTGATCGGTGAAACCGGTTCTCCCTGGCTGCTCTTCCGGCACGTTCCGCGGCTGGTGCGACTTGGAAGCGAGCCGATCGACTGGTTCTGGGAGATTGACAAGGGTTTCCCCCTAATCGCCCCCGCCTGGCAGGAAACGCTGGAAGAGCGCCGGGCCCCCGCCGTCCGTGCCGCTAGCGCAGTGGCCATCTTCGGGGGCGGGGTACAGATCGGAGATCAACTCCTGGTTGGCGGACCGCTCTATAACCTGGCCGTCATCGACCTGGCCACGGGGGCGCTCCACCCCGTCTCCTTCGGCCGCTTCGGGGTCAACCTGGTCAAAGAAGGTAACCATGCCACCTGGGACGACCTGGTCGTGCTCGGCGACCGGGTCTATCTGCTGTCGAGCCCGACCGCCAAGTTGGTTGTGGTCAGTCTCTCGAAGGTGCTGGCGGCCGCGCGGGAGGGTGTGACCCTCTACCCTCTGCCGGAGCGCCCGCCGGGGTACTAAACACCGCTGCTGTGCTTACTCAGGCGGCTTCTTGTAGCTGATGGACAGACCGCCGCCGGAGCGGAAGAAGGTGGTCTCCAGGCCCGGTGTGGCCATCAGTTCCCGGACGAAGGCCGCCGTCCCGGCCATGCCCATGCCGCCGCGTCCACCCCGACCGCCGCGCCCTCCCTGGCCGGACGGAGCGCTGACGTTGTGGGCGGTGAAGCAGCCCCCCACCTCCAGCTTGGGCAGCAACCACTTGAAGTACTGGGTATACCAGTCCTTGTCGGCGTCCACGAAAGCGAAGTCGAAGGGGCCGGTGAGTTGAGGCACCAGTTCGTGGGCGTCGGCCAACCGGGCATCGACATATTCACTCAGGCCGGCCGCCTCGAAGTTGGCCACCGCCTGGCGGTGGCGCCTCTCGTCGATCTCGATGGTGATGAGCTTGCCCCCGGTCTTACTCAGGGCCCAGGCGATCCAGATCCCCGAGTGCCCGGTGGAGGTGCCCACCTCCACGGCCCGGGTGTACGTGTGTTCCACGATCACGTCGTAAAGCGCCTGGCCGTCCACCATCGGCACGTTCATGTCCCGCCACTGCCGGGCATGGCTGTCCAGGAAGGCCCGGACGCGACGGTCCAGGTCGGTCTCCTGGGCCCCGACCCGGAGGGCCGGCGTCACCAGGAGGATCAAAGCGGGGATCAGAAGTCGGTTCTTCATGGTCGTACTCCCTCCGGAGAGTACCTCACTCCGGGGTTTCGGATGTGCGATCCGTCACAGCGCGCTCCCGGGCGGCCGTCCGGGCGGCGCTCCGGGTGAAGAGGAACCAAGCCGGGATGCCGGCCGCGACCATCAACAGCGCGATCGAGGATTCGACCGGGCGCTCGAGATAGGCGAACACGAGGATGCCGATCCCGGCCACCAGGAAGATCAGCGGGGCCAGGGGATAGAGCGGCATCGGGGCGACGCTGACGCCGTGCCGGCGCAGCCGGAAGACCCCGAAGACCGCGAAGAGGGGGAAGATCCCGAGCGAGAACCCCATGTAGGTCAGGATCTGGTCGAAGGTGCCGGTCAGGACCATGACGGCCGCGATCAGGGACTGGAGCACGATCGATATGTGGGGGGAACGGAAGAGCGGGTGGATCCGGCCGGCCGTCCGGAAGAAACAGCCGTCCCGGGCCATGGCGTAGTAGACCCGCGGACCCAGGATGATGAAGACGCTGATGGCCGACAACAGGGCGAAAGCGATCAGGAGCGAGACCAGGCTCTGGACCGAGTCCCCGAAGAGCCGGCCGGCGGTGAGCCCCCCGATGGCGATCACCCCGCTCATCTCCTCGGGTGGGGCGGCGTAGACGAAGAGCAGGTTGAGCAGGAAATAGAGCAGGGTCACCACGCCGGTCCCGAGCAGCAGGGAGCGGGGGAGGTTGCGCACCGGGTCGCGGATCTCGGCGCCCAGATAGGAGGAGGCGCTCCAGCCGCTGTAGGCGAACATGATCCACATCAGTGAGAGGCCGATGGTCTTGAAGCCGCCGAAGTCGAGGGTGAAGGGCCGCCCCTCAAAGAGGTGACCGAGGTCCCCCCGGCCGACCGCGAAACCGGCCGTGATCAGCGCCACGATCAGCAACACCTTCAGGACGGTGAGCCCGTTTTGCACGGCCGCTCCGAACCGGATGCCCCGGTAGTGTATAGCCGTGAAGGTGATGATGACGGCCAGGGCGAGGATCCTTCTGAGCAGGAACGGGTTCCCCCAGGCGAAGAGGGCGGGGAAGGCGGCGGCCAGGTACTCGCTGCAGCCCAGGGAGGCGGCCGCGATCGGGGCGGAGAATCCGGCCATGATGGAGACCCAGCCGGTCAGAAAGCCCAGCAGGGGATGGTAGAGCCGGCTGAGGTAGACGTACTCCCCCCCCGCTTCGGGCATGGCCGCGCCCAGTTCCCCGTAGCAGAGCGCGCCGCAGAGCGCGAGCACCCCGCCGACCAGCCAGAGCAGCAGCATCAGTACCGGGTTGTACAGGCCGGCCATGAGCAGGCCTGAGGTGGTGAAGATGCCGGCGCCGATCATGTCGGCGATCACGATGTTGGTCGTGGAGAAGAGCCGGAGTTCGCGGGGGAGGGTGCGGTCGGGCTCATCGCGCATCGGGGCGGTTTCTCCCGCGGAGGTGTCGTTCACGGGTGGTCAGCGGCGGGTGGCAACGTCGCCTCCCCCCGGTCCGGCACTGTTAAGACACCGTTGCAGGGCGGATTCCTGTCCGGAACCGGCTCGCTGCCGAGTTTCCGCCGGACATGAATCCCAGCGGCCGGTCGGTCGAGGTGATACGTCGGCGTGGTCCCAGGGATTTACCGGACCGGCGGCCGGAGACTCACCGATCCGTCCGGGACTGCCCGTGCCCACCGGAGCGGATCCGATGAAAGCGCTTGCCGAGTAATGAGCATATGACCATAATAGGTCTGGAGGTGGTCCCATGCCGCGACCGCAATGCCCGCGACGGATCAGGGGGAGACCGGGGGCCGTGTTCTTCAAACCGGCCGGGATCCCCACCCGTCTGCTCGAGGAGGTCGTACTGACGCTCGACGAGTTCGAGTCGCTGCGGCTGGCCGATCTGGAAGGGCTCTACCAGGAAGCGGCGGCCGACCGCATGGGGATATCCCGGGCCACCTTCGGCCGGATCGTCAAGAGTGCCCGCCGCAAGGTGGCCCTGACCCTGGTGGGGGGACGGGTGCTCCGGGTCGAAGGGGGCAGCGTACGCACATCATCCGAAAAGGAGCAGGTAGCATGAAGATCTGTATTCCCTGTGCCGAGGACCGGGGACTCGACAGTCCCGTATACGCACACTTCGGATCCGCGCCGGTCTTCCTGATCGTGGATTCCGAGAGCGGCGAGTACCGCGCCATGATGAACCGGAACGACCATCACGCCCATGGGATGTGCCAGCCGCTGAACGCTCTGGCCGGTGAAGCGGTCGATGCCATCGCCGTCGGGGGGATCGGCCAGCGGGCGCTGGCGCGCCTGCAGGCTTCGGGCATCACCGTCTACCTGGCCGACCAGCCTACCGTGGCGGCGACAGTCGACGCGCTGGGACGGGGAGCGTTGCGGGCGGTGACGATCGACGAGGCCTGCGCCGGTCATGGTCACCAGCACGGTCACGACCACGACCATGGTCATGGCCATGGCCACCGGCACCTCGACCTACACTGATCAGGGCTGCGGCGGCGGGAGCACCCGGACCAGACCGGCGTCGATGAACTGGCCGCCGCCGGTCTGGCGGCAGTGGACGGCCAGCGTGTTGGGGCCGGTGTGGAGGGTGGCTTGCGCACCGGCTGAGAGTTCCTCCATCTGATAATCCGTGACGTAGCCGCTCAGCCGGGCGGCGGGCACGCCGTTCAGGAAGACTTCGGCGTCCTCGTCGTGATGGACCACCAGCCTCAGGTCGGCCGGCACGGGATCGGACAGTTCGAAGCTCCTCCGGATCCATATGTCACTGCTCTCCCAGGCCGTTCCGACCACCGCCCCCGGCGTGTCGGACCGCCCGAACCCGGCCTTCCCTTGCGCCCAGCCGCGGTCGTCGAAGCCGGGCTGCTCCCAGCCGGACGCCGGCTCACTCGTCGTCCAGTGCCAGATCACCTCCCCACTCCGGGCGTCGGGGACCACCGCCCGCAGCCGGGGGGGAGGGGTGTGCAGGCGCCGGTTGGCCGCCGCCACCCGGTCGGGATCCAGCTTGATCAGCCCCCGGTCGTAGGTCATCAGTCCGTTGACCTCGATCTCCACATCGGTGGTCTGGGTGTAGATCGCGGCCGACAGTCCGGCGGTGCCCAGCAGCAGGTGGAGGCGTTCCAGCAGCGCCTCGTAGCCGGCGGTCAAAGCGGGGCGATCCGGGAAGGTCCGGTAACCCCAGTTGCGATCCTCCTGCCAGAGGTGCCCGGGCAGGGGGAGCCCCAGTCCGCCGAACTCCCCCAGCACCAGGGCCCGCCGCTCCTCCGGACGCGGCGCCCCCGGACCGGGATAGCGGTGGATGTCGGAGACCGCCCCCGTTCCACGGTCGGTCCAGCCGCTGGCCGAATCGACCGGCCGGCTCGGGTCGAGGGTGTGCAGCAGTGCCGTGATCCGGCCGGTGTCGTACTGCCCCCAACCCTCGTTGAAGGGGACCCACATGATGATGGAGGGATGGTTGCCGCGGCCCCGGACCAGGGCCTCCAGCTCCCGCTCGAACTGGGCAGCCGACTCCGGGGAGCGCACCAGGTCGGGATCCCGTCCTCCGATGGAGCGGTCGCCGCTCGGCATGTCCTGCCAGACCAGCATCCCCAGGGTGTCGCACCACCAGTACCAGCGATCGGGCTCGATCTTGACGTGCTTACGGATGGTATTGAAGCCCAGCTCCCGGGTGGTCTCGATGTCGTAGCGGAGCGCTTCGTCGGTCGGGGCGGTGTAGAGCCCGTCGGGCCAGAAGCCCTGGTCGAGGGTCCCGATCTGGAAGAGAGGCTCGCCGTTGAGCAGGAGCCGGATGACCCCGTCGGGATCGGGACCGATCTGGATCGAGCGCATCCCGAAGTAGGAAGTCACCTCGTCGATGATCTGCTCCTGTTCGATCAACTGCACCCGCAGGTCATAGAGGAAGGGGTGCTCGGGGGACCAGAGGACGGCCTCGGGGACCGGGAGGCCGAATACCTCGGTCACCGGAGCGCGTGCCGCCGCGACGGGCTGGCCGTGGGCGGTCGCGGTCGCCACCACCGCGAGCGGGGGCCCGGCCGGGCCGCCCGTCTCCACCCGCAGGCGCAGCACGCCTCGATCCGGAAGGGGCACCATCTCGAGGGCCGTGATGTGACGGGCCGGGACCGGTTCGAGCCAGACGGTCTGCCAGATGCCGGAGGTGGAGGTGTACCAGATGCCGCGGGGCTCCCGGACCTGTTTGCCGCGCGGCTGCGTCCCAGCGTCGGTGGGATCGGCCACCGTGACCACGAGTTCCTGCGCCCCGCTTGGCTGTAACGCCGCGGTGAGATCGCAGGTGAATGCGTCGTAGCCGCCACGGTGGCGGCCCACCTCGCGGCCGTTCACCCATACCCGGGCCTCCCAGTCCACCGCTCCGAAGTGGAGCCGGACCCGGCGACCGGCCCAGCCGGCCGGCACCTCGAAGCTGCGCCGATACCAGAGGCGTTCTTCGGGCCCCAGCCGGCGCATCACCCCGGAGAGGGCGGACTGCACCGGGAAGGGGACCAGGATCCGCCCCTCCCACTGCTCCGGGCGGGGGGACTCCGCCGGCGTGATGGCGTACTCCCAGAGCCCGTTCAAGTTGAGCCAGTCGGGGCGGACCAGCTGCGGGCGTGGGTATTCGGAATGGACCCGATCGGGGGCGACCTCGGCCGCCCAGCGGGTCTTCAGCGGGCCCTCGGCGGGGCGCCACTGGGCCCGGACGGGGCCGGTCGGGAGAAGGATGACGGCGAGGAGGAGGGACAACAGGACCGGGCCGGCCGACCCCGGCCATCCTACGGCTGGCTCATGCATGTTCCCGCTCCCGGGTGAGGTACCGGACCCGGTCAGAGCGTCTTCTGCCAGACCCGGTACTTCTTGTAGATGACCCCGCCCATGCGCTCCATCTCGGCGCGTACGCTGGTGTTGGTCTCCATCTCATGGTGGGTGTCGATGACATCCATACCCGCCTCCCAGGCGGAGCGGAGCATGGCCACCCCCATCATCGCGTCGAGCCCCTTCCCCCGGTGCTCCTCCTTGATGGCTCCCAGCAGCAGGTCGAGCTGTCGCGTGCGCCGAGCGGCCTGCAGGACCTGGATGAAGCCGAAGGGGAAGAGGTGGCCGCCGGCCCGCTGGATCCCCTCGGTCATATCGGGGATGCCGATGACGAACGAGACCACCTGGTCGTCCTTCAGCACCACCTTCACGAAACGAGGGTCGAGGATGGGCAGATAGCGCTGGGCGAGGTGATGCATCTCCTGTTCGTCGAGCGGGGTGTAGCCGTAGATGTTGCTGGCCATGTAGCACTCGTTCATGAGGGAGAGCACCGGCACGATCCACGGCTTGATCTGGCTCCGCTTGGTGAATTCGAGCAGGTGGAACTGTCCCCGCTTGACGATCCGTTCGAAGATCCTGGTGTAGAACTCCGGCAGCACTTCCGGGATGTCGATCTTGTAGACGAAGTAGTCGTTGTCCTTGCTGTAGCCCGCCTGTTCGATCAGCGGCGGCATCCAGCGGAAGTTGTGGAGGGTGGCGATGGTGGCCCGGTTGTCGAAGCCTTCGATGAGGAATCCCTCCGGGTCCTGGTCGGAGAAGCCGTAGGGGCCGATGATGCGCTGCATCCCGAGCCCTCGGGCCCATTCCTCGACCGCCGCCAGCAGGGCGGGGACGACCTCGGGGTCCTCGAAGGTGTCGAGGTAGCCGAAGCGGGCCGTCTTCTCCTGCCGGTGTTCGTTGAAACGCCGGTTGACGATCCCCATCACCCGGCCGACCGGGCGGCCCTCCCGCCAGGCGAGCAGCAGGATGACATCGCTGTAGAGGAAGGCGCGGTTCTTGCGGGCGTTATAATAGTTCCGGTCGTCTCCCCAGAAGGGGGGCACCCAGGTGGAGTGGTCGCGGTGGATCTCCCGGGGGAGGAAGATGAACGTCTTCAACTCCGCCCGGTCCTTCACTTCACGGATCTCGACCGCCATGCCCGCCTCCGCTCTCCCCACGGTGGGGATCGGGATCGCTTCTGCCCTCAGACCCTCCGAGGGAGCCGGAGTCCCGTATCAGCGCCCTACTTTGCCGGAAGGAGGGGAGGGACTGCAAGCGGCCTCTGCGGTCCGCCCGCGCCGCCCTTGAAGGCTGGATGGTCGGTACTGGCACCCCGAAGGACCATCCGATATTCTGTTCTCCCCGCGCCGCCGGGATCGGTCCGCACCGGCGCCGGAGCACGGCCCGAAGGAGGATCGTTTGAACGAACAGCGCCTGCGCAGACAGCTTCGCTTGCCGGCGGTCTTCGCGATCAGTATCGCACCGATGCTGGCTTCGGGGATCTTCCTGCTCCCTTCCCTGGTCTTCCGCCAGGTCGGGAACGCGGCGCCTCTGGTCTATCTGGTGGCCGGCCTGCTGTTGATTCCGGCCTTGCTCAGCAAAGCGGAACTCTCCACGGCCATGCCACGTGCCGGCGGGACCTATTTCTTCCTCGATCGGGCACTCGGCCCGATGGTCGGCACGGTGGCCGGGCTGGGGACCTGGCTGGCCATGACCTTCAAGAGCGCCTTCGACCTGGTGGGGCTGGGCGCATACACCGCGCTCTTCCTCGACTTCTCTTTCCGTCCGGTGGCGCTGGCGATCTGCTGTCTGCTGGTGGTGGTCAACATCGCCGGGGTTCGGCACATGGCGCGCATCCAGGTCCTGATGGTCGCGGCCGTACTCGGCGTGATGGTCTGGTTCGTCGTCGAGGGTCTCTTCCATATGGAGAGTTCGCACCTGGTGCCGTTCTGGACGACTGACGCCAACGCCTTCCTGGCCTCGGTGGGCATCGTCTTCGTGGGTTTCACCGGATTGACCAAGGTGGCCAGCATCTCCGAGGAGATCGATCGGCTCGAACGCACCATCCCGCTGGCGATGATCTATGCGCTGGGCATCGCCACCCTGGTCTATGTGCTCGTGATGTTCGTGCTGATCGGGGTGAGCGAGCCGGATGGACTCTCCGGCACCCTGACCCCGGTGGCCTATGCGGCCGGGCGTTTCACGGGGCGGATCGGTGTGCTGGCCTTCGTGACCGCCGCGGTCCTCTCCTTCGTCTCCTCCGCCAACGCCGGTCTGGCAGCCGCCTCCCGTTACCCGTTCGCGATGGGGCGGGATGACATGGCCCCCGAGGTCTTCCGCCGGCTGGGCCGGTTCCATACCCCGACCAACGCCATCCTGCTCACGGCCGGTCTCATGATGGTCTTCATCCTGGTCCTCAGTCCGGTGGGCATCGCCAAACTGGCCAGCGCCTTCCAGCTGATGGTCTTCGGGCTGGTCAGCCTGGCCGTGATCGTGATGCGGGAGAGCCGGATCCCCTCCTACGATCCGGGTTTCCGTTCTTGGGGTTATCCCTGGGTGCAGATCGTCGGGATCCTGACACCGGTCGTGCTCATCCCGCAGCTCGGCCTGATGCCGCTGCTCTCCTCCGGTGCGCTCGTTGCGCTGGCCCTCCTCTGGTACATCTACTACGCCCGAGACCGGGTCGCCCGCACCGGTGCCCTTTATCATCTCTTCCAGCGGATGGGACGGTCCGCCACCCCCCATCTCGACCAGGAACTGCGCCAGATCCTGCGGGAGAAGGGTCTCCGCCGGCGCGATGCGTTCGAGAACAGCGTGGTGCGTGCCGGTGTGCTCCGCCACCGCGAAGGCGAGAGCTACTGGGACCTGCTCGCCCGGGCCGCGGCCTCTTTCTCAGAGCGCCTGGAAGTGCCCGCCGACTCCATCCTGGCCGCCCTCTCCAGTTCCAGCCGGCTGGGGGAGACCCCGATCGGACGTCACGTCGCACTCCCTCATGCCCGGGTGGATTTCGTCGAGAGCCCGGAACTGACGATCGTCCATTCGGTCTCCGGGGTCTGGGTGGAAGGGAGCCAGGAGCCGATCTACGCCCTCTTCATCCTGATCGGTCCCAGCGAGGACCCGGGCCGGCACCTGCGCTATCTGGCCGAATTGGCCAACCGGGCGGAGGCGATCGATTTCGGCGGGAGCTGGCGCGAACTCGACACCGATGAGCGGATCCGGGGACTCTTCCTGCGCAGCGGCGGGGTCCTCGAGGTGGATGTGCGGGACACCCTGCTGGCCGGCCGCACCATCGGAGAGCTCCAGATGCACGAGAGCTGCCTGATCGCGATGATCGTCCGGGAGGGCCGGATGATCGTACCCCACGGTCGTACCCCGTTGCAGGTGGGGGACCGGCTCACCCTGGTGGGGGCCCCGGAGGCCGTGGAGGACATGCGCAGCTTCTTCGAAGGGATGTGACCCCGATGACCGGCTCGAACGACTGGCCGCCAGCCGGGACGAGAACGCGCGCCGGGTGAGCATAGCGCCGTGACGACCGGCAGGGGTCAGGACTATCTTCCCACCGACCGAGGGTGTCCACCGTCACGACATCGTCGCCCGGACGTCACCACACCGTCACCTCTGAATAGCAGGTTCACAGAATCATGCCCGGTCTTGTTCTGATCATCGAGGACGAAGCGGATCTGCTCGGTATCCTGGAATACAACCTGCAGCGGGAGGGCTACACGACCCGGACCGCGACCGAAGGCGGCCCGGGGCTGGAACTCGCCGTGCAGGAGCCCGTCCCCGAACTCATCCTGCTCGATATCATGCTGCCCGACATCTCCGGTACCGAGGTCTGCCGCCGCCTGCGGGAGGACCCCCGCACCCGGAACGTCTTCATCATCATGTTGACCGCCCGGGAGGAGGAGATCGACCGCGTGGTCGGTTTCGAGGTCGGGGCCGACGACTATGTGGTCAAGCCCTTCAGCATGCGGGAACTGATGCTGCGCGTGCGTGCGGTGCTGCGCCGGGGGCGGGGGGAGGAATCGGAGGAGGCGCCGGCCGTCGTCTTCGGACGACTCCGCATCGACGAACCGGGGCACCGGGTCTGGGTGGAGGACAGGGAGGTCGTACTGACCGCCCTGGAGTTCCGGCTGCTGGTCACCCTGTATGACCGGCGGGGCCGGGTCCAGACACGCGACATGCTGCTGGATGATGTGTGGGGGATACAGGCCGATGTGACCACCCGGACGGTGGATACTCACGTGAAGCGGCTCCGCGAGAAACTCGGACCGGTCGGGGAGTACATCGAGACCGTCCGGGGCGTCGGCTACCGCTTGCGTCCGAGACCGGAGATGGCCGGGTCGTGAGAGTCGGGATCCGCTTAAAACTTTTCAGCCTCTCCCTGCTCCTCATCCTGCTGGTGATCGCCGTGAGCGGCGGGATCGTCCAGGTGCGGTTGACCTCCTGGCTCGATCAGCGTCTGGAGAGCGAGCTGCTGGTCCAGGCCCGACTCGCCGCCGGGATCGTGTCGAGACTCCCGGGGCCGCTCGATGTCATCCGGGCCGATTCCACCGCTGATGCGCTCGCCGAGTTGGTCGCTGCCCGGGTCACCCTGATCCTGGCCGACGGCACGATCATCGGAGATTCCGACCTCGACCTGGCGGGCGTCCGGGCCATCGAGAACCACCGCGATCGCCCGGAGATCCGGCAGGCCCAGGAGACGGGCATCGGTGTCTCCCGGCGCTACAGCGCGACCATCGGCACCCGGATGCTCTACATTGCGGTCCCCCTGCAACGACCCGACCGGCCGGGCACGGTCCGCCTGGCTCTCCCCCTGACCGAGGTCCTCCTCCTCCGTCATCGCCTGCGCGATTTCCTCCTGCTGGCCGGACTCATCGGAGTGGGTCTGGCCATCCTGCTCAGCGGTATGGCCGCCGAACTGGTGTCGCGGACCCTGCGCCGGGTGGCTGAGACCTCAGAGGCGATCGTCCGGGGAGGGACACGGCGCCGGATCGCCGCCTACACCTCCGATGAGATCGGCGGTCTGGCCGGTTCGGTCAACGAGATCGCCGACCGGCTCGAACAGACCGTGGAGACACTGGCCCGGGAGCGCAACCGGTTCGAAGCGGTCCTGGAGAGCATGAGCGAGGCGGTGCTGGCCCTCGACCCCGGACTGCACGTTACGTTGGTCAACGCCGGAGCACTCAAGCTCCTCGGCCTGGTCGAGGTCCCCATCGGACGGAGCCTGGTGGAGACGATCCGGGCGCCGGCCGTCCAGGAACTGGTCGGCCGGGCGCTGGCCGGTGAACCCGGCTCCGGGGAGTTCGAGGTGGGGGCGGACCGGCCGGTCCGGGTTCTGGCCCGGGCGACCCCCCTGCGGATCACCGGTGGCGTGGTGCTGGTGCTGCACGATGTGACCGAGCTACGCCGGCTGGAGAGGATACGGCGGGACTTCGTAGCCAACGTCTCCCATGAGCTGCGCACTCCGGTCAGCATCATCCGCGCCAATGCCGAGACACTGATCGATGACGCCAGCGACGACCCGGTCCGTTCGCGCCGGTTCCTCGACGCCATCCTGCGCAACGCCGAACGACTCAGCGGACTGGTTGCCGACCTGCTCGACATCTCCAAGATCGAGGCGGGGGAGTACCGGCCTCGTCCCGCCCCTATCACCGTCGGCACGGCGGTCCGGAGGGCGGCCGGTTCGGTCGGCCCGGCGGCCGAATCCAGACAGCAGTCGATCCGGGTGATCATGGAAGGGGAGCCGGTCGCACTGGCCGACGCCCAGGCCCTCGACCAGGTACTGCTCAACCTGCTGGAGAACGCGGTCCGGTACGCTCCCCCCGGGAGCCATATCGAGATCCGGGTGGAGAGCGGCTCGATCCTGAGGATCGAGGTGGCCGACGATGGGCCGGGCATCGAGCCCCGGCACCGGGAACGCCTTTTCGAACGCTTCTACCGGGTGGACGAGGGACGCTCACGCGAGCGGGGGGGGACCGGTCTGGGGCTCTCGATCGTGAAGCACTTGACCGAGGCGATGGGGGGACGGGTCGGATATTTGCCCGCCTCGCCCCACGGATCGATCTTCTGGATCACCCTCCCGATCCCCGGAGATGGGGAACCGGCCTGAGCGGGACCGGGGCCGTTCGGATGCGTGGAGACGGCGGATCCCCGGTCAACTGGGCCGGACGTCGCCTCGCCAGGGGGAGTGTCCGGGACAGTCGGTGCGCAGTCCTTCCAGGGGGAGCCAGCTCTGCCGGGCCCGGCAACGGAACTCACCCCGTTCCCAGGAGAGCACCTCGAAGTCGGCGCAGCTGAGGCACATCGGTTCCTCCACCCGGTGACCTTCCCGCACCCGATCGTGCAGCAGATGGGCGAGCGTACCCAACAGGGAGAGCTGTTCGGAACGGCTCATCCGGGTGACGGTGTCTTCCACCGGTGCGGCCCAGACCGCCAGCCTCCGGGCGGTCTCTTCCCCCAGCAGGGTGGGATGGAAGAAGACCCGGCGGCCATCCTCCGGGCTGCGCCGGCGTGAGAGCAGGCCCTTACGGACGAGTGCCTTGAGACTGTCGCTCACGGTCGGCGGGGTCAGGCGCAGGATCTCCGAGAGTGTGCTGACGGTCGTATGCTCGGGGTCGGCGAGATGTACCCGGACCAGGAGCGAGGCCTGGAGGACCGGCAGTCCCTCCCGGCGGGCGGCGTGGGTGAGACCTTCCTGTACGGCGTCGACGTTGCGTAACAGCAGCAGGGCCGCCCGGGCCGCGAGACTCTCGGAACGATGCGCCGGATCGAAGACGGTCATCGGCGTCCTCCTGCGGGATCAGCGGACGGTACCTGGACCCGCGATTCTGGGACCGTCCTTCCCCGGTGTCAATCGAGTCCGCCGTTCCACTCCCCCTTCGCGCGGTCCCAGACCACCCGGCCGCCGGTGATGGTGACGTCGACCTGCGCCTTCAGGATCTCCTCGGGCGGGATGGTGAAGAGGTCGCGGTCCATCACCACCAGGTCGGCCAGCCGCCCGGGCGCCAGGGTACCCTTCACTCCTTCCAGGTGCTCTCCGTAGGCGCTCCCCCAGGTGTAGTAGTTGATCGCCTCCCAGACGGTGAGCTTCTGTTCCGGGAACCAGCCGGTCTTCGGCTCCATCCGCTGGATGTTGGTCCGGGTGACCGCACTGAAGACCCCGCGCATCGGGTCGAGCGGCTCCACCGACCAGTCGGTTCTGAAGGAGAGGACCGCTCCCGAATCGAGCAGGCTCCGCCAGGCGTAGGCGGTCTTGCACCGGTCGATCCCGACCCGGGTCTCCGCGAAGCGCATGTCGTGCCGCCCGTTGACCAGCGCCGCCTTCTCGTAGGCGTTGAGGACCATGTCACTCCCCTGGTCCCCGATCGCGTGGACGCCCACCTGGAGCCCGTTGCGGTCGGCCAGCAGTACCAGGTCATCCAGTTCCTGCTGGGTCATCATGGGGATGCCGCGGGAGTCGGGATTGTCCGTGAAGGGCTCGAACATCGCGGCGGTGCCGTCTCCCAGCGTGCCGTCGATGAACACCTTGGCGAAACCGGTCCGCACCCAGTAGTCCCCCTGGCCGGTCCGGATCCCCTGGTCGACCAGGCTTCGCCCCACAGAGTGTGATCGTATCCGGCCCCGGTGATCCACTCCCCCGGTGCGGCGCGGGCGAACCGTTCGGCGACCAGTTGCAGCACCTTCGCCAGGGAGTCGACCCCGTAGAGGTCGAGGCTGCGTAGTCGCGCGGAACCACTGGCGAAATGGCAATGGGCGTCGTTGAAACCGGGGAGGACCAGCCGTCCGCCGGCGTCGATCACCCGGGTGGCGGGTCCGGGGGCACCGCCGCGCTCCTGCGCCCCGACCGGCCCGGCCAGGGCGACCGACAGCAGGAGCACAACCGGCGGAAGATGGAGCAGGGAGCGGCGGGCGGACATCGGTTCCCTCCATGGGTTCGACGGGAGAGGTGGGGGACGGCCACTCCCGGCACCACCAGAGGAGACCGGGCCTGTCAAGCCATCCGGGATGGGGCATCGCATTCGTCGCCGCGCCTGGCATCTGCTACCCTGTCGGCACAACGAAATGATGCGAAATTCTGACTCGGGACACTAGTGTTCGGGATGCATCAATAGGGGAGTGTGTTCGGGCGATCCTGGCGGGAGAGGGGTATGAGGAAGGACAATCCAGCGACCGGCGTCCTCAACCTGACGCTGCCCCAGGACGACCGGGGTTACCTGACGCCGGGGTCCCTCGAAGACTTCGCGACCGTGCTGACGGAAGCCGCCCGCGCCCGTCCCCCCCTGCTGGTGGTGACCGGCCCCCCTGGTCGTTTCGGACTCGGTCTCGATCCCGTCCGCCTGCGGCGGCCGAACGGCCTGGACGCGGCCTACCTGGAGCCGCTCCAGCAGGCGGCCGGGCCGGTGCTGGCCGCCCTGGAGGCCTTCCCCGCCCCCACCCTGGCGCTCATCGACGGTCCGGCGCTCGGGGCTTCACTGACCCTGGCCCTGGCCTGCGACGAGCGCTGGGCCACCGATGATCCCTCAACCCTGCTCGGCTACCCCGAACTGGCCTTCGGTCTCCTGCCGGTCCTGGGGGGAGCCGCCTGGCTGGCCCGGGTGGTGGGGCCGGTGCGGGCCCTCGAACTGCTCGTGGGGACCAGGCCTCTCAATGCTCCCCGCTCCCTCCGCTTCGGACTGATCGACCGGGTGGTGGCGTCGGCCGGCGGAACGGCCGGCACTTCGCCCCCAGCGGGGCCGTCGGCCGGCGCCGTCCGGCGACGGCGCCGCTGCCCGCGGCGCTATCCGCAGGGAAGCACCTGGATCGACCGGCTGATCGAAGGGAGCGCGGTCGGCCGGCGCGGGCTGCGCCGCCGTCTCTGGAAACGGCTGGCGACCGGGGTCCCGGGAGAGGCACTCCGCAACGACCTGCTCGACTCGGTGCTCCCCTCCGGCCGCTCCCGCTGGCCGGCGGGCGCCGGGCGGGCGATCCGACTGGCCCGGGCGGCGGCCGGGCACCCGGAAGCGGCCGATCTGCTCAGCCTCTTCACCCTGAGGCAGCGGGCGCACCGGGAGTGGCCCGAGGGCCTGGAGCGGCAGGGGATCGGCCGGCGGGTGGCCGAAGCCTGGTGGCGCGAGGCGCTTCTACTGGTCCTGGAGGGCGCCCGACCGGACGCCCTCGATGCCGAGGCCGCCCGCCTCGGCATGGGGGTCGGTCCCTGCCGGCGCATGGAGCAGGCCGGCGGGCCGGCCGTCCGGTCGGCCGTCGAGGAGACGGCGGCCGGGGTCGGACCGGCGGACACGGAACGCGTGCGGGCGCTCCTGGCTCGGCTCACCGGGCCGGAGGGCGTGCGGTTCTACCACCGGGTGCGGGGACGGAGCCGACCCGATCCGGCCGTCTACCGGGCGGTCGAGGCGGTGGGTCGGACCACGGGTCCTTCGGGGGGCTGGACGGCCCGGGCCTACCGGGAGGCCGGGTCTCGGTTGCTCCTGGCGGCCGCCGCCGAGGCTTCGCGGCTGGCGGCAGCCGGGATACCCGTCTGGGCGGTTGACCTGGCGGCGGTGGAGACGATGGGTTGGAGTGGGGTGGGGGGAGGGCCGCTGCGCCGGCTGGATGAAAGGGACCCGGAGGAATGGGTCGAGCGGAGCGAGGAACGGCTCCGGCCGGAGCCGGCCGGTCCGAGTGGTCGCTTCCACCCCGTCTGGCCGCTCCCGTTCGAGGAGGAATAGGCGGGGGGAGGTCCCCCCCCTGTTCAGCCCGCCGTCACGCCCTCCAGACCGAGTTCGGCGGCGATCCCCTGCATCGCCTCGAGCACCACCCCGACGTGCTCAGAGACCTCCAGGCCGAGGTCGGCGGCCCCTTCCTGGATGTCCTCGCGGCTCACCGGTGCGGCGAACGAGCGGTCTTTGAACTTCTTGGTGACCGAGGAGACCTTGACATCCAGGATCGAGCGGGAGGGGCGGACGAGGGCCACCGCCACGATGAACCCGGTCAACTCGTCCACCGCATAGAGCGTCTTGGCCAGCCGGGAGGTGCGCGCCACCCCTGTGTAGGGGGCGTGCCCCAGTACCGCTTCCCGGATCTCCTCCGGGTAGCCCGCCTCCTCGAGAGTCTTCACCCCCACCCAGGGATGTTCCTCCCGGTTAGGGTGCCGTTCGTAGTCGAGGTCGTGGAGTAGTCCGGTCACTCCCCAAAGCTCCTCATCCTCGCCGAACCGCCGGGCGTAGGCCCGCATGGCGGCCTCTACGGCCAGGGCGTGCTTGAGCAGATGCTCCTTCTCCGTCCAGCCGGTCAGCAGTGCCCAGGCGGCTTCGCGGTCGTAGCCCATCTCAGTGGACCTTGAAGGCGATCTTCACCTTGGCCTGGTATTCCAGTCCCTCCTTGAGGATCCCTCCGCGCAGCTCGGTCACTTCGAACCAGGAGAGGTCGGAGAGGCTCGATCCCGCCTTGGCGACCGCGTTCCGGATCGCCTCCTCGTACGATTTCTCGGAGGTCCCGACCAGTTCGATGAGCTTGAATGTGCGATCGGTCATGGCTCCGCCTTTCTTCGGGGACGGGGACCTGCATCCCGTCCGGCGCTGATAATCGCAGGTGACGCCCGCGTACTATAGAGGTCCCGCTACGGAAGGGTCAAATCCGTGGCTTTCCCGATGGACTCGCGGGGGCCGTGAAGTAGAATGGGGACGTCATGGCGTGGGCGCGGTTCGCGCCGGCGCACCATCGCGTGAAAGGGGAATCGATGGAAGTCCTACTCATCCTGGTGGTTCTCGGGTTCGCCGTTCTGGCCTGGGTCGTCGTCACCTACAACGGTCTGGTGACCCTGCGCAACCGGTTCCGGAACGCCTGGTCTCAGATCGACGTCCAGCTCAAGCGCCGGTACGACCTGATCCCCAACCTGGTGGAGACGGTCAAAGACTACATGGCCTACGAGCAGGAGACCCTCACCCGGGTCATTGAAGCGCGCAACTCGGCCATGAAGGCCGAGGGACCGGCCGCCCAAGGGGCCGCCGAGAACATGCTGACCGGGGCGCTGCGTCAGCTCTTCGCGCTGGTGGAGAACTATCCCGACCTGAAGGCCAACCAGAACGTACTGGCGCTGCAAGAGGAGCTGACCGGCACCGAGAACAAGATCTCCTTCTCGCGGCAGCACTACAACGACATGGTCATGGTGTTCAACACCCGGATCGAACAGTTCCCGGCGAACATCGTGGCCGGCATGTTCAACTTCACCCAGCAGGAGTTCTTCGAGATCGGGGAGGCCGACCGGCAGGTACCGAAGGTCGACCTGCGCTGAATCGGACCGGCGCCCCTCGACCCGATGAGACGGAGAATCACGTGATGGATGCGGCTGGAGAACGCACCCTGGGCGGGTTCTACACCCATATCGACGCGAACAAGCGGAATACCGCCCTGCTCGTGCTGCTCTTCATCGCGGTGGTAACCGGTCTGGGCTGGCTCATCGGGGAAGCGTGGATGGGGGAGGGGATCGGTTTCCTCGGTATCTTCGGCGTGGTCGCGATCGTCTGGAGCCTGGTGGCCTGGTTCGCGGGGGGGAGCATGGTGCTCGCGGTCAGCCAGGCCCACCAGATCCACAAAGCAGACGATCCCGAACTGTGGAACGTCATCGAGGAACTCTGTCTGGCCGGCGGTCTTCCCCTCCCGCAGATCTGGGTGATCGAGGACACCGCTCCCAACGCTTTCGCCACCGGACGCGATCCGGAACACGCGGTGGTGGCCATCACCACCGGGCTGAGGCAGAAACTGACCCGGGACGAGCTGCAGGGGGTGATGGCTCACGAGCTCTCGCACGTCCGTTTCTACGATATCCGGCTCCAGACCATGATCGGGGTGCTGGTGGGCCTGACCGCCCTGCTCGCCGACGCTTTCCTGCGCAGTATGCGCTGGGGGGGAGGCCGCACCCGCAGCCGCTCCACAGGGCAGGGGAGTGGGGGGGGCCAGGCGGCCATCCTGATCGTGGCGGTGCTGGCCGCGGTGCTGGCCCCCTTCTTTGCCCGGTTGCTCCAGCTCTCGATCAGCCGGAAACGAGAATACCTGGCCGACGCGGGGGCGGTGCAACTCACCCGCTACCCGGAAGGCCTGGCCCGGGCACTGGAGAAGATCTCGGGGGACAAGGAAGTGCTCGAGGCCGCCAACCGTGCCACCCAACATCTCTATATCGTGAATCCCATCAAGCCGTTCGAGGACCGGGCCAAGAACCTGTTCAGCACCCACCCGCCACTGCTCGAACGGGTCTCCCGCCTGCGGGCGATGTGAGGTCCCCGCGGGTGTCGCGGCCTCGCTACCGGCTCCTCCCGCTCCTGGTGCTCTCCACCTTCCTGATCTCCCGCCCGGCCGGTGCCCAGATCGTCAACATCGAGCGCCTGCTGGCCGGGGATCCCGAGCCGGGACTCTCCGGCGCACTCCAGGTCGGATTCGGGTTAAAGAAAGGGAACGCGGAATCGGCCGCGGTGGACGGCAGCGGGCTGCTGCGCTGGATGGGAGGACGGCAGCTGGTCCAGATGGTGGCCGCGGGCGCCTGGGAGAAGGCCCAGGGGCGCCGGGTCGCCGACCATGCCATGGGGCATCTGCGCTACGGGTACCGACTCGCGCCGGGACTCACCCTGGAGGCCCTCTACCAGCTGCAGCGGGACGCCTTCGTGCGGCTGCGCCGGCGGGTGCTCGCGGGGGCCGGGGTCCGGACCACCCTGCGGGCGGAGGGGCCGCGCCTCGACACCGGGTTGATCCTCATGTACGAGCAGGAAGAACTGCGTGCCGACACCTCGGCACCGGGCTGGCGCGGTTCCCTGCTGCTGAGTGTGGGCTGGAGCCTGAGTCCGACCGCCACCCTGGGCAGCCAGCTCTACTGGCAGCCGCGCCTGGCGGAACCGGCCGACTTCCGGGTGCTCCACGACCTGGGCATCGCCGTCCAGCTGCTGGCCCGACTCTCGTTGCGACTGGACGCCCGTCTGGTGTATGACAGCCGGCCGCCGGCCGGGGTGAAGCGTACCGACCTCTCAGTCCGCAACGCGCTGGCGATCGCTTTCTGACCGGCCTACCTTCCTCCTGAGCCTGCAACCTCCTCCCAAGGAGTCCCCGGTGATGCTCACGACCTCCCTGCCCCCGGTCCGCGTCCTCCTGCTGGTCACCCTTCTGCTGCCGGCCGCAGCCGCCGCCCAGCCGCGGGTCGAGGACTCCTCTCAGGTAACGACCCTCAACCTGGAAATGGCGCTGCGGCTCGCCCTGAGCGGATCCTGGCGCATGGAGCGGGTGCGTCTCGACCTCGAGCGCGACCAGTTCAACCTGGTGGCGAACCGGGCGGCACTCAAGTCGAACGCCAGCCTGGCGGTGACGCTCCCCAACTACGACCAGTCGATCAAGGAGATCACCGACCCCGACACCGGGAACCCGAAACTGCTCAGCACCCAGGGGGCCCGCTACTCGGCCAACCTCTCCATCCGGCAACCGTTGCCCACGGACGGGGTCGTCTCGCTGAACGGGGTGTGGAACCGCACCCAGGACCAGCTCTTCAGCTACACGCCGGGCCTGAAGAGCTACAACAGCAAGTTCTTCATCCGTTACGAGCAGCCGATCCTGCAGCCGAACGCGATCCAGCTCAACATCCGAAGGGCCGAGCTGCGCCTGGAGGAAACCCAGATCCGATTCCTGAACGAGCAGATCGATGCGATCGGTGATGTGACCCGGGCCTACTTCATGCTCTACCAGCGGACCTACGAGGACCTGCTGGCGCGCGAGGAAGTCACGCGCCTGGAGCGCTCCTATGCCATCGGGCGGCGCCGCTTCCAGGCGGGGAGCCTGACCGAGATCGACCTGCTCCAGCTCGAGGTCGACCTGGCTGACCGCCGCAATCGTTCCTCCTCAGCCACCGGCCGGCTCGGCCGGGAGAAATCAGGCTTCAAGCAGCAGGTCGGGCTGGGACTGAACGTTCCCATCGAGCTGGAGATCGAGACCACCTACATCCCGGTGGAGATCGACGAGGCGCTGGCGATCCAGCGTGCCCTCGACCAGCGCACCGAGGTGCGCCAGAACCAGATCTGGCAGGAGTACAACGAGATGGACCTGCGGGAGCGCCGCTCCTGGGGGGCGGTGCGGGGCACGGTCAGCCTGATCCTGGGGCTGGAGGGGCGGGGGAACGAGATGGACCAGCTCTACGACGCCCTCCTCGATCCCGACCAGACCCGCGGGGCCGCGGTCAACTTCAACATCCCGCTCTGGGACTGGGGGCGCAATCGGGCTCAGGTCAGCGCCAAGATGGCCGAGATCCGCAAGGTGGACCGGCAGCTCGACGAGACCCGGATCACGATCGAGCGTGAGGTGCGGGATGTGGTCGACCGCGTCGCCGAGGCGCAGCGCCGGCTGGAGATGCTGGTCCCGAGCGTCAACGCGGCCGAACGTTCCTTCCGGCTCTCACTCGAGCGTTTCGAGGAGGGGAGCCTCAACACCCAGGACCTGATCCTCACCCAGAACCGGCTGGCCGACGCCCGCCGCAGTTACCTGAGTGCCTTCCTCGACTACAAGGGGGCGCTCTCCGACCTGCAGCGGCGCACCTTCTGGGACTGGGAGCGGGACCAGCCCCTCACCGCGACCCTGGCCGCCCTGCTCAACCAGCAGGAGTGAGCCGCTCCGGCGTCGGCCGGCGGAGGAAGGCCCCCGCGCGGGGCCTTTTTTCGTGCAACAATCGGAGGGTCCGCTCCGACTCTATCTGCGGAGACCCATGACGACCCTGACGACAGACCGCAGCTGCGTGGAACAGGTCCTGGCCGGGGACCTGGAGGGATACGGCGTGCTGCACCGGCGCTATTTCGAGCCGACCGTGCGCCTGGTCGCCGGGATCCTGAACGGGGATCGGGCGGCGGCCGAGGATACGGTCCAGGAGGCCTTCCTCTCGGCCCTGGAGGCGCTCTCCCGGTTGAGCGACGGCGATCGCTTCTTCCCCTGGCTGAAGCGGATCGCGGTCAACCGGGCCATCGAGGTGCGGCGCCATCGACAGCGCAAGCAGCGGCTGCACCATTCGTGGAGCGGCCAGGTCTTCTCCGCCGGGGGTGGGACCGAGCCGGTACTCGACCGGCTGGCCGCCCGGGAGCGGGCCGGCGCGGTCCGGGTGGCGCTGGACCGCCTGCCCGATGGGCAGCGGGCCGCGGTCGTGCTGCGCTACTTCGATGGTCTGTCGTTGCGCCAGGTGGCCGAGGTCCTGGGCTGCGAGGAGGTCACCGCGCGTACCCAGGTCTTCCGTGGACTGCGCAAGCTGGGGACCTGGCTGGACAACGAATTGCTCGAGGGGGTGTGAACCGGATGGAAAAGGACACGAACAACGCCTGTCCCGCCTGGGAGCCGGAGCTGGAAGCGCTGCTGGCCGGCGAGTTGGGAGGGGAGCGGGAAGCCGCGGCCCGGGAGCACCTGGCGAGCTGCCCCGGCTGTCGCCGGGCGATGGTCTGGGCCAGCCGGGGCCGGAAGGCACTGGGTGCCTGTTCGGAGGCGCCCCTGCCCTGGCCGGCCCCGACCGGAGTGGAAGAGACCGGGCAGCAGATCCGGGCCTGGCGGGCCCTGCAGAACCGTCTCGGTCCGTTCGCCGGAGAAGGTCGCCGCCGGTCGGGTCCCGTCTGGTGGCCGCGGGCGGCGGCCGCCGTGCTGCTGCTGGGGGCCGGGATCGGGATCGGACGGCTGGCCGGATACGGAACGGTCGGTCCCGGTCCGGTCGGGGAAGGACCCCGGGAAACCGCCCCGGACCCGGCGGCGGTGGCGGCCCTGGTGCGAGCCGACCTGCTGACCGATGCGGGTCTGGGTTTCGCGCACGGACTGAGTGAGATGGTCACCGGGGTGATGACCTTCGAGGTCTCGGGGGGCGGATTGGCCGAACGGGAGGCGGTGCGGGAACGGGCGCGAGAACTGGTCCGCCAGGCGGCCTTGCTGCGCCGCGACCTCGATCCCGAACGGGACGCCGGTCTGCTGGCGGGGATACGGAAGGCGGAACTGCTGCTCGAGGAGATCGCTGCCCTGGCCGCCGAACCGGGTCCCGACCTGGTCCTGGTGCGGGAACTGGTCGCGCGGCAGCGGTTGGGGGAAGGGGACCTGGAACGACGGCTGACCACCGCCATCGCCGAAGCGCGGAGGCAGGGGGGCTGGAACGGGAGGGATGGCGAGTCCATCCGGGAGGAGTCGAGGTGATGACGCGGATGATGAAGCGAGGGCTCGGCCCGGTCGTCGCGGTATTCGTGCTGGTGGCGCCGCTGATCGCGGGTGCCCAGCAGGACGCCCGGGCGGTCTATCTGAAGGCCCGCGAGGACCTGATCGAGGAACGCTACGAAGCCGCCCTGACCGGGTTTCGCCGGGTCGTGACCGAGATGCCGGAGAGCGCGGAGGCGGACGACGCGCAGTTCTACACCGGGTATGTGCTGGAACGGCTGGGTCGGAACGACCAGGCGGTGGCCGCCTACGCCGAGCTGCTCCGGCGCTGGCCCGACTCGACCCGGGCCGCCAGCGCCCGTGAGCGGCAGGTCGCGCTCATGGGGGCGGGGCGGGATCCCGCCTATGCGGGGGCGTTGGAGAACCTGCTCGAATCGGGACTCTCCTGGGAGATGCGCCGCGAGGTGGCCATGTCGCTGGCCCGCCGGGGAGACCTGACGGCCGAGGCGGTCCTGGAGGAGATCATGCGCCGGGAGAGCACCAGCCGTCAGCTCGAGCTGGTGACGGTGCTGAGCGATCGCCTGCAGGAGAACGTGGCCCGACGCCTCATCCTCTCGGCGCTGGAGCCGGGACACTCGACCAGCGTGCAGCTCAAGGCGCTCGAGGTCCTCACCCCGGTGGCCGCCCGATCCGAGGTGGCGGCCGGCGCCGGTCGCCTGCTGGAGGAGGAGAACTCCGCGAGCGTGCAGCTCAAGGCGATCGAGGTCCTCTCCCGGCAGGTCGGGGAAGGGGTGGTGCGGACCGCCCTGGCCCGGGCGCTGCGCCCGAACACCTCGAGTTCGGTCCAGCTGGCGGCGGCGGAGGCACTCGGGGTCAGGATGCTCGAACCCGAAGCGATCGACGCGGTGCGCCGGGTCATGGAGGGCAACGTCTCTGCTTCGGTCCAGCTCAAGATCCTCTCGGTCCTGGAGGCCCGCAAGGATGACCCGGCCATCGTGCCGATCCTGGCCGCCGCGGCCCGGACCGGGAACTCCTCGAGCGTCCAGGCGGCCGCCATGCGGATCGCCCGGACCTCCTCGGTCGCCGAGGTGCGCGCCACCGCCCGGGTCGGTCTGACCGGTCCGACTTCCTCCTCGGTCCAGCTCGAGGCCGTGCGCGCCCTGGCCACGGGCAGGGACGAGGAGTCCTCGGCCGCCGCCCTGCTGGAACTCTTCCGCGCCGGCGGGATCTCCTCTTCGGTGCAGCTGGAGGCGATCGATGCGCTCGCCCGCCACCTGAAGACCCCTTCCGGTCCGGCCGCCCTGGCCGAGGCGCTGAGCCCACGGAACAGTACCAGCGTACAGCTCAAGGCGGTCCAACTGGCTTCCGCCCACACCGGGCAGGAGCAGGTCCGGGTCGCGCTGACCCGCCTGCTGGCCGAAGGGGGGACTTCGACCAGCGTCCAGCTGGCGGTGGTGAAGCAACTGGTCCCCTACCGTGACGATCCCCGGGTGCGGGCGGTCCTGGGTGAGGCGCTCCGGAGTCAGAACTCCACCAGCGTGCAGCTCGAGGCGGTCGAGAGTCTCGGTCCCCTGGTGTCCGATGAAGGGGTGCGGACCACCCTGCTCGGCGCTCTGGAGCGCGGGCGTTCCACTTCGGTCCTCCTGGCGGTCATGGAACGGCTCGATCCCTGGGTGGGACGCGATCGCCGGGTCGCCGATGCCTACCTGCGGGTGATGGAAGCGGAGGCGTTCTCCTCCACGGCCCGGATCGGGGCCGGAAGAGCCCTCCTGCCCGGAGCGGACGCCCGGCTGAAGACGCGGATCGTCGATGCGATGGAGGATGTCATCATCCTCCAGTCGCGCCAGCGGCGGTTCGGTGACTGGAACCGGGATACGATCCGGGACGCCATCGCGGTGGTCCGCAAGATCGACCCGGAGCGCGCCGACCGGCTGGCCGAACGCTATTTGAAGCCCCCCTCGTTGCTGGAGCGGCTGCTCCCGCCGTGGGGAGCGGTCGGCTGAACCGCCCCCCGGTCACCTGCGACGAAGGCCCCGGTCACCCCGGGGCCTTCGCGTATCGGCTGGCCGGAGCGGGCTACTCCCGCCAGGCGTCCGCGGTCACGAACTGCTGCCCGTCGTTGTTGTGGATGGTGTAGGTGTAGCCGGGCGTGACGGTGAAGGAGCCCCACTCCCCCCGGGCGTTGATGGCCACCGCGTTGTCGCTGAAGTCCGCCTGTCCGTCGTTGGTCTCCTCGACCATGCGCCGGATCGCCTCCCGGCTGGCTTCGGTCGGGGTCATCCCCCGGCGCATCCCCTCGCAGACGGTGAAAGAGCCGCACACCCGGATGACCTCTTCACCCCGTCCGGTGAAACCCGCCGCACCCACGCCCCGCAGCACGTAGAGGCCTGCCCCGATGATGGGGGAATCGCCGCATCGCCCCGGGATCTTGCCGCTCAGTCCGGAAGTGGTGGTACAGCCGGCCACGTTCCCCCGGGTATCCACGGCCAGCACGTTGATCGTGCCGTAGGTCCGTTCCAGCTCACGCCGGCGGCGCCCCTGCTCGCTGGGAGGGAGGGGCCGCTTCATCTTCCGGGCGCTCTCCTCGGCGTTGAGCCAGTCGTCGGTGGCGCTCCGCTCGCCGACCCAGCGCTGGTACCAGGAACGGCTCGCCTCACCGGAGATGTCGGTGACCTTCAGTCCCATCTTGAGCGCGAACGCCTGCGCTCCCCGGCCGACCAGCATGATGTGATCGGTCCGCTCCATCACCCAGCGGGCGACCGTGGAGGGGTGCTCGATCCCTTCCAGACAGCCGACCGCGCCGCAGTTCATGGAAAGTCCGTCCATGATGGTGCAGTCGAGCTGGACGACCCCCTCTTCGTTGGGCAGTCCTCCCACCCCCACACTGGTGTCGTTCGGGTAGACCTCGGCGGCCATGGCACCGGCATGCACGGCGTCGAGTGCCTCCCCCCCGTCCCTGAGGACCGCCCAGGCGGCGTCAGCGGCCCAGGTCTTGCGCCCCGAACAGAGCACTAACGGCAATCCGGGTGGCGATCCGAGGGGATAGCGCAGATTGAGGTTGGGCACCCCTCCCATGAAGGCGGCCCCGGCCGTGGCCCCGGCGGTCCGCTCCAGGAAGCGCCGTCGGCTGACGCGATCGCTCATCTCACGAACCTCCTCCGACTCTCGACAGGGGTCCCCGGCCCGTCAACGCGGAGGGACGGGCGGGATGACATGGTAGTCGCGACAGACCTCGACGAAGAGGTCGATGGGAATAGCGCGGGCGGTCCGGCCCCCCAACCCGGTCACATCGACGGCCTTGAGCAGGGAGTTGAGGATCGCCTCCTCGGTCGCTTCCATGACGGCTTCGAACAGGCCGCTCACCGCGTCGTTGCCCAGGTAGGGTCCCGGACGGACCCGATCTCCCTGGCGGCTGTGCACCCGGACACTCTCCGCGGTCGAGAAGGCGATGACGTAGTCCCCCGAACCGTTACTCATGTTCGAACCGGATCGGCCCAGTCCGACCAGGGCCCGGGCCGCCAGCCGGCGCAGGTTGTGCGCCTCCAGGGGCGCATCGGTGGCCACCACGATCATGCAGGAGCCGTCATCGGAATCGGCTCCCGGACCCAGATCCGCGGGGATGCGCAGGCGGCGCCGGATCTCGGTCCCGACCGGGGCACCGTTGACCTGGAGGGAACCGCCGAAGTTGGATTGGACCAGCACCCCGACCATGCAGGTGCCGATCCCACCCACCTCAACCGTCCGGCTGCTGGTGCCGATCCCACCCTTGAAGCCCAGGGCCTGGGTGCCGGTCCCGGCCCCGACACATCCCTCCTCGATCGGACCCGGGTGGGCGCCCTCCAGGGCGGCGAAGACCTCCCGCTCCCCCACCGGCCGCCGCCGGATGTCGCTGAGGCCGCCGTCGTTGGTCTCCCCCACCAGCGGGTTGATCGAACGCACCCCTTCAAGACCGGGCCGCGCCATCATCCAGCTGAGTAGGGCATCGGCCACCCGGGGGACGTTCAGGGTCCCGCAGAGCAGGATGGGGGTCTCGATGGTGCCCAATTCCATCACCTGGGTGGAGCCGGCCAGCTTCCCGAAACCGTTCCCCACCACCACGGCCCCCGGGACCTTGTCCCAGAAGACCTCCCCGGGATGGGGGAGGATCGCGGTGACCCCGGTGCGTACCCCTTCCCCCTCCCAGAGGGTGACCTGGCCAACGCGGGTGCCCGCCACGTCGGTGAGGGCGTTGTCGGGACCGGTCGGCAACCGTCCGATGACCACGCCCAGATCACGGGCGCGCGGGCGGACGGAGGCCTCGGGACGCTGGGCCAGGGTCGGGGCCGCCAGGAGTAGGACCGGCAGCAGGAGCGCCGGAGTGAGGGAACGGATCCGTGTCTTCATCTACCGGCATCCTACCAACCGTCGCCTCCGGAGGGCAACCGGTCCCGCCTCTGCCTCACTCAGAGGGGTGTGGACGGTACCGGCGGGCGGCAGGTATCCTCCGAACACGCCCGTTGTGGGCGGGCGGACCGCTCTGCGCGCGGGAGTGTTTCCTGTGACCGGACCTGAGACGACCTTCTCCTGGCTCGCCGTCGTCGTGCCGGTGCTCGACGAGGTCGGAGAGGTGACCATCTGTCTGCGCCATCTGGCCGGCCTGCTGCCGGGTTGCACCATCGTGGTGGCCGACGGGGGGAGCCGCGACGGTACCGTGGACGCCATCACCTCCCTGATGAGTCGCCGTTACCAGCGCACGCTCGATGCCGTGCTCGAGCACATCCGGGTCGTCGTCGTCCCGGCACCGCGGGGGCGCGGTCCCCAACTCCGGAGCGGCGCGATGCGGGTGCTGGAGGAAGGGGAGATCACCACCCTGCTCTTCCTCCACGTCGATACCGCGTTGACCCGGGAGGCGGTCGCAGCGATCGCGGCGGTGCAGACCGATCCCGGTTTCGGGTGGGGCTGGTTCGACCTGCGCCTGGACGGACCCTCCCGCTGGGAGCGGTGGATCGAACGCGCGATCAGCCTCAAGGCCCGGCTGACCGGCCGTCCGCGGGGTAATCAGGGTCTGCTCGTCACCCGCCGCCGGTACCTCGACAGCGGCGGCTACGCCCCCCTTCCCCTGTTCGAGGACCTCGACCTGGTGGCGCGGCTGCGGCGCGGCGGATGGGGACGCCGGCTGGAGGGAGCGGTGGTCAGCAGCGGACGGCGGTACCGCCGGGAAGGGCATCTGGCCAACGTATTACGACGGCTGGAGCTGGGCGTACGCTACCGGATGGGGGCCTCCGACCGGGAGCTGGAAGACCGCTACCGGAGGGGAGGGTCCGATCCGGCCGATTGGAGATAGACTTCACTCCCTGCTTTCCCTGGGTGGCGGACTGGGATAAGATTTATCGTTTGGGTGTGCCAATACATTCCTGCCGGGGTATGACCGATATCGATGGGATCTGAGCCTATCCGCAATCTCCGTACCTTCATCGAGCGGATCCAGTCCGCCGAATCGGTGGAGTACGCCCTCCAACACCTGGTCGATGCAGCGGCGGACATCCTGCAGGCGGACAAGGTGTCGGTCGTCGTGCGATCGGAGAGCGGTCTCCTCCAGGTACGGGCCTTCCACTGGCCGGCGAGCGACCCCGCCACGGGCATCTCGGGAGAGGTGCTGGCGACCGGTGAACCCCTGCTGGTGACCGACATCACCTCCGATCCCCGGCTGGAACGCTTCCGTGTCCCCCGCTACCGCACCGGGTCCTTCCTCTCGGTCCCGGTGGGGGTGGGGGGGACTATGCTGGCCGTCCTCAACCTGACCGACCGTCGTGACGGAACCCCCTTTACTCATGAACATCTCGAGTTGGCCGGGCTCCTCGCCCAGATCACCGGCATGAACCTGGAGCGGCACCGTTTCCTGGAGAACATCGAACGGCTGCAGAAAGAATCGGTGACCGATGCCCTGACCGGGCTGGGGAACCGCCGGCACTTCGAACAGCGTATCACGAGTGAGGTGAGCCGCGCCCGCCGGTTCACCCATCCGTTGAGTCTGATCATCCTCGATATCGACGACTTCAAGTTCTACAACGACTCCTTCGGACATCCAGCCGGCGACCTCGCCCTGCGCGCCGTCGCCCGGGCGCTGCTGGACAACGTGCGGGCGATCGATGATGTGGCCCGCCACGGTGGGGAGGAGTTCGCCGTCATCCTGCCGCAGACCCCCATCGACCTGGCCACCGTGGTGGCCGAGCGTGTGCGCGGAGCCATGGGACGGCTCGACCTGGAGGGGCAGTCCCAGCTTCCGCGCGGCGCGCTCAGCGTCAGTATCGGTGTCTCCGCCTTCCCCCGGGACGCCCGTGATGAGGGGGAGCTCATCAACCATGCCGACATCGCCCTCTACCTGGCCAAGTCGGAGGGGAAGAACCAGACGGTGGTCTTCGAGGACCTGACCCAGGACGAGCGACGCTCCCACCGCCGTATCCCGATCCGGCTCTCCACGACCGTGGAGGGGCAGGATGAGCACGGTGTCTTCCTGGAGGAGGGCCTGATCCGGAACATCTCGGCCAGCGGGGCGCTCTGCGCCTATTCCCGGCTGATCGGACTGAACAGCCCGCTGCGGCTGAACATCCAGAGCCCCTTCCGGACCGGGGCGGGGGAGACCCTGGTGATGGGGGTGGGTGGACGGATGATCCGCACCAACCGGTCCGACGAGGGGTACTGGGGCGCGGTGGCGTTCGACGAGGCGCTGAACCGGTTCTCCTGATCCGGCCCGGGACCCCACCTCGAGAGCGGACGGGGCCAACGGGCCCCGTTCCTGTTTGAAGGAGCGGGGTCGGCCGTGCATCTTGGGGATCCCATGGACACTCCGAACCCATATCCCCGGGTAGTGCTCAGACGCGGGGGGGACCGCCGTGTGCTGCGCGGCCACCCCTGGGTCTTCAGCAACGAGATCGCCGAGGCACCGGCCGGGGTGGAACCGGGCAGCCCGGTCCGGGTACTGGACGGCCGGGATCGGCCGGTCGGCGTCGGCTACTACAACCCCCATTCCCTGATCGCGGTCCGTCTGATGCGCCGGGATGACGGCCTGCTCGATGAAGCGCTGCTCGCCTCAGCGCTGGCCGAGGCTGCCGCCCTGCGGGAGCGCATCTACCCGGAGAGCGAGGCGGTCCGGATCGTGCACGCCGAGAGCGACCGGCTGCCGGGACTGGTCGTGGACCGCTACCGCGACCACCTGGTCGTCCAAGTCACCACCGCCGGGATGGAGCGACTCATGCCCGGGGTGCTCGGACTGCTCGTGGAGCGCTTCGCGCCCCGGTGTATCGTGGCCCGTAACGACACCCCCTTCCGCCGGCTGGAGGGGCTGGCGGAGGAGGTGCGCGTCCTCCACGGCGAGCTCGATCCCGGCCTGCGCCTGGACTGGGAAGGGCTCCAGCTCGAACTCGACCTGACGGGGGGGCAGAAGACCGGGCTCTTCCTCGACCAGCGCGACAACCAGCGGGCCTTCCTGCCGGTGGCGGCCCAGGGGAGCGTGCTGGATGCCTTCTGCTACCAGGGAATGTGGGGACTGCTGGCGCTCCGCGCCGGGGCCCGGGAACTGATCGGCGTGGACAGTTCGACAAGCGCGCTCGAGCGGGCCCGTCACCACGCCGAGGCGAACGGGCTGGGGGAGCGGGCCGAGTGGCGGCAGGGGGATGTGCTGGAGGCCCTCAAGAACTTCCGCGCCGAAGGGCGGCGTTTCGAGCTGGTCGTGCTCGACCCCCCCGCCTTCGTCAAGAACCGCCGGAGCGTACCGGCCGGACTGAAGGGCTACCTCGACGTGAACCGGCGGGGTATCGAGCTGGTCGCCCCCGACGGCTTCCTGATTACCTGTTCCTGCAGCCATCATGTGCGCCCGGAGGTCTTCCGCGACACGGTGGCACATGCCGCCTCACTGGCCGGCCGTCACGTCCGCGTGATCGGCCAGGGGACCCAGAGCCGGGACCACCCCCCGTTGCTCACCGCCCCCGAGACCGAATACCTCAAGTGCCTGCTGCTCCACGTGGCCTGAGGGAGGACGGGCAGGATCCGACCGGGCCGCTCCGGCTGGGCAGCCATCTCTCGGTCGCCGGCGGCGTCTCGACCGTCTTCGCCCGGGGGGAGGAGGTCGGCTGTGCGGTCCTCCAGATCTTCGTGAAGAACAACAACCGCTGGCGGGGTGCTCCCCTGACCGACGAAGAGGTGGAACGCTTCGAGGCCGAGCGCCGGCGCACCCGCATCTGGCCGGTCTTCGCGCACGGCACCTACCTGGTCAACCTGGCTTCCCCCGACCGGGTGATCCGGGAACGCTCGGTGGCCTGCACCGTGGAGGAACTGAGGCGCTGCGACCGCCTCGGGCTCCCCTGGCTGGTGGTCCATCCCGGGGCGCATCTGGGAGCCGGGATCGCCGGTGGGATCGATCGGGTGGCCCGCACCCTCGAGCGGGTCCTCGAAGCCACCCCCGGGAGCGACGTCATGGTGCTCCTGGAGACCACGGCCGGCCAGGGGAGCACCCTGGGGAGGACGGCCGAGGAACTGGGCGCGCTGCTGAAGGCGGTGGACGCCCCCGACCGGCTCGGTGTCTGCTTCGACACCTGCCATGTCTTCGCCTCCGGATACGAATTGCGCACCCGGTCGGGCTACGCGCGGACCATGGCCCGCTTCGAAGAGGCGGTCGGCCTGGAGCGCATCCGGGTGTTCCATCTCAACGACTCTCTCCGTCCGCTCGGCTCGAACCGCGACCGGCACGCCCATATCGGCGAGGGAGAGATTGGGGACGCCGGCTTCCGTCACCTGCTGCGCGACCCCGTCCTGCGCGACCGTCCCATGGTCCTGGAGACCCCCAAGGAGGGGGATGCCGACCGCCGTAACCTGGCCCGGCTGCGCCGCTTGGCCACCCGTCGGAGGCGATGAGGAGGCCCTGGACATGCGATCCGCTCTGACCGGACCCGACACCGGGCCGCGCGACCGGGCCCGACAGCTGGACGCCGAACCGGTCCGGCAGGCTAAACAGCGCGCCCTCCGCCTGGCCGTTGTCTCGGCCGGGGTGCAGGCGGTGGTCAAAGGAGGGGTGGGTCTCTACACCGGCTCGCTGGCCCTGCTCAGCGCGGCGGCCGACTCGCTCAGCGACTTCCTCAACGTGGCCATTGCCCGGGTCGCCGTCGGGCTGGGGGGGCGCCCTCCCGATCAGGATCATCCCTTCGGGCACGGGAAAACGGAGTCGCTGGGTGCCTTCCTGCAGGCCCTGGTCATCCTCCCCCTGGCCGGGATGCTGCTGCGGCAGGGAATCGACCGTCTCCTCCACGGAGGCGCGGTCGGGCACACCTGGGTCGCTCTGGTTGTGATGGTCTTCGCGCTCGTACTGGGCGCGTGGACGGCCCGGCGGCTTCACCGGGCGGCCGGCCAGACCGATAGTCCGGCGCTGACCGGGACCGGTGTCACCTTCAGTGTGGATGCCTTCACCCATACGGGCGTGATCCTCGCCCTGGTCATCGTGCAGGTCACCGGCTGGACGGGGGCCGATGCCCTGGCCAGCCTCGGCCTGGCCGGGTTCGTGGTCTGGCAGACGGTGCGACTGGCCTGGCGGGCCGCAGCCGACCTGCTCGACCTTCAGATCCCGGAAGTCCACCGGCGCCGGGTAATCGAGGAACTGGAGGAGCATGCGGGAGAGTTCCTCGACTACCACCGTCTGCGGACGCGGCGGGCGGGTCCCGAGAAGCACATCGACTTCCACCTGACTATCTGCCGTTACCGGACACTGGAAGAGGCCCACGGTCTGGTCGACCACCTGGAGAACGCCATCGAGGCAATCGTCCCGCAGAGCCAGGTGATCGTGCATGTGGACCCCTGCAAGGATGGGGAGACCTGTCCCGGTGAGGTCGACTGCGAACTGGCCCGGCTCCGCCGGGGG
>CAZFHZ010000003.1:8903-79607 GCA_964519015.1 uncultured Gemmatimonadota bacterium | reverse complement strand
GTTTGAGTCGATGATTCAGACTTTGAATATTCCGCAGAACCCAACTGGGCAGACCAATGGAGGATGCGTAGACCTTTATCTGTGTTGAACCGGAGCTCACCTCCGCCGGCTTTGACGGCAACATACAGGTTTACGCCGTCGTGCTTGATCCTGAATTGTTCAGTTGTACCTGCTCGCACAATTTCCGCGTCGTCCCATTCCCCCGAGTCAATCACACCATCAATGATCGGAGTGCTTCCCCATCTGGCAATTGGTCCTGATGGCTCAACTGCGCGCGTACAGGAACACGCCGATAAACAAACCAGAAGTATTTGCACTATTGATATACGTCTTATCACAATGAAACCCCGAACATTGGTACGTTTCATTCAAAGCAACTATCCGTATCGACTATTACGACACGTGCGCGAAACAGTTGCATCAGAGCTACAGATCTGGAGGGGATATAGAGGCGGCACCCCGCTCTGCGCCTCATATGGATTCATTCTGCGGTTATAGGCAGTACCAACCAATTTTTCTCTCCCGGCATCCAATCGATAGATACTCGTATTCATCTATCGCAGTTGAGATCGGGCATCGATGCTGAATTCGAGATGGAACCGATTCAAAGGTGTCTGGATGCTCTGGCCGGTGTTAGCGAGGATCGGTATGTGCCGCCGGGCGGCAAGCATAATTGTCATATCATCAGTACTGCTGACAGCCTGTTCGTCTGATCGCACGACTGTTGGTGGTTCCTGGAAAGCCGAACGTTCGACAGAGGGATCGGTCACCGTCGTCCGAACCATCAGCGGCTCGGTATGGGAGGGTCGGGCGGAGCTCGTTGAAGAACTCAGCATCGGTCAGAACAATGGCGATCCACAGTACCTGCTAGGTAACGTACAGAGTCTCTGGAACCGGGGTGATCGTATCTACATCCTCGATCATGCGATTCCTGCCCTGAGGATCTACGCCGAGGATGGACGTCATCTGTTCGATGTGGGCCGCTTGGGAGACGGTCCCGGCGAGTTCCGCGAGCCGATGAGTATCGCGGTTCATCCGGTGACCGGGCGGATCTACGTACGTGATGGATCGGTCGGCCGGCTGAACGTGTACTCCCCGGATGGTGAGGTACTCGAGCGCTGGCCGATCCGGGGTGCCTTTGGTGGCGGCCGGCAGATGGTCATGACACCCGAGGGGCACCTCTACACGCTCATCCTGGTCCACTATGACACCGATCCCCAGAAGTGGCGTTACGGCATGGCCCGATGCACCCCCGTCGGTACCGTGCAGGACACGATTCCCGTTCCCGTCTTTAAGTTCGAACCGTGGCGCCTGACGGCCAGCTATGAAGGCCGGAACGGGTGGATCCCGGTACCCTTCTCACCACAGGTCGTATATGCCTTTACTTCCAGCCGTCGGATGGTGGCGGGGATCTCCGATCGCTATCGTTTCGAGATTCATCATCCCGATGGCACGGTCCTCCGGGTCGAGAAGCCGCACAGCCGGATCCCCGTCAAGCGTGATGAAGCTGCCTGGTACGAGCGGTGGGCGACGGCCAGCCGGAACCGGGTGCAGCCCGGGTGGGTCTGGAACGGCCCACCGATCCCAGCACAGAAGCCGGCCTTTGAGGCATTCTACCCCGATACGGTCGACCGCATATGGGTGTTGAGGGCCGGGCCCGGCCGGATTCAGGAGAACGGCGTCGAGGACTCCCCCGATCCGTCGGTGCTTCGGAGCAATCCGCGCTGGCGAGATGGGCACTTCTTCGATGTCTTCGATTCTGAGGGTGCGTTCCTGGGCTCCCTGCCGGTTCCAGCCGGCAGTCTGTTCTTCCCTCCACCTTTCATCGGCGACGACCGTTTGCTCATCTATTCCGAGGATGAATCGGGCACGCCCCAAGTGAGACAGTATCGCCTGGTGATTCACTGAGAATATCAGTGCCGCGTCTGGTCGGGCTGATGCGGCGTCCGGTCACTCCACGCCCGCACTCACCAGGTTCAAGGGTGCGACTTGCGAGGCAGAAGCAGCAGGAAGATGCCCAGCATCACCGCGTGCGTCACCAGCATGCCGTACCAGGTCGCCCGCAGACCTGGATCGGGCGTGGCGAACTGGATGAGGAGCAGCATCGGGACGGCCTGAAGGAAGATCACGGCGCCCACCCACGCGACCACACCCCAGAACCTCGTCCGCCACAGTCCCCAGAAAACCGCCAGATCGGCGAGCAGGAGCACCACATCGGCCGTTCGGAAGTACCAGGGCTTGTCCACCCAGGGACCCCCGATGAAGCCCATGATGCTGGAGAGATGGGATAGGGCACCCAGAAGCGTGAAGACAGCCACGACCTTCAAGTAGATGGCCACTCGAGGGCGGGTGATCCCTTCGCGAATCTTCGTGATGAAGTCCATGGTCATCGGTCTCCTGTAACAGCGCAGTGTACTTGTGCGGTCGGCAACTCCGGTCCGAGTCGCTCAGCTACTGTCGACTCGGCCTCAGGGCCTACCCGGCTTGGGCTCCGGAGGGGGGGTACTGCCGCCAGGGGCAGGGGAGCAAGGGACCCTGGTCCCAGCCATGCGCTGCCACGAGCGGGCCGTGCTCTCGAGCAGCAGACGGTGTGCGGTGGCGAAGTCGGCGCCGAAATCGGAGAGGTGCGTGAGCTGCAGCACAGCCATCCCGTGGATCATCGACCAGAAGCCGTAAGCCAGTATCTCGAGGTACCGCGGGTCCGTCTCACCGGACTTCCCTGCGCTCACGAGGTCGGCGAGAGCGGTGCGTATCACCGCGTACTCGGAGTCCGCGGGAATGTCCTCGGCCAGTGAGCGACGCGTCGAGCGCCGACCGAAGAGGAGCTGGAAGTCCGTGGGGCGCTCCTGGGCGAAACCGATGTAGGCGATGCCCAGCCTGACCAGGCGCTCGACCGGGTCCGCCACGTCGGCGGAGGCGCCACGGAGCGCGGTGAGGAGCGTCTCGTTGGCCTCGGTGGCCAAAGTGTCGAGCAGGTGCTCCCGGTTCTTGAAGAACTCGTACATCCCGGCCGGGCTCATCCGGGCGCGGCGGGCGACGTGGCGCAGGGAGAGACGCTCGTGTCCGTGCCGGCGCAAGAGGGCGCGGGCCGCGGCCAGGATGCGGGCCTGCTTGCGGGCGCGGCGCTGCGCGCGGATGCCGAGCGGTCTGTTCGTTGGTTTAGCCATGAGTCATCTCCGAACACTGTTCAGGATAATACCGAACACTGTTCAAGTCAAGTCCTCTCTCGAACTCTTCCTCGATAACCCCGTATCACCAGCTATCGAGCAACGATGTTCGACCGATCGAACTCCTCGGGCCGATGTTCATCTCCTTGGGGGGGTGGGGGGCACTGGAATGAGTGGCTGGACGGGCATGAAATGCCTTCCCCGAAACAGAAGTTTCCGTCCGGTTGCCTTGGCTGGATTCTTGATGGTCGTGTGCGCCTCCACCGCGACGGCTCAGCCCGTCTCGATCGGTCCCCGGATCGGGCTGAACCTCTCGGCTGTTCTGTTCGATGACCCCTCCGCGTCCGCTGTGAATATCAGACCCGGGCTTCACGCGGGTGTGAGTGCAGCAGTCGCGTTCAACAGGTTTCTCTCGGCGGAAGCTTCCCTGTTACTCGGTCAGTATGGATACAACGCCAGGAGTGCCCATCCCGGCAATGTCGAGCTGGATTACCTCGATGTTCCGATCGTCCTCAGGCTTCGTTTGCCGACCAGGATCTCACCCTGTCTTATAGCAGGACTCTCGGCCGGATATCTGGTGCAGGGGCGGATGACCGGTGTGGCGATCGTTGGCGAGACAAGCTTGGACGACCCGCTGGTCGGCACCGACTGGAGATCCTCGGACTATGGTGTACTTGCCGGCCTGGGGGTTGGTCTCCCGGTCGGGACGGGCAGGTTGGAATTCGACCTGGTACTCGGCCTGGGTCTGCGGGATATCAAGAAGGATATCCTGCCTCCCGGTCCTGCCCGGCGATTGTCGATCCGGATATCGCTCGGGTACCTCCTGTCGCGGAGATCTCAATAGTCATGCCTTCGCTGGACAGCAAACGTGCAGCCCGACTGCGCCGAAGCGCACCTCCGGGTCGGCTGGCGGCACTCATCCTCGTGATGGTCGTGTGTGCCTGCACCCAAGAAGCCGTATGGCCGGACATGGAAGCACCGGCCACCCCGGCACTTCTCGATGACGGGTGGGCGGTGGGTTCCCCGACGGATCACGGTTTCGACCTGGATCACCTCGCCCTCCTCGACTACCAACTGAGAGAGAGGGATATCGACGGGGTTGATGCCTTGCTCATCGTCCGTCATGGGACGCTCGTCTTCGAGGGATACTACGTATCCGGCACCGGGGTGGAGACTCCACACTTCCTCGCCTCGGCCACCAAGAGTGTGATGTCATTGCTGGTGGGCGCTGCCGTCGAACAAGGGCTTATCCTCGATGACGAACAACCGCTGATGGACTTCTTCCCCGAACATGCCGACATCTTCCAGCGTGAACCGGATAAGCAGACCATCACACTTCATCACGTGCTGACGATGACCGCCGGCCTGGAATGGGACCAGAAGGACCCAAGCGAACGCGATCGAGATGGTATCCATCTCCTTCAAGCGAACGATGCGGCCCGTTACGTCCTCACGAAGCCGCTGGTGAACGTACCGGGGACGAAGTTCCTCTACTCCGGAGGCTGCTCGGCACTTCTCTCCGCGATCGTCCGTAACGTGAGCGGTCTCCAGGCCGATGCCTATGCCGATGCGGTGCTTTTCGGTCCCCTTGAGATCAACGACTATACCTGGAATCACATGGCGGATGGTCTCGCCGACTCCGACGGTGGGCTCTACATGCGGGGGCGTGACCTGGCGAAGTTGGGACAGTTAAGCCTGCAGGGCGGGATGTGGAATGGAGAGAGGATCATCCCGCAGGAGTGGATCGAGGCATCCTTCTACCCCTGGACACCATCAGACCAGCGCCGGACGCGTTATGGCTACCAGTGGTGGATGTACGATCTGCCCCGGACAGGACAAAGGACGGATCGGAACGGTATCGTCATGGCCAGTGGGTATGGAGGAGAGAAACTGTTCGTGATCCCCACCCTTGACCTGGTGGTCGTGGCCTTCGGTTGCACAGGAGGCGGCTATCAATGCGGGGACGCCCACAATGCCCCCGAAGTGGTACTCAGCTATTACATCCTGAAGGCGGTACGTGATCTGTGACGTCGCTGTTCTGAGCGGGAAACGACGACCGCCGAGGTCCTATCCGGCATGTCCAAGAGATGAGGATGGAGGCGGCACCCCGTCCTGCGCCCACTTACGACCAATGCGAGCAGATGTGAGCAAGTGCTGCGGGTGTGACAGGGGTGTAATGAGGAACAACCTGTCGGCGTGAGGAGAAGTCGGCAGACCCGCGCTCCGATCCGGAGCATCTCTTCCCTGAGCGACTAGTCGCGTTCCCAGGGCCGACGGCGGACTGTCCGACCGCTGGTCAGATCCTCGATGTCGCGGCCGAGGAAACGGGCCAGATCCTCGCTCAGACTACGCGCCGACGGGTAATCGGTCGGGGCATCGTACTCGATCTCCTTGCCCCCCCGGCTCGCGGCCAGACAGACCGGGAACACGAACTTGGCCGAATTGCTGTCACGCCGGACTTCTTTCCCCACCGTGACCCTGTCGAAGCCGGCCAGGTCATAACGGGTGACCTTCATCGGCACCATGAGCCCCCACCACTTCGCGGCTGTCATGGTGGTCCGATCGATGATGACACCCGAACGCCCGAACATCAGGCCCGTACCGACTGCGCCGAATAGGAGACCGAGAATGAAGAGGAAGAGAGGTGAGATGTCCTCATCCATCGGCACCCCGCTTATCTGCAGGGCCGTGAGCAGCATGAACAATCCGGCAGCCAGGAAGGGCAGCCCGAAGACTATGAGCAGGCCACCACCGCTCCTGCGCTCCATCCGGTTGCTCGGAACCTGTCCTATCGTATCCGCGGACGCCATTCTGATTCCATCCTGCCCGGATGAGTCTCACCTGCGGGATCGGGGAGAATACTAATCAAAATCATATGTGGCGGTCGACCTCGTTGCCCTGGGCACCTCCATCCCGGCCGACGTTACCCTGGTCCGGGTCGTTGGTCTCATCCCGTGCTGTATTCTCTTTGAACGGGGTGTGATGGGGGTGTAATGACCGGCCAAAGAACTCACCCCTGTTAGTTCAATGCAGGCCGGTATTATCCACAGCTATCTTCTGGAATCTGACACCATCAAAGATGGATCTCGTCCCGCCTTCATATGTCATTGTTCTGACTCGACAGGATCCGGATTGATCGGCATTGCACCTTGGCCAACTTGTGTTGGCCAGACCACCGGTTTCGGTGCGAATTGCGAACAACGTCTTATCACAAGATACGTAGAGGATCCCGTCATCGGAGATGTTTGGATCGGAGGCCCAAAATGGGGCACCGAGATTGCGTCTCCATTTGAGATCCCCGGTCCAGCTCAGCGCGTCAATCTTCCCTTCGCCACTGACAAACAGTGTACTGTCCGCTGCGACGAGTGGGGTGCCTTTAGGATAGGGATCCAAGTCGTAGAACCAATAGAGATCACCCCACCATGTGATTGCATAGAGCCTGTTCAACCTTGAGCAAATGTAGATTACCTCTCCATAACCGATGACAGGTGATCCATTGCTACCCAAATAGCCCAAGGAGAAATACCATCGCACACTTCCATCGGGCTCCAGGCAGTAGAGCAAACCGTCGTCAAATGCGGCATAGATGGCATTGTCGAAGCCGATCGCAGGTGAAGAACAGGGGGACCCTTGAGATGTGAATTGCCATTGAATTTCACCATCCGGATCAATGGCATACAATCCGGCGCTAGTCGGCATGAAGATGGTGCCTCTTTGGTCGATGGCAGGCGAATGTATTACATATGCGTCGAAATGGATCTCCCATTGCGTTGATCCAAATGAATCGACGGCGACTAGTGCGTTACTTGCGGCTAGATACACACTGCCCTGGCCAGACTGGGCCGGCGTCATGCCGTGAAACAGATCAGAACGGGTCCATAGGATAGTACCATCTGGTTGGATGGCGGAGATGACGTTGTCTGCGAAACAGGCATAAATGGTACCATCTGATGCGATGGAACTCCCATCCGCCATTCGACCAAGATGAATCTCCCACTGGGTTTGGCCATCTCGTGAAACCGAGAATAGAGATATCGCGGGGACATATATCGTTCCAGGGGTGCTTATTGATGGAGACCCTGCCCAGTGACGGAATTCGAGAGACCATTCGATGGACCCTGGCCCATCGCTTTCTGGTGACAACAAACCGCAAGAAGACAAGAAAGCAGGGGCAACCAAGAGCAAGAGATGAATCGTATTGGTCCGCGACAAGACCATGTGGCACCATCAAGACCTGTCTGCTGTCAGTTTCCGTTGTTCGATAGGATGACGGGTTCCGCAATGGCACCGTTCACCTGGACGTGCAGGAGTGTTTGATCAACTTGACGTATCGTGTTGGTGAAGACGGATACAAGAGGAGGGCTGTACTACTGAATCGGCCCTCCGGTGACTATTCAGGATGAGAAGATCAAGACTGGAGGCGGCACCCGGACTCGAACCGGGGAATAGAGGTTTTGCAGACCTCCGCCTTAGCCACTTGGCTATGCCGCCTCGTATGCGGACTGCTGCGCGGGATGTCCAAGATGGGCGTCCGGTGCCCATCCGACAACGGTTTTCGGTCTATCCGGTGACCTTCTCGACCGCCTCGACCAGGGGCAGGTAGTCCTCGTAGGGCAGGGCCTGCCAGCTCTCGGCGTTGGCGGCTCCCTCCGAGCGGGACAGCATCGAAACCTCGTGGGCGACCCGTTCGTTCGGCGCTTCGTAAATGTCCATGAAGTCGTAGGGGCCGAGGATAGCGTAATGGGCCAGGAAGCGTACCCCGGGGGAGAGTTCCTTCACTTTCTTGATCCACTCGCGTCCGACGGCCCGCCGTCCCCGCGGGTCCTTCATGGCATCCGGTCCCAGACGGGTCATGAGGATGTAGATAGGCATCGCCGACCTCCGTGGATATGGGTTTGGCTCAACTAGTCAATGAGTCTAAGAGCTTGGCCGGTCGGAATCAAATCGGGCCGGAGGCCACGGGATTCATCTACTTTTAATCCCGGTCTTCTGCATGGTGACTCGGGCGATCGTCTGGTATCCTCGCCCGCATGCGATGGTCCCGAGGCATCCTCCTGACGGTTATCCTCCTCGCTCCCGCCTTCCTGCTCGATGGTTGTCTCACCCTCCGCTCGGCCCGGTCCACCGGTCCGGGTGTCTGGGCACTGCGGGCGCAGAGCGCGTTCATCGCTCCGCCACCCTACCTGGGTGCCCTCAGCCTCACCCGGGGGATGACGTCGAACGGCGACCTGACCTTGAGTCTGGCCGGCCTGGCCGGCGCCCGGGACGAGCCGGGAGTGGACGGGGAATGGTTCCAGGCCCTGCCGGGCGGTGTCCGACTCGGTCGATTGTCGCTACCCGCACCCCTCCACCTCGGTGTCGGAATCGGGATCGGTGCCTACCTGCTCGATCCCGGAGTCTTCCTTCACACCAGCCAGGTAGTGAGTCTGGACCTGGGCCGCTTCAGTCCCCTCCTGCTGCACCGCCTGACCTTCGACCTGGACGACCGGACCCGCCAGGAGGGCTACCTGGGGGTGGAGTGGAACACCGGCCGGCCGCTGCGACTCTACCTGGCCGCCGGTGCCCGCGACCTCTGGAACCGGGACGAGTGGGTGGTGGTCTGCGGAATGGGCTGGCGGATCGGAGGCGGACGATGAAGTCTGCCGGCCGGTATCAGAGGCGGTGGTGGTGGGCGGCCCTCCTGTCCCTGGTACTGGGGACCAGCCTGCTGCTCGGGGCCGCCGGCTGCGGACAGCCCTTCGAGCCGGATACCGGGCATCCGTTCTGGGATCTCGCCCCGCTGGTCCTCGCCCACAAGGGGGGATTGAGCCCTTACCCGGAGAACACCATCCCGGCCTTCCAGTGGGGGCTAGCAAACGGCGCCCATGGGGTGGAGATGGACGTCCAGCGCTGCCGGACAGGCGAGGTGGTCGTCTTCCACGACTACCAGGTGGACGAGTTGACTGACGGCACCGGGACGGTCACTGAGATGACGCTGACCGAGCTGCAGGCTCTTACCTACGACTACCGGGGCGACTTCACTGATACGGCTCCCATCCCGACCCTCGTGCAGGTCATCGATGCGCTCCCCGGGGAAACCCTCCTGGACATCGAGCTGAAAGGGGAGGGCGCTACCACCGAAGGACTCGAAGAAGAGGTCACCAAGCTCATCATCGCCAGGGAGATGCAGGACCGTACCATCATCACCTCGTTCAATCCCTTCCGGATCAAACGAGTCGAGAACGAACATCCCGGTCTGCTGACCGGTCTCATCACCGGCCCCGAGCTTCCCTGGTACGCCGACTCCCACCGGTTCGTGGACTGGTCGATGACCGATGCGGTGGTCCCCTTCACCGGCTGGACCGATGCGACCCACCTCGACTATTACGAGGGCTATCCGATCATCGCCTGGTTCGAGGATGCCGATATCGAGGACGACGAGGCGGAGTATATCCGGCTGCTGCAGGTGGGTGTCCGGGGCCTGGTAACCGACCATCCCCTCCTGGTGCGTTCCCTGATCGACAATCCCCACCGGGGACGCTGAACCAACAGACGGCGGACGCATTCCCGGCGGAGGATCGTCCGATCCTGGCCTGCGTCAGCGGAGCCGGCTTTCTGCGGCGCTGGCCTCAGCGCTTCAGGGTGGAATACCCGTTCTGTAGGATTCCCAGGGCATACCTGGCCAGGGCCCCCTCCGCCTGGAGGATGGTCGAGGCCGTCGGCTGGATGCGGCGCCATTCCCTCAGATGCGCCTCCGCGGCCGTCCATATCGAGTCCTCGGCCGCCAGGGTGAGGCTCCACAGCCCGCCACCGTGCCCGTCCCGCAACTTGCGGGTGTCCAGGAAGTGCTGGTTGCCGGCTCCCGGGAGGTCGAAGAGCAGGTCGCGGATCCGCTTGGAGGCATCGCAGAGCGGGGCAGTCCGGGCGCCGTCCGCCTCGGGGGGCGTGGCCCCCACCGGCCAGTAGGGGAGGGCGATCGAAGCCGCCGGCTGGCCCAGCATGACCCAGAAGGTGGAGAGGGTGGGCGGCTCCCCCGGCTTCACCCCCTGCATGACGGCCGCCGAGACCGAACTGGTCCGGCAGATACTCTTGTCCACGTGGATGTAGCCGGCCGGTCGGTCCGGTTCCCAGCTCCCCTCGAACGGCACCGGCAGGGATTCCCCGGTCGGCCGGGCGAAGTCGCGCATCTGCTGCCGCAGGATGCTGCGGGGCTCGAGCCGGTCGGCGGCGTGGTAGCCCGGCACCAGCCGCGAGGTGCGATGGTAGCGCTCGATCCCCCCCTGACCGCCGCCGTGAAAGGCGAAGTTGGTCTTGACCAAGTAGCCGTAGGGGGCGGTCTGGGGGTCGTTGGCGTCGTACTTCCAGTAGGCGTTCCCGGCTGTCTCGTAGATCGCCACCGCTCCGCCGGCATCCAGGACCAGGTAGTTCGCCTGGGTGCTGCGGCCGGTGGTGTTGGTGCGCTCCAGGTAGGCTTCGAACTCCGCCACCGATGAGCAGGTGCCCAGCACCTGACTCATCACCTGGCCGTTGCCGGTACCGCGGCCGCCGGGCAGGTCGGAGGAGGCGGAGTTCAGGATGGCGAATCCCCGCTCGTTGAGCCCCATCCAGGCGGAAGGGGAACCGGCGTCCACCACGGCCAGGTAATGGATCGGGGCGGAGGTCACCCAGACCACCTCGTTGTCGGTGCCGGGGGCATCGCGCGTCTTCCAGATCATGGGGCGGCCGTCGCGGGTGGCCCGGCCGGTCGCGACCCCGACCGTGCACTCCTCGACCGCGGCGCTACCGGGCGGGAAGGAGGTGGTGAGACCACGCCGGGCCGGTCCGAAAGAGGAGAAGAGGAAGAGAACGGTACTGATGAGACCGGCCCCGAGCAGGCCGGTGCGACGGCGGTTACGTGTTTCGCGAGGCATGCAAACTCCTCCGGATACCAGGTGGTGGTGCCCGATCCTAGACCCAGGGGGGGAGGGCGCCCAGCACGATCCCGAAGACGGGGATGGCGATCAGGTAGACCAGGATCGTGATGAGCACCACCCCCAGCCAGTTCATGGCGAAACCCGTCCGGGCCATCTCGGGCAGGGTGATGCGCCCGGAGCCGAAGATGATGGCGTTGGGTGGGGTGGCTACCGGCAGCATGAAGGCGCAGGAGGCCGAGATGGCCGCCGGGATCATCAGCAGGAGGGGATTCTGTCCCAGGGCCACGGCGGTGGCCGCCATCACCGGCATGAAGACGGTGGCGGTCGCGGTGTTGCTCGTGACCTCGGTCAGGAAGGTGATCAGGGTGCAGACCAGGATCACCATGACCAGGATGGGGACCCGACCGAGCACCTGGAGCCGGGTGCCCACCCAGGCGGCCAGGCCGGTCTCGGCGAAGCCCCCGGCCAGGGCGATCCCGCCGCCGAAGAGGAGCAGCACCCCCCAGGGGATGCGCCGGGCCCAGTGCCAGTCGAGCAGGAAGTGTCCTTCCTTCAGACTGGTCGGGAGGGCGAAGAGGAGGATGGCGGCGGCGACGGCCACCGTGGCATCGTCCACCCCCTCGAGGTGGAGCAGGGTCGTCCAGCCCGGGATGGTCACCACCCCGAACTCCAGGTCGGCCCGCCAGACCCAGGCCACGGCGGTGAGCAGGAAGATGACCGCCACACCCAGTTCCCCCCGGCTGAGCGGCCCCAGGGCGAGCCGCTGCTCCCTCAGACTCTCCACGCTTCCCTGACTGACCGCTTCCCGGGGCACCTTCCAGGCGATGCGGGTCAGGTAGAGCCAGCCCAGGAAGAGGAAGAGCGCCGACAGGGGCAGTCCCACCATCATCCACTGGAAGAAGCCCACCGGGGGGGCGCCGGGGTAGAGGGTGGTCAGGGCGGTGGCGAAGACGATGTTGGGGGGCGTCCCGACCAGGGTGGCGATCCCGCCGATGCTGGCGGCGTAGGCGACGCCCAGCAGCAGGGCGGCCGCGGTCGGGTCCTCACTGACGCTCCGCAGTCCCTTTTCCGGGTGGGGCTCGTGCAGGTCGGGGGCGATCTCCAGGATCACGGCCAGGGCGATCGGGAGCATCATCATCGCGGTTGCCGTGTTAGAGATCCACATGCTCAGGAAGGCGGTGGCTACCATGAATCCGAGCACCAGCCGCCGCCCGCCGGTGCCGACGGCCGAGACGATCCGCAGGGCGATGCGCCGGTGGAGCCGCCAGCGCTGCATGGCCATGGCGATGAAGAACCCCCCCATGAAGAGGACGATATTGCGGTCCATGTAGGCGGGAGTGGTGGCGGCCGTGCTCTTGATCCCCAGCAGGGGGAAGAGGGGGATGGGCAGCAGCGAGGTGGCGGCCAGGGGGAGTGCCTCGGTCAGCCACCAGACGGCCATCAGGCAGCCCACCGCCAGCACCCCCTGGGCCGCCCGGTCGAGGCCTCCGATGGGCACGGCCAGGACCAGTGTGAAGAGGAGGGGACCGGCGAACAGGCCGAAGCGCCGGCGCGGGCCCATGACCTCGAGGGCCGGGTCGGGAGCGGCCAGGGCGGGAACGGGTTCGGGCGTGCGGGGGACGATCATGGCCGGCTCATCATATCAGGCCCGACAGATGAGGGGAAATGTCCCCGGCTTCTGGAACGCTCACACTTCCCGGGTCCGGAGCCGACGCGACCCCCCGTGCTACGTTCCGGATTGAATATCGCAATATCCCCCCCGGGCCGGGTGTCGTATAAGGAGAGGAACAGACCCGTCACATCGACCCCCGGAGGCCTCCGATGTCCCGTCGATCCCCGCACTTATTATTCGCCGCCCTGGCGTTGCTGCTCCTGCTCCCTTCGACCCTGTTCGCTCAGCAGCAGGCCCTCGATTCGATCACGGCCGGTGAACTCAAGCTCCACCTGAGCTTCATCGCCTCCGACGCCCTGATGGGACGCGACACTCCTTCCCCCGGGCTCAACGCCTCGGCCGCCTACTTCGCTACCCGGATCGAGAGCTACGGGCTGAAGCCGATGATGCCCGGCGGTTCCTTTTTCCAGACCATCCCGCTGCAGAAAGTCTCCCTCTCCCCGGCTTCGACCCTGCAGGTGGGCGGGCGTACCTTCCGCTATCCGGCCGACTTCGGGGCCAGCGGGGCCACCGCCGCCTCGGTCTCCGGGGAGCTGGTCCTGGTCGGGCTGGGCCTGAGCGCCCCCGACCAGGGGTGGGACGACTACGCGGGGCTCGACTTGCAGGGGAAGGTGGTCGTGCTGCTCAACGGCGAACTGCCCGCCGACCACCCGCTGCGGAGCGGGCAGCAGGGCCGGCGCGGGATGGCCGGAATGGCCCGGGCCATGACCCCGGCCCGGCAGGGAGCGGTGGCCGTGCTTTCGGTCATCTCACCGGCCGATGAGGCCCGTATGGCGGCGGCCGGGGCCTCCTTCCCGACCCCGGAAAGCGTGACCTGGCCGGCCCGGGAGGGGCAGGCGGCCCGCCCCGGGGGCGGGGGCGGCTTCGGTGGGGGAGGCGTGCCCATGCTGAGCCTGCGGCAGGCCACGGCCACGGCGGTCCTGGGGATCCCGAAGACCGAACTGGACGCCATGTTCGCTCAACTCGCCCAGGGGGAGCGGGTGCCGGGCCGGGTGCTGACCGGCCGGCAGGCCCAGATTGACCTGAAGTCGGTCACCGCTCCCGAGCACACCCAGAACGTGGTGGCCCTGGTGGAAGGTTCCGACCCGGTGCTGAAGAACGAGTACATCGTCATCGGCGGCCACTACGACCACATCGGCATCCGCCGCGGGGCCTACCCCGACAGCATCTGCAACGGGGCGGACGACAACGGCTCGGGCGCGGTGGCCCTGCTCGAGATCGCCCAGGCGCTGACGATCAACCGGCCGAAGCGCTCGGTCATCCTGGCCTGGTGGGCCGGGGAGGAGAAGGGACTGCGGGGATCGTACTACTTCGTGGAGCACTCCCCGGTGCCGCTGGAGCAGATCGACGCCATGCTCCAGATGGACATGATCTCGCGCAACGACCCGGCCAGCATCTGCCTGATCGGCTCCCATTTCTACTCGTCGGAACTCGACGCCGCCCACCGCCGGGTGGCCGACCGGCTCGGATTCATCAAGATCGACGACAAGTACAACGATCCGGAGATGAGGGGGAACTACCACGGTCAGAGCGACCACTACGCCTTCCATAGTTACAGCATCCCGGCCACCTTCTTCTTCTCCGACATCACCGAGGAGCTGCACACGCCGGCCGACGAGATCGCCCTGTGCGACTTCGACAAGATGACTCGGGTGGTCAAGTTCGTCTATGCCAGCGCGATCGAACTGGGGAACATGCCGGCCATGGTCAAGCTGGACAAGAACCCCGAGGTGACCCAGCGCGGGCAGCGCATCGGCCGGGGGCGCTGAACGGCGAAGGAGTGACCGGTCGGAACCGGATAACCGGCGACCGGGGGGAGCCGGCTCGCCGGCCCCCGGGGAGGAGTTGGGGATGAAAAGAGCCCGGAGGCCACCTGGCCTCCGGGCTTCATTTTGGAGCGAGAGACGGGACTCGAACCCGCGACCCTCACGTTGGCAACGTGAAGCTCTACCAGCTGAGCTACTCTCGCCCGTCAGGGACTATAGAGTTTGCAGGATGGAGGAGCGGGAGGCAACCCTGAATTTCCCCGTATTCCTGTCGGTTCGCACGGTTACCTTCCGGGTATGAGCAGGCCCTCGAACAAGGATCCACGGACCCTGCTGCGGCATCTGCCGCCGACCGACGAGGTGCTGGCGGTGCTTACCTCCGGCCCGGGTGCCCGTCTGAGCGGGGCCGCCCGGACGAACCTGGTCCGAAGGGTGCTGGCCGGTCTGCGCGCGGACATCGAGGCCGGCCGATGGCGCCCGACCGACCGCGCGGAGGCCTCGGCCCGGGCCCGCCGGGAGGCGGCGGCCGCCGCCAAGCGCCTGCTCGAACCGCATCCCCGTCCGGTGATCAACGCTACCGGGGTACTGCTGCACACCAACCTGGGGCGTGCCCCGCTGGCCGGGGAGGCCGTGCAGGCCTTGGTCCGGGCCGCCGCCGGCTACACCGACCTGGAATACGGCCTGACGGCGGGTACCCGGGGGAGCCGGCTGGCCCGGCTGGAGGAACTCCTGACCGTCTTCACCGGGGCGGAGGCCGCCCTGGCGGTCAACAACAACGCCGCCGCGGTGCTGCTGGCGCTCAACACCCTGGCCGAGGGACGGGAGGTGATCGTCAGCCGCGGCCACCTGATCGAGATCGGCGGATCCTTCCGCATGCCCGAGATCATGGCCCGCAGCGGGGCCCGCATGGTCGAGGTGGGGACCACCAACAAGACCCACCTGAAGGACTACGAGCGGGCGATCGGACGGCGCACCGCGCTCATCCTCCATGTCCACCAGAGCAATTTCCTCCAGCAGGGGTTCGTGCACCAGGTCCCGCTGGCCGATCTGGCCGAACTCGGCCGCCGCCGCGGCGTCCCGGTGCTCGACGACCAGGGGAGCGGGGTGCTCGAGGATCCGGGGTCGCTGGGAGCGCCCGACGAGCCGACCGTGGCCGCCTCGCTGGAGGCGGGGGTGACCCTGGTGACCTGCAGCGGGGACAAGCTGCTGGGCGGCCCCCAGGCCGGGATCGTGCTGGGGGAAGAGGAGTGGGTGGCCCGTCTGAAGGTCAACCCGCTGGCCCGGGCGGTGCGGCTCGAGAAACTGCAGATCGCCGCCCTGGAAGCGACCCTGCGTCTCTACCTGACCGGGGAAGAGGACATGCAAGTGCCCGTGCGCCGGCTGGCCCGGACGCCGGAGGGGGAATTGAAGGCGCGGGCCCGGGCCCTCGCCCGGGCGCTGCCGGAGGCCCTGCGGGAAGCGGGCGCGGGCCGGATGGTGCGCGTGCGGACCGCCGCCACCCGGGGGGCTCTGGGCGGGGGCTCCAGCCCGGAGGTGACCCTGCCGGGCTGGGGCATCGTCCTGACACCACAAGGGGGTGGCGTGACCGCCGCCCGGCTGGAGCGGGCCCTCCGGGCCGGTTCCCCCCCGGTGATCGCGCGCGTGTCGGAGGAAGAAGTCATCCTGGAGCTCCGGTCGGTTCTGCCCGACCAGGAGCGCCGTCTGCCCGCTCTGGTGGCCCGGGCGGTGAAGCGGGCCGCCGTCAAACGATAGGACCGGGAGCAGCGTTTGCGTCTCTCCAAGTTGAGCATCTTCGGATTCAAGTCCTTCGCCGACAAGGTGGAGATCCCCTTCGCTCCGGGCATGACCGCCGTGGTGGGCCCGAACGGGTGCGGGAAGACCAACGTCGTCGACGCGATCAAGTGGGTGCTGGGGGAGCAGAAGCCCACCGCAATCCGCGGCAAGACGATGGAGGACGTGATCTTCAACGGGTCGGCCGAGCGCAAGCCGCTCTCCTTCGCCGAGGTCTCCCTGACCGTCGAGGACGCCGAGGGGCGCCTGCCCATCGACAGCCCCGAGGTCACCATCACCCGCCGCGTCTTCCGGGACGGGCAGGGGGAGTACCTGATCAACCGGCAGCCCAGCCGCCTGCGCGACATCCACGACCTCTTCATGGACACCGGGGTGTCCAACAACGCCTACTCGGTGATCCAGCAGGAGATGGTCGACATCATCATCAGCGACAAGGCGGAAGAACGGCGCCTGCTTTTCGAGGAGGCCGCCGGCATCCAGAAGTATAAGAGCCGTCGCCGCGAGACTCAGGGGAAGCTGAAGAACACCGAGCAGGACCTGCTCCGCCTGGGGGATGTGATCGCCGAGGTGGAGAAGAACGTCCGCAGCCTGCAGCGTCAGGTGAGCCGGGCCCGGCGGTTCCAGAAGACCCGCGACCGGCTCTCGATCGCCGAGGTCCACCTGGGCCTGCTGCGCGACCGCCGTATCGACGAGGAGATGAAACCACTGCGTGAGGAGATCCGCCTGCTGCGCGACACCCGGCAGGGGACGGGGGCCGGGCTCGCTCAGAAGGAGGCCGCGGTGGCCGAGGCGCACCGGCAGGCCCTCGACCTGGAGAAGGCCCTATCCGCCCTCCAGCTGGAGGTGGACCAGGCCCGGGAAGCGGCGCGCCAGGTGGAGACGGAACTGATCGCCCTGCGCGAACGGCGGACGGCGGCCGAGGAGTCGGCGCGGCGTGGACGCAGCGAAGCCGAGGAGATGGACCGCCGCCGGCAGCATGCCCTCTCGGAGAGCGAGCGGTTGACCAGTGAGATCGCCCAGGCGCGGACCGACCTGGAGGAACATCGGGAGCGGGAAGAACAGGTGGGCGCCTCGCTGGCGGTGGTGGAGGAACGGCTGGCGGATACCCAGCGCGGACTGGACGAGTTGACCGACCGTCATGCCCGGGCCAGTCACTACTATCAGGACGAGGCCCAGCGCGCGGAGTTCCTCCAGTACAAGGTCAGCGAGCGCCGGCGCCGGCTGGAGGGATTGCGGCTTCAGCAGGTGGAGGCGCTGACCGAAGCCGAGCAGTCGGAACGGGAGAGCGCGGCGATCGGTCAGCGCCTGCGTGAGATCCGGGAGCGCCGCGCCACCCTGGTGGAAGAGCGTGAGGAGGTCGACCGGCTGCGGGAGACCTGCTCCGGGGAGCTGCGTCGCCTGGGCGACCAGCGGGCCGAGCTGGAAGGCAGCCTGAAAGCCGCCCTGGCGGAAGGGGACGTGGTCCGCGGTCTGCTCGAGCGGCTGGAGGGGGTGGGGGAGGCCGCCCGCCGTCTGAGGACGGAGGGGGGGGAGGGGATCGCGGGACTGCTGGCCGAGACCCTCCAGGTCGAACCGGACGCCGTGACGGCGGTCGAAGCGGCACTCGGACCCGCCCTCGAAGGACTGCTGGTTGCCGACCAGTCCGCCCTCGAACGGGCGGTGGCGCGACTGGATGGGCTGGATCGGGGCGGGCGGGCGGTGATGCTGGCGGCGCACCTGGCCACACCGCGGACCTTCCATCCGCCGGCCTGGGCCGGCCCGGAGGAGGGAGTGCTGCGACCGCTGGCCGAAGCGGTGCGCGGGGAGGGGATGGAAGCGCGAGTGGCCCGCCGGCTGCTCGGACGGGTTCTGCTGGTGACCGACCTGGGCCGGGCCCTGGCCCTGGCCTCCCGGGCCGGTGTCGTCGGCTGGACCCTGGTGACCCCGGCCGGGGAGATGGTCGCGCCGGCCGGAGTAGTGCGGGCGGGCCGGGCGGCCGAACACGGAGCCGACGAGGGCCTGCTCGCCCGCCGGCGCCGGCTGCAGTCGCTGGAGGAGGAACAGGAACGGCTGCGCCGGGCGCTGCGGGAGGCGGAAGAGGCGCTGACCTCGGAACTGGACCGGCTGGAGACCCTGAAGGCGCGCACGACCGCGGTCCGGACCGACCTGGAGGGGCTGGATGAGCTCCTGCACGAACAGGAACGGGCTCAGGGGAACGCCCAGTCGCGGCACGTCGGGCTGAAAGAGCGGGCCGAGGACCTGCGGGTGCGGATCACCGACGAGGAGACCGAGCTGGGGGAGGACGTCACCGAGCTGGAGAAGTTGAGCCCGCTGCTGACCCAGGCGCTCGAGGAGAGCGGGCAGCTGGGCGGACAGATGGAGGCGCAGACCCGGACCGTGCGGATCCTGACCGGGGAGCGTGACCGCGACCGCCAGATGCAGCAGGAGGTCCGGTTGGGCCGGGTCCGGGCGGAGCACCGGATCGAAGGACTGGAACGGGAACGGCACCGGCTGCTGGAGAGCGCCGACGAACTCGACCAGGCCGCGGTGCGGCGACGGGGCGAAGCGGAGGAGTCGGAGGCCGCGGCCGCCGGCCTGACCCGGGTCATGGAAGAGAAGGAAGGGGACCTGGCCGGCCGCCGCGAAGTCCGGCTCCGGCTGGAGGCCGATCTCTCGGAACGGGAATCGGCCTTCTACGCCCATCGGAACAGCCTGGCCGAGATGGAGGAGGAGCTGCGACGGGAACGTCGTGACCGGGAGGAACAGCAGGAGCGCATCCACTCCCTGGAGCTGCGCCTGCACGACCTGAACGGGCGACGGGAACATCTGGCCGAACGCATCCGCGAGGAGTACGACATCGACCTGGCCGCCGTCGAGGAGTCGCAGCTGCTGGCCGAAGGGGAGGAACCCCCGGAATACGAGGCGCTCGACGAGGAGGTGCGCACCCTCAAGGAGCGGCTCGACAAGCTCGGCCCGGTCAACCTGCTCGCCCTGGAGGAATACGAGAGTGAGAAGAAACGGTTCGACTTCCTGACCGTCCAGCGGGACGACCTGGTGGCGGCCCGGGACGACCTGCAGCAGACCATCCGTAAGATCAACAAGACCGCCCGCAATCGCTTCACGGCCACCTTCGAGGCGATCCGGGCCAACTTCCGGCGCACCTACTCGCAGTTCTTCGAAGGGGGCGAGGCCGACATCTACCTGGGGGATGAGGCCGACCCGCTCGAGTCGCGCATCGAGATCGTGGCCCGACCGAAGGGGAAGATCCTGAAGAACATGACCGCCCTCTCGGGGGGGGAGCGGGCGCTGACCGCGGTCGCTCTGCTCTTCGCCATCTACCTGGTGAAGCCGAGCCCCTTCTGCATCCTGGACGAGGTGGACGCACCCCTGGACGAGGCCAACATCGGCCGTTTCCTGCGGGTACTCGAACAGTTCGGGGAGACCACCCAGTTCATCCTGATCACGCACAGCAAGCGGACCATGGAGTCTTCCGACACTTTCCTGGGCATCACCATGGAGGAGCCGGGGGTGAGCAAGGTGGTCGGGGTGCGCTTCGGGGAGGAGGAGGCCGCCGCCTGAGCCGAACGGCGGCCCACCCCTGCACTCAGGTCACGTCCGGAGCAGCTCACAGATCGCGTGGGCCTCTTCCAGACGCCCGCGCAGTTCCTCCGGTCGAGGCCGACGCCCCGACTTCCAGACGATAAGCCAGCGGTCACTCCCCTCCAGATGCCAGCCTCCCGATCGCTTGAAGTGGTCCAGCACGTAGCTCTTGAAGAGCGCCCGCACGGCCTGCTCATCCTCTCCCCGCAGCAGATACATCTTCGAGAACGCCTCGTCCTCCTGGAAGTCGATGTCCTGGTAGCCGAACACCTGACCGATGCGGTGAAAGACGTTCTCCGGGCGCAGCTCGAAGCGCGGCAGCCGGCGGCCCTCCAGCTGGAAAGCGGTCACGACATAGGAGTGGGTCTGGCGGCTCTTCCCCCCGCCGGTGGTGTACTGGTAGTCGCAGATGAGGGCCTGCTCCCGGCCGAGGACCCCCCGCAGGATGTTGAAACTGCGGCGGGAGTGCCCCTGGTCGAAGAGCCGGAACCCGGCCAGTTCCGGGTCGGGAGCGCCGGCGCACGCGGGAGTGAACTCGAAACCGAGATGGCCGGCCAGCGCCTTGATGGCGACCTGGCGGGCTTTGCCCTGCTGGATCGCCCAGAAGATGGAGAAGATGACGAGGGCGACCAGGACGATTATGAAGAGGGCGAACGGATCGTCCGGCATCACGGGCCTCCCGGTTCAGAGAAGCGGACCCACCGCCGCTTCGACTGCTTCCAGGATCTCGCCGGAAGCGACCAGGGCGGCCATTTCGGTATGGTCCGGGTAGAGGGGACGGTCCTCCCCGAGGTGCGTCACGTGACGGCGGATCACTTCGCGGGCGGCCGCGGTCCCTCGGCCCAGACGCCGCCCCCGCAGGTCGAGGGCCTGGGCGGCGGCCATGAACTCGATCCCCAGTATCCCGCAGGCGTTCTCCAGGATCTGCTCGTTCTTGAGGGCGGTGTTCATTCCCATGCTGACGAAGTCCTCCTGGTCGGCGGCGGCCGGGATGGAGGCGCAGGAAGCGGGGGCGGAGAGCATGCGCTGTTCCACGATCAGGGTCCCGGCGGTGTACTGGCTCAGCATCATGCCGCTGAACAGACCCGGTTTCTCGGCCAGGAAGGGGGGGAGCCCGACCGAGAGGGCGGGGTTGAGCAGGCGGTTGAGACGGCGCTCGCTCAACACCGAGACCATCGTGACGGCGGTGCCGGCCAGGTCCATGGGGAGAGAGACCGGACTGCCCTGGAAGTTGGCGCCGGTCAGAACGGTGTCCTGGTCGGCCAGGAAGATGGGATTGTCCCCCACACCGTTGAGTTCGATCTCCACCTGGCTGCGCGCCCAGGCCACCGCGTCGTGGGCCGCCCCGATCACTTGGGGGGTGCTGCGCATCGAGTAGGCGTCCTGGACCTTCTTCTTCCCCCCCTCGAGCGTCTCGCTCCCCTCCAGACAACGCAGGAGGGAGCGGGCGCTGCGCACCGCGCCGGCGAAGCCGCGCGCTCGGTGAAGGCGTTCGTCGTACGGCTTCATGTTGGCGTCGAGCGCCTCGAGCGTCATGGCGGCGGCGATCTCGGCCTGCCGCAACCAGCGGTCCATGTCGTAGAGATGGAGGGCGTTCATGCCGTTGAGCATGTTGGAGCCGTTGATGGCGGCCAGCCCATCCCGGGCCTGAAGGACCACCGGTTCCAGACCGGCCCGCCGGAGCGCTTCGGCGCCGGGCAGCAGCTCTCCCTGGTACCAGGCCTGACCCTCCCCCATCGCACAGAGCGCGATCTGTGACATGGGAGCGAGGTCGCCGCTGGCCCCCACCGAGCCTTTCCGGCAGACGTAGGGGGTCACCCCCCGGTTGAGCATCTCGAGGTAGAGGCGGGGGATCTCGAGCCGGATGGCGCTGCACCCCTTGGCGTGCACGTTGACCCGGCTGAGCATGGCCGCCCGGACGTGCTCGGCGGGAGCGGGCTCCCCGATCCCGGCGGCATGGTTGTAGACCAGGTAGCGCTGGAACTGGCGGACCTCCTCCTCGTTCAGCACCGTCTCGGAGAACTCCCCGATGCCGGTGTTGACGCCGTATATGATCTCCCGGGCCGCGAGCTTGCGTTCGATCATCTTCCGGCAGACCCGGATCCGCTCCTCGGAGGCCTCATCTAGGGCCACCGGTTCTCCATGGCGGGCCACGGCGACGACCTGGTCGACCGTCAGATGGGTTCCGTCGATGATGAGTGCCATGTCGTCCTCCATACGTCACGGGAGTGGCCGTCGGCGGTGTCGTGGCGGGCCGACACGACCCGTCCGAAGGATAGGACTACACCGCCGGCGCGCGGTGCGTACAGGGAGAACGGTAACACCGGCCCCCATCCGGGGGTTTGCAGCCGGGCGCCGCCGTAGCATACTCCCACCCCATGGATACACTCCGATCCACCGTCCCGACCCGCTGGTTCCTGCCGGCCCTCTGGACCGCCTTCTTCCTCTCCGGGGCGGCGGGACTGGTCTACGAGGTCGTGTGGGCCCGTTACCTGACCCTGGTGGTGGGCGGGACCGCCTGGGCCCACGTACTGGTACTGGCCGCCTATATGGGCGGACTGGCGCTCGGCTCCTGGACGTTCGGGCGGATCGTCGACCGGGTGCGCGACCCGGTGGTGCTCTACACCTACCTGGAGATGGCCATCGGACTGTGGGGGCTCGCCTTCCCCCTTCTCTTCCGGCTGGGGAGCGGACTCTACATCGGCCTGACCTCTATGGTGGGGGCCGATGGGGTGGGGGGGACCCTGGCCAAGCTGGTGGTGGCGGGTCTGCTCCTGGGCCCTTCGACGTTCCTGATGGGGGGCACGCTGCCGCTGCTGGTCCGGGGGGCGGTGGCGCTTCCCGAACGGGTCGGTCGCGGGGTGGCCGGCCTCTACTTCATCAACAGTCTGGGCGCGGTGACCGGCGCCCTGGCCACCGGTTTCTTCCTGGTCCCGGCGCTCGGACTGGCGGCCACCCTCACCGTCGCCGCCCTCATCAACGAAGTGGTGGCGGTGGGCCTGCTGGGGGCCTGGCGCTTCGGCGCCCTGGTCCGCCCGGCCACCGGGCCGGAGGGGGAGGCGCCCCGGACCGGACCGGTCCCCACTCCCGACCTCCTGCTCTCGGAGTTCCCCGGGATCGGACCGGAGCGGACGCTGCAGCTGGCCCGGCTGGCCGTGCTGGGGGCGGGGTTCTCCGGCTTCATCGTGATGATCTACGAGGTCGCCTGGATCCGTCTGCTCTCGACCATCCTCGGTTCCAGCACCTACTCCTTCACCCTGATGCTGGCGGCCTTCATAACCGGGATTGCGCTCGGCTCGCTGCTGGCCCGCCGGCTGGCCCGGGGGGGACGGCCCTTTTTCTGGTTCGCCCTCGCCCAGACCGCGATCGGGGTCGCGCTGCTGGTCACGCTGCCGCTCTATGCCCGGCTTCCCTATCTCTTCCTCGACCTGCAGCAGATGGTGGCGCGCACGCCGGGCGGCTACAACCTCCATGAACTGCTCAAGTACCTCTTCTGCCTGCTCCTGATGATGCCGCCCACCATCGCCTCCGGGGCGGCGCTCCCGCTGGCCACCGATGTCGCAGCCCGGCTGCAGCAGCGGGTGGGCTGGCCGGTCGGACAGGTCTACGCGGTCAACACGGCCGGTACCATCCTGGGCGCACTGCTGGGCGGCCTGGTGATGCTCCCGCTGCTGGGCGTGCGCCTGACCATGGAGTGCGGCATCCTGGTCAACCTGGCGGTGGGGATCGGTCTGCTGGCCCTCCATCCGGCGGTGGGGGGCCTCCGGCTGAGGCGGATCGGGGTCGCAATGGCCCTCCTCTTCCTGCTCTACCTGGTGGCCGCTCCCGCCTGGGACCGGCGGGCCCTGGCTTCCGGGGTCTTCCGGTGGCACCAGAGCGAGGAGGTGACGCCGGAGCGCTTCCGCGAGGAGCTGGAGCGGATCGACGTGGCCTTCTACACCGAGGATGTCAACGGCACGGTGGCCGTGCTGCGCACCGGGCAGGAGGTCTCGCTGGTGGTGAACGGGAAGGCGGACGCGAGCACCTTCCGCAACGACCAGATCACCCAGACACTCATCGCCGCCATCCCCGCAGCCATGGTACCGGATGCCCGTCGGGCGCTGGTGGTGGGACTGGGGAGCGGCCAGACGGCGGGCCACCTGCTCCACTACCCGGTGGAGCGGGTCGAGGTGGTGGAGATCTCCCCGGGGGTCGTGGCCGCCAGCCGGTTCTTCGACCACATCAACGGCCGGCCGCTGGATGACCCGCGGACCGAGCTGGCCACCCAGGACGCCAAGACCTTCCTGCTGACCCGTCCCGACGCGCGGTACGACCTCATCCTCTCGGAGCCGAGCAACCCGTGGATCGCCGGGATCGGCGGTCTCTTTTCGCTTGAGTACTTCCGGACCCTGCGCGACCGGCTGGAACCGGGCGGGGCGGTCGCCCAGTGGATCCACGCCTACGAGCAGGACGACGAGACACTCGCCTGTGTGCTGCTGACCTTCGGCGAGGTGTTCCCCTTCGTCACCGTCTGGAGCATGAGCAACGCCGACCTGCTGCTGGTCGGCACCCGGCAGCCCCCGGTCTGGGACTTCCCGCGGGCGGCCGAGGCCCTCGAACGGGAGGCGGTCGCCGGAGACCTGGCCCGGATCGGCCTGCGCGGCCTCTTCACGCTGCTCAGCCGGCAGCTCATGAGTCCGCTCCGCGTCGGCGAGGCCAACAGCCTGGGGGGATGGATCAACACCGACGACCACCCCTTCCTCGAATACCGGGCGCCCCGCGCCTTCTTCCTCGACCGCCAGGCCACCCTGCATGTGCGTTTCGACGAGCGGAACCGGACGCTGCGGAATACACGACTGGCGCTGAAAGACTATCTCGACGGGCGAGTCCCGACCGTCCGGGAACTGACCGACCTGGATGAGTACCTGGAAGGGAGCGGAGAGTCGCTGCCGCGCCTGCACGCTTCCGTGGCGGCGGCCTGGAGCACCTCGGCTCCGGCCGATGCGCACGCTGCCGACCGCGCCCTGCGCTTCGGGGTCGTGGCACAGCGGGCGGCGGTGGAGGAGGCGGCCCGCCTCTGGCGCCGGACACCGGACGATTCCCTCCGGACCGTCACCTACATCGACCTGCTGACCGAGGCTTACGCCACCCTCCGTTCCGCCTTCTACGATGCCTCCGACCTGGCGGGTCAGCTCCTGGAGGTACTGCCGGCGGCGGCCGACCGGCTGGTCTCGAACCGGGGCTACTACCACTACCTGCACGGCCAGGTCGCCTACGACCAGGGACGTTACGACCTCGCCCTGGCCTCCCTGGATCAGACCCGGCAACTGCTCGGGCTGGCCGCCGACCCGACCGCACTGCGGCAGATCCTCTCCCGATTGTCCCCGGAGCAGGGGAAGTCGCTCGTCCCCGTCACCGATCCACGCACCCCCCCGGGTAACGTGCTGGTCTACCTGGCCCGGACCCAGTTCGAGGTCGGCCTCATCGATCAGGCCCGCGAGACCTTCCGCAGTGCCTACCGGGTCGATCCCCGCAACACGGTGGCCGCCTTCTGGCTGGTCGAACTGGACAACCAGCTCGGCTCGGGACGCTTCCGGCCGGGGCCCGGACCGCCACCGGTCCCATGACTTGGTGAGCCCGGGAGCCGGGGGTATATTCCTTCCATGTCCGCTCCGGCCCTCTCCCGCGGCCCGTTGCCGGCGATCCTCCACCGGCTCCTCCCGCTCCTGATCCTCCCGGCCTGTGCCGGTCGTCCGTATCGGAACGTACCTCCCCCAGACCTGCTCGAACTCGGTCCGGTGGGGGTACTCCGCGAGGCGACCGCCCGGACCGGAACGGTCACCGGGATGCGGACCACCGGCACCCTGCAGGTCCGCCTCGACGGGGGTTCGCTCTCCGGGAACGTGGTCGTGCGCTACGCCGCCCCCGATTCCTTCCGCTTCGATATCACCGCCTTCATGGGGGTGACGGTGACCCAGGCGGTCCTGACCGGGGAGCAGGCCCGGATCTGGGTCCCGTCCGAGCAGACCGTACTGGAGGGGCGGATCGATCCGGACGCCATGCTCTCGATCAACGGCTTCCCGCTCCATCCTTCCATGATCCGCGAATGGGTGCTCGGTCCCGCCCTCGGCCGGGACTGGACGCGCCTCTACGACGGGATCGACCGGTTCGATGTCGGGAACGGCCGGGTCGTGATCGGGGTGCGGATGCCCGACGGCAACCACCTGCTGCTCATCCTCGGTGAGGACATGCTCTTCCGCAGTGCCGCCTTTCTCGACCCCCTCGACCAGATGCTCTGGCAGAGCCGCTACACCGGATGGCGACGTCAGAACGGGGTGCTGCTGCCCGGCAGCATCGAGGTCTCCTACCCCGGGACCGGGCTGGAGGTGCTCTTCGATGTGGTCCGCCGCGACTTCCGCCCCGGGGGGGGAGCGGATGATTTTCATCTGCCGGTCCCACCCAACGCCCGCCGGCGTCCGATCGGGCCGGTGGTGCCACCAGGGGGGATCGGGGGATGAGGGGTCCGGTCCGCATCTCCGCCCTGCTGCAGCTGATCCGACCGGGCAACGTCCTGCTGGCCGCCCTCTCGGCCGGGGTCGGAGCCCTGGTCGGACCCCGGCCGATCCTCGCTCCCCACAGCCTGGGCTGGGCGGCCCTGGCCGCGGGTCTGGTAACGGCCGGTGGCAATGTGCTCAACGACGTGACCGATGTGGCCATCGACCGGGTGAACAAACCGCACCGCCCCCTGCCGCGCGGCCTGGTGCCGACCGGCCTGGCGGGATTCTGGGGGGCGCTGCTGCTGGCCGGGGCGCTCGCTTCGGCCCGGCCGCTCCCCACCGTCTGCCGCTGGATCGTCCTCGGGGCGGTGGCCGGGGTGGTCTTCTACGACCTCTGGGGGAAGCGCATCCCGCTGGTCGGGAACCTGATCGTGGCCGTGGTCTCCGGCCTGGTCTTCCCCTTCGGGGGGCTGGCGGCCGGGACGGGTCTCTTCGGCGCGATCCCGGGGGGGCTGGCCTTCCTCATGCATCTGGCCCGGGAGGTGGTCAAGGACCTGCAGGATGAACCGGCCGACCGCACCGCCGGCCGACGCACCCTCCCGATCGCTGCCGGTACCACGGCCGCCCGCCGGACGGTGCGGCTGACCCTGGTCCTGCTGCTGATCGCGCTGCCGCTCCCCCACCTGTTGGGTTGGTTGGGGCTCGGTTACGCCCTGGTCGCCCTGGCCGGGGTGGGGGTCCCGGTGCTCTACGTCCTGATCCGGCTCACCCGAACGCTCACCCACGACGAGTACGGAGAACTGGCCCGGGTCCTGAAATGGGACATGCCGGTCGGGCTGGCCGCTGTGCTGATCGGCTGAGATGAACGTGCGGATCCACATCCTCCCCGACCCGGTCGTGGATAAGATCGCCGCCGGCGAGGTGGTCGAGCGGCCCTCCTCGGTGGTGAAGGAACTGATCGAGAACGCCCTGGATGCCGGCGCGCACCGGGTGGAGGTCCGGCTGGCCGCGGGGGGTCGCGACCGGATCGAGGTGACCGACGACGGCAGCGGGATGAGCCCCGAAGAAGCCCGCCTGGCCCTCCGTCGCCACGCCACCAGCAAGATCGCCAGCGAGAGCGACCTGGAGACCCTGGACACCTTCGGTTTCCGAGGGGAGGCCCTGCCCAGTATCGCCGCCGTCAGCCGCCTGGTCCTGGAGACGGGGGAGGGGGAGGGCCCGGGCGTGCGGCTCATCGTGGAGGGGGGGCTCCCCCGGGGGGAGGAGCCGCTGGCCCGGGTGCGGGGGACCACGGTCCGCGTCGAGCACCTCTTCGCCAACGTGCCCGCCCGTCGCAAGTTCCTGCGCGCCCCGCAGACCGAATACCGTCACGTCCTCGGCAGTGTCTCCGAGTCTGCGCTGGCCTGCCTGGAGACCGGCTTCCGGCTGGAGCACGAGGGGCGGGAGGTCTTCGACCTGCCGCCGGGGCAGGGGCTGAAGGAACGCGCGCAGGCCCTCTTCGGCCGGCGCACCCTGGAAGGTGCGGTCACCCTGGCGGCCGCCTCGGGCGGCCGGCGTCTGCACGGCCTGCTGGGGGCCCCAACGGCGGCCCGGCGCACCTCGCAGGGGGTCCATCTCTTCGTACACGGGCGTCCGATCGCCCACCGCGGTCTCTCCTACGCGCTCTATACCGGCTACGGCGAGTTGCTCCCCGCCGGCCACTATCCCTTCGCCTGTCTCTTCCTGGAGCTGGGGGCCGGACAGGTGGATGTGAACGTTCATCCGGCCAAGCGGGAGGTCCGTTTCAGCGACGAGTCGGGCGTGCGGGACTTCCTCCTGGGTTCGGTGCGGGATGCCCTCAGCCGGGAACTGGGCGCCCGTCCGCTGCGGCTGGCTCCGGCCGGGGACTACCGCCGGCCGGAGGGAAGAGGCGGACCGGGAGCAGGAAGCGGCGTCCTCGAGGGCCATCCCTGGCGGTACGACCCGCTCTTCGGGAAGGATGGGGAGCAGGCCCGGCAGGCCGCACTGGAACTCTTCGCCCCCTACCTCGGGACCGAGGGGGAGGAGGGCTCATCTCCGGGAGGCGCGGTCGCCGGGGAGGGCGCCGAAGTGCCCCTGGAGCCGGTCATCTGGCAGGTGCACGGCCGCTATCTGCTCGCCCCGATCAAAGGGGGGCTGCTGGTGCTCGACCAGCATGCGGCGCACGAGCGGATCCTGTTCGAGGAGGTGCTGGCCCGGTTGACCGGCACTCCCGCATCCTGCCAGCAACTCCTCTTCCCCCACGTGCTCGACGTGAGCGGGGAGCAGTACGCCCTGGTGGATGAGCTGGGGCCGCTGCTGGAGCGGGTGGGCTTCACGGTGCGTCCCTTCGGCGGCAACACCCTCTCCATCGAAGCGGTCCCCCCTGAGGTGGAGCGGGCCGGGCGCGAGGAGGAGGTCCTGCTGGCCCTGCTCGACGATCTGCTCGAACGTGGTTCGCAGGGAAGCGGGGTCCAGGAGAAGATCGCCGCCAGCCTGGCCTGCCACGCCGCGGTCCGTTTCGGGGACCGGCTCGACCCGGACGAACGGCGCGCCCTGGTGGACCGGCTCTTCGCCTGCGAACGGCCGCAGGTCTGTCCCCACGGGCGGCCCACCCACTTCGTGCTGACCCTCGACGAACTCGACCGGCGTTTCGGGCGCTGAGGCCGTCCGTGGCCGGCCACGCTCCCCCCGCGGTACTCCTGATCACCGGCCCCACCGGGGTCGGCAAGAGTGAGGCGGCCGTGCTCGTGGCCGAGCGCCTGGACGGCGAGATCGTCTCGGCCGACTCGCGGCAGGTCTATCGGGGCCTGGCCATCGGCACCGCCGCCCCCCCGCCGGCCCTCCTGGCCAGGATCCCCCATCATCTGGTCGGAGTACTCGAGGTGGAGGAGCCCTGGTCGGCCGGTGCCTTCGCCTTCCGGGCGGGAGCGTTGATCGAGGCCATCCGGGGGCGAGGACGGCAGCCGATGGTGGTGGGAGGGAGCGGGCTCTACCTCAAGGCGCTCACCGAAGGGCTCTTCCTTGAACCGGCGAGCGACCCCCGGCGGCGCCGCCGGGTGCGCGCCGGACTGCAGCAGCGGCTGCGGGAGGAAGGTATCGCCGCCCTGCGGGCCGAGCTGGCCGCGCGTGACCCCGATTGGGCCGGGTCGGTCCCCGCCACCGACACGCAGCGCATCCTGCGGGGCCTGGAGGTGCTGGAAGTACACGGGATCCCCCTCTCCTCCCTGCAGGCCGGAGGCACCTCCCCCGCTCCGATCGAAGCCCGCTGGTGCCGGATCGTGCTCGAGCGCGAGCGGGGCGACCTCTACCGGCGGATCGAGGAGCGGGTGGACGGCCTGCTGGAAGCCGGCTGGCTGGAGGAGGCCCGGGTCTTGAGGCAGGCGGGGGTGTCCCCTGGGGTCCCGGGCTTGACCGGACTGGGCTACGCCCGGCTCTTCGACGTGCTGGCCGGGGAGATCACGCTCGATGAGGCCCGGCGTGAGATCCGCCGGGAGCACCGCAACTTCGCCAAGCGTCAGCTCACCTGGTTCCGTCCCCTGCCGGACGTGGTCCGGCTGAAGCTGCGAGCGGGGGACGGACCGACCGAAACCGCGGCGGCCGTGCTGCGGGCCTGGGAGCGTTTCCTGGACTCCTGAGCGGGGTGGGGGGTGGGTCGGCGGTTCAGCGCCCCGGTGCGTCGAGGAACTGGAAGTACTTCTGCCGCCATTTGAGCGGCAGCAGGAACTCGTTCCGCGTCATCTCGTAGCGCAGCGTGACGGAGCGGCGGAAGTCGATCTGCTCCTTCACCTTGATGAAACCGGAAGCGGTGTCTCCCCGGCGGATCGTGCTGGTGAACATCCCCTGCACGTCCACCACGTCCTGGAAGCCCACCATCTGGGTGGCCTCCCGCTGGGTGAGCACGATCTGGGTGGGGTCGAAGCGGGTGTCGCGGTAGGCCCTGATCCGAACCGCCAGCAGGGAACCCTTCTTGGGGAGGAGCCGGCGCTCCCGGTCGTAGCGCTGATACTCCTCGGTGGTGAGCACGAGCTGGGCTACTTCGGTGCTGTCCCGGTGGAGGTAGATGAAGGTGATGTTGAGATCGCCCGCGTTCATGGTCGTGGAATGATCACGGGAGATCTCTCGGACGTCCCGCTGGGCCCGGACCGGGGCGGGAGCCACCAGCAGTACGCCCAGCAGCAGGAGCGATGAGCCGCTCAGGCGCAGATTCCGGTCCATGCTCAGGCTCCCCGGCGGGGGTGGGTCAGGGGGCCGGTGGAGCTCCCCCTCACCAGGGAGTATCCGACCCCCCCGGGGGAGTGTCAAGGCGGCCGCCCCCCCCCCGCCGGGGGGCGCGGCGGCGGGCGGGGCCGGGGCCCCCGCGGGGGGGGGGGGGGGGCGGGGGTCCCCCCCCCCAACCTGGTTTTACCCCCCCCCCCGGGGGTTTTTTTTTGCCCCCCCCCCCCCCCCCCGGATCGGATCACGTCGCCGGGCCGCCCCTTTCCGCCCGTAGCGGGGGTTGACACCGTCCGGGGCGCCCCCGCATATTTTGAGACGCTCTGAAGCGGGCGTAACTCAGTTGGTAGAGTAGCAGCTTCCCAAGCTGCAGGTCGCCGGTTCGAGCCCGGTCGCCCGCTCCATCCCACCCGACGGCCAAAGGGTGCCCGGCGCCCCTTGGCCGTTCCCGTCCCGGCGGTGCCGGGGATCGAAGAGGCCGTCCCATGAGCCTGACCGTTCGGGGGATCCGGCCGGAGAGCCCGGCCGACCGGGCCGGGATCCAGGCCGGGGATCGTCTGCTGGCCATCAACAACCAACCGGTGCGCGACCACCTCGACCTGCTCTTCCACGGGGCGGAGGAGGATCCGGTGGTGCGCGTGCAGCGGGCGGAAGAGATCACCGAGCACCGGCTGACCAAGGGCTACCGGGAGGATCTGGGACTCGATTTCGACCCCCTGGAGACCCGCTGGTGTGGTGATGACTGTGTCTTCTGTTTCGTCCACCAGAACCCCGACGGCGTGCGGGCCTCGCTGATGGTGCAGGACGAGGACTTCCGCCTCTCCTTCCTGCACGGCAACTACATCACCCTCGACAACCTGAGCGAGAACGACTTCCGTCGGATCATGGAACAACGGTTGAGCCCGATGTACGTGTCGGTGCACGCCACCGACCCCGAACTGCGCCGCCGGATGCTGCGCGGCCGACACTCCGGGGAGATCCTGGAACGGCTGCAGCGGTTGCTCGATGCCGGTATCCAGGTCCATACCCAGGTGGTGGTGGTCCCCGGCTGGAACGATGGTGACCAGCTGGAGAAGACGGTCCACGACCTGGCCGGGCGACATCCCGGGGTGCGCACGGTGGCCCTGGTGCCGGTCGGACTGACCGCCCATCGCCGGGGGCTGACCCATCTGCGCGGGCTCACCGGTGAGGAGATGCGCGGGGTGGTAGCGGCCTGCGAGCGCTGGCGCGCCCGCTTCCAGCAACGACTGGGGACCGGCCTGGTCTTCCCGGCCGACGAGTTCTTCCTCGCTTCCGGCCTCCCTCTGCCCGGGCTGGACTGGTACGAGGAGCTAGACCAGTTGGAGAACGGGGTGGGTATGGCGGCCTCCTTCGTGACCGATTTTGCCCGGGGGCAGGGGGAACTCCAGCGGGCACTCGCCCGGCGGGCGGCGGCCAGCCGCCGGCCGTTGCGCGTGGTGTCCGCGACCGGGGTGATGGGGGCCGAGCTCTTCCGCCGGCACCTGCTCTCCGATCTGGAGGGATTACCCGGCCTGGAACTGCGCCTGCTCACGGTGACCAACACCTTCTTCGGTCCGGCCATCACCACGGCCGGTCTGTTGACCAGTCGCTGCCTCGAGCAGGCGCTGGAAGGCATCGACCTGACCGGGGTCGACCTGCTGCTCCTGCCCGGTAACTGTACCAACGAGGAGGGGCTCTTCCTGGACGATGTTACCCTGGAGGCCTTCGCCGCCGCCCGCCCCTGTCCGACCCGCCGGGGAAGCTACGACCTGGCCGCCGACCTGATCGCGGCTGCCCGGGCGACTTCGACTCCGTCATGACTCTCCCCCCCCTGATCGCCATCGTCGGCCGGCCCAACGTCGGCAAGTCGACTCTCTTCAACCGCCTCGTCCGACGGCGTCAGGCGGTGGTCGACGATATGCCCGGCGTGACCCGCGACCGCGTCTACGCCCACACCGAGTGGTCGGGGGTCCGGTTCCGGCTGGTCGACACGGGCGGGCTGGTCCCCGGCTCGGAAGACCCGATGGAGAGCGCGGTCCGGGCACAGGCCATGGTGGCGGTCGAGGAAGCCGCCGTCGTGCTCTTCGTGGTCGAGGTGACGGCCGGACTGACCACCCTCGACCAGGCGGTCGCCCACCTCCTGCGCCGATCCCACCGTCCGGTGGTGCTGGCCGTGAACAAGGTGGATGACGCCGGCCAGGTCCTGGACATCCACGAGTTCCACGCCCTCGGCCTGGGCATGCCCCTGGCGGTCTCGGCCATGTCGGGACGCGGCAGCGGAGACCTGCTCGATGCCCTGATGGAAGCGCTCCCCGCTCCGGATCGGGAGGCGGGTGAGGCCCTCGCCCTCCAGGAACAGGTGGCCCGGGCGGCGCTCGACGAGACCGCTCGCCGCGCGGCCCGGGTTCGGACCGCCGGTCATGCGGAAGCGAGTCCCGGGGAGGCCGAAGGACCGCCGCTGCTGATCGCCGTGCTCGGGCGACCCAACGTCGGGAAATCCTCCTTCGTGAACGCGGTGGTCGGGCGGGAGCGGGTGATCACCAGCCCGGAGTCGGGCACCACCCGGGATTCCTCCGACATCGAGGTCGATCTGGCGGGGCGGCCGCTGGTACTGATCGATACGGCCGGTCTGCGCCGGCGCACCCGGGTGAAGGAAAGCGTGGAGTACTACAGCGCCCTGCGGGCCCTCCAGAGTCTCGACCGCTGCGATGTGGCGCTCCTGCTGACCGACGCGGTGTCCGGTATCAGCGACCAGGACATACGCATACTGGAACGGATCCTGGCGCGGGGGAAGGGGGCGGTCGTCACCGTCAACAAGTGGGACCTGATCGAGAAGGAGACCGGCACCGCCGAGGCGTACGAGAAGGAGCTGCGTCGCCAGATCCCCTTCGCTCCCTACATCCCGGTGGTCTTCATCTCGGCGACCAACCGCCAGCGGGTGGTGCGGGCACTCGAGCTGGCGGTGGCGGCCGGCCAGGCACGACGTCGCCGGGTCACCACCTCCGTCTTCAACACCTTCATGGATGGTGTGGTCCACGGGCAGGAGGCGATCACGCCGGCGCTCGGCGAGGCCCGGATCTACTATGGGGTCCAGGCCGGTATCGAACCCCCGACCTTCCTCTTCTTTGTGAACGCTCCGGAGAAGGTCAAGCCGAACTTCAAGCGGTTCCTCGAACGTCGTATCCGAGAACAGTTTAGCTTCAAGGGGACCCCCCTTCGTTTGCGTTTCCGCGGGCGGTCTTGACAGCCCGGGTCCACGGACCTAACATCCGGCCGCCGATCGATCGTTCCTCCCTGTCGCGAGGCCTGCGATTGTGACAACGCTGCTGGCCGTACTGCTGCTCTCTTATCTGCTCGGATCCATCCCGACCGCGATCATCGTGGGACGCCTCAAGGCGGGGATCGACATCCGCCGTCACGGGTCGGGGAACGCCGGGGCGACCAACGTCTACCGGGTCCTCGGACTCGGCCCCGCGGTGATCGTCGTCCTGGTGGACGTGGGCAAGGGGCTGGGAGCCGTCCTGCTGGCTACCCGGATCGGACTCGGACCGCCGGCGCCCCTCTCCCCCCTGCTGCTCCAGCTGCTGGCCGGGGGGGCTGCGGTGGTAGGGCACGTCTGGACGGTCTTCGCCGGCTTCCACGGAGGGAAGGGGGTCGGCACCACGATCGGAGCGCTGGCCGCGGTGGCGCCCAAAGCGGTGGCCATCGCCCTGATGGTCTGGATCGTGCTTCTGCTGACGGTCCGGATCATGAGCGTGGCGAGTCTGGCCGCCGCTCTGACCCTCCCACTGGTGAGCTGGCTCTGGCAGACCCGGCCCGATGGGAGCACTTCGATCGAGCTGGTGCTCTTCACCTCGGTCATCGCCCTCTTCATCTTCTACACCCACCGCACCAACATCGGGCGGCTGCTTAAGGGGGTGGAACCCCGGTTGGGCCGGGGCGGGAGTCTGGAACGGGCGGGGGACGGGGGAGGGGACAAGGGCGCCGGGATGGAGGGGGAGCGATGAGGATCACGGTGCTGGGAGGAGGTTCCTGGGGTACCGCTCTGGCGGTACTCCTCGACGGGCGAGACCATGCCGTGAGCCTGTGGGAGTACTTCCCGGAAGCGGTCGCACAGCTCCTGACCAGGCGTGAGAACGTGCCGATGCTCCCCGGGATCCCGATCCCGGAATCGATCGCCATCACCAACGATATGGCCGCCGCCCTGGCCGACCCGGAACTGGTGCTCTTCGTGGTCCCCACCGTGCATGTGCGTGCCACCGCCCGCAGTGCCGCCCCGCATCTGCACGGCACCCCGGTGGTGGTCAACGCCGCCAAGGGGATCGAGCGGGGGAGCGGCCTGCGGGTCAGCCAGATCCTGGAACAGGAACTCCCCGATCGCTTCCGGGGGCATACCGTCACCCTCTCCGGGCCGAGCCATGCCGAGGAGGTCAGCCGCCGGATCCCCACCGCGGTGGTGGCCGCCAGCCCCGACCGGACGGCGGCCGAGGTGGTGCAGCAGGCCTTCGCCACCGAGACCTTCCGGGTCTACACCAATCCCGACCAGGTCGGGGTGGAACTGGCCGGCTCGCTCAAGAACGTCATCGCGGTCGCTTCCGGTGTGCTCGACGGTCTCGGCTTCGGGGACAACACCAAGGGGGCCCTGCTCACCCGGGGACTGGCCGAGATCGCGCGACTGGGCGTTCACCTGGGTGCGGATCCCCGCAGTTTCGCCGGGCTCTCGGGCATGGGGGACCTCATCACGACCTGCATCAGCCGGCATTCGCGCAACCGCCATGTGGGGGAGCAGATCGGCCGGGGGAAGACCCTCGAACAGACCCTGGCGGGGATGGTCATGGTGGCCGAGGGGGTGAACACGGTCCAGAGCGCCCGCGAACTGGCTCAGAAACACGGGATCGAAATGCCCATCACGGAGGCGATGTACCAGGTCCTGTTCGAAGCCAAGAGCGCCGCCGAGGCGGTCCGGGAACTCATGACCCGTGACCTGAAGCCCGAGCTGGAGCACCACAGGGGGTAGGGCGTGACCAAGGTCGGCAAGGTCTACTACAGCATCTCGGAGGTGGCCGAGATCACCGGTCTGGAACCTCACGTGCTCCGTTACTGGGAGACGGAGTTCGGGGTGCTCCGGCCCATGAAGAACCGGGGGGGGAACCGCGCCTACCGGGAGAAGGACATCAAGCTCCTCTTCCTCATCAAGAAGCTCCTGTATCACGACCGCTTCACCATCGAAGGAGCGCGCCGCCAGCTCCTGCAGGCCTCGGAATCCTATCTCGAACAGCTCGAACTGGGGTTCGAAGAGGTCCGGATCCTCGACCTGCTCCGGAGTGTCCGGGAGGACATCCGGGATGTCATCCGCATGGTGGACGAGTTGCCGGGAGACGTCCTGCCGGTCGAGAAAGGGGGGGGGCGGGGTCGGCGTGCCCGGGGCGCCACCGGCACCGGCCTGAAGGGCCGTTAGGACTTGCGGATTGGGATGGTCGACCTAATTTACCGAGTCTGTCGGGGCGTGGCGCAGTCCGGTAGCGCACCTGAATGGGGTTCAGGGGGTCGCTGGTTCAAATCCAGTCGCCCCGACCAATTCTTGCAATCCTTGCAGGGCGGGTCCCCGGTGGGCTTCCAGGTCCCCGCGGATCGCGCCCTTTTCCATTCCCCCGACCGGGGGAGACAGGTCCCGTGAGCCGCACAGCCTCCGATATCCTCATCCTCCTCACCAATGACGACGGCATCCACGCCACCGGTCTGCTCGCCCTCGAGGAAGCGCTCTCCGCCCACTGGGGGACAGTCGTGGTCGCCCCCGACCGGGAACAGTCGGCGGCCAGTCACGCCCTCACGCTCCATCATCCGTTGCGGATGGTACCGATGGGAGCGGGGCGATTCGCCGTCGACGGCACTCCCACCGACTGTGTGATGCTCAGCATGCACGGGCTGCTCCCCCGCCGGCCGGATGTGGTGGTGAGCGGGATCAACCAGGGGAGCAACCTGGGGGACGACGTCATCTACTCCGGGACGGTGGCCGCCGCCGTGGAGGGCACCCTGCTGGGCGCCCGTTCGGTGGCGATCAGCCTGGCCCCGGACGCCGATGGGGCGTTCGATTTCCGCCAGGCAGCCGAAGTGTCGGTCACCGTGGTGGAACGGATGCTGGCCGAGGAGGGGATGGGGGGCTACCTGCTCAATGTGAACGTGCCCGCCGGTATGCCCGGGTCGGCCCGCGGCATCCGGGTGTGCCGGCTCGGCCGTCGGGTCTTCCGCGAAGGGATCTTCCACAACACCGATCCGCGGGGACGCCCCTACTACTGGATCGGCGGTCAGGACCCGACCTGGGAGGGTGGGGCGGATTCCGATTTCCAGGCTATCGAAGACGGTTTCATCAGCGTCGCCCCCCTGCGGCTCGACTGGACCCACGAGGAGGGACTGGAACGAGTGCGCAGCTGGGATCTGGAACGAGTGCGCAGCTGGGATCTGGAACGTCTCGGGCCGCCGCAGGCCGGCGGCGACACCGCGGGCGGATGACCGGTCCGGCCGGCACCGACCGTTTCGCGCTCGACCGGGAGCGCATGGTGGAGGAGCAGCTCCTCAAGCGCGGCATCACCGACTTCAAGGTGCTCCAGGCGATGCGGGAGGTACCCCGACACCTCTTCGTCGACAAGGCGCTGGCCCCGCGCGCCTACGGCGACCATCCCCTTCCTATCGGTAACGGTCAGACCATCAGCCAACCCTACATGGTCGCGCTCATGACCCAGTGCCTGGCCCTGAAGGGGGGGGAGAAGGTACTCGAGATCGGGACCGGCTCGGGCTACCAGGCCGCCGTTCTGGCCCGGATTGCCCGCAATGTCTTCACCGTGGAGCGCCATCCCGCCCTGGCCATGAAGGCCCGCCGGGTCTGGGAGGAGCTGGGCATCCACAACATCGCCCTGCGGATCGGCGACGGGACCATTGGCTGGAGCGCCTTCGCCCCCTTCGATGCCGTCGTGGTGACGGCCGGCAGCCCGGAGATCCCCCAGCCGCTCAGTGATCAGCTCCTCCCCGAGGGGGGAAGACTGGTCATCCCGGTCGGAGGAGCCGAGTTCCAGCAGCTCAAGATCGTGACCCGCCAGGGAGCGGCGATCAGCGCCCGGGATGATGTGGGCTGCACCTTCGTCCCGCTGGTTGGACGGCATGGCTGGCCTTCGGAGAACGGCTGAGATGTCGCCTGCCCTGCTGACCGTGCTGATCGCAATGCTGCCGGTGAGCGAGCTGCGCGGGGCCATCCCCTGGGCGCTCTGGGTCGGGGGACTTCACTGGAGCACCGCCTATCTGTTGGCGGTGCTCGGGAACCTCATCCCGGTGCTACCCATCCTCTGGCTGCTCGGACCGCTCGAACGGCTGCTCCGGCGGTGGCCGCTCATGGACCGCTTCTTCACCTGGCTGTTCGAGCGCACGCGGAGCCGCAGCGCCCTGGTGGAGCGCTACGAAGCCCTCGGCCTGATGCTCTTCGTGGCCGTGCCCTTACCGGTCACCGGTGCCTGGACCGGCTGTGTGGCCGCCTACCTGTTCAAGATCCGCCGCCGTTACGCCCTGCCGGCCATCATGGCCGGGGTGGCGATTGCCGGGGTGGTGGTGACCCTGGCCGCCCTCGGCGTGATCGGCGGCCTGCGCCTGTTCACCCGCCCGGTCTGAGCACGATGCGACTGCTCCTCTTCACCGACCTCGACGGCACCCTGCTCGACTACCACGACTACAGTGCGGCGGCGGCCGCCCCTGCGCTGGAGCGCTGCCGCCGGATCGGGGTGCCGGTCATCCCGGCCACCAGCAAGGCCCTCGAGGAACTGGTTCCGATCATGGACCGCCTCGGACTGGAGGGACCCGGTATCGTTGAGAACGGCGCCGCCATCTTCGTGCCGGGAGACCATCCCTTCGCCGCCGGGTTACGGCAGTGGGCGGTGGAGGAGGGCCGGCCGCTTCGGGAGGAGGAAGGCGGCCGGGTGGGCGTCATCCTGGGACGCCCGCGGACCGAACTCATCGCGCGGCTGGCCGACCTGGCCGCCCGGCTGGATATCCGGGTGCGGGGGTTGGCCGAGATGCCGATCGCCGAGGTGGTGGTGCGGACGGGTCTGACCGAGTCCCAGGCCCGTCAGGCGCAGGCCCGTACCTTCTCCGAACCCTTCGTGGTGACCGGAGCCGAGGGGGGTGAGGAGGGCAGGCTCGCCCTACTCGCCGCCTTCCGGGCGGCCGCGGCGGAAGAGGGGGGAATGCAGTTCACCCTCGGCGACCGCTTCTTCCATCTGCAGGGGGAGCATACCAAGGGAGACGCTCTCCGGCTGGTGCAGCAGACCGCCCCGGGTGCCGGGGAGGGAGGCTGGCGGAGTGTGGCGTTGGGGGATTCGCTCAACGACCGCGAGATGCTCGCCGCCGCCGACGAGGGGGTGCTGGTCCGCCGTCACGACGGGACCTGGGCTCCCATTGACGATGTGGCCGGACTGGAGCGGACCTCCGGTATCGGCCCGGCCGGGTGGAACGAAGCGGTCCTGGCTCGCCTGCCCGACTGATCCTCCAGACCCGGTTTTCCTTGAACATCCCGCTGCGGGCCTGTCATTCTACTTATCCGCCCCCTCAAGGAGGCCTGTCGTGGGAGATTTCTACCAGAGCAACGTGATCTCCACGTTCCACTGGCACGACACCATCGCCCTGCCGGAGCTGGAGAAGAGTCTCGAACACCTGGCCCGGCATCAGCGACTGAGTCTGGTGCTGCCGGCGCTCTACGCGGAATTCGAAGGGAAGGCCCTTCCCCGGATCGTGGCGGAGCTCGAAGGGGTGAGGTATCTGCACGACATCGTGCTGGTGCTCGGGCGGGCCGACCGGACCCAGTTCCAGGCCGCCCGCGACGTCATGCGCCGGCTGCCGGAACCGGTCAACATCCTCTGGGTGGACTCCCCGGGCGTCCAGGATGTGCTCCGCACGATGGAAGGAAACGACCTGTACGTCGGTGAGGACGGCAAGGGGCGCTCGGTCTGGCTGGCCTATGGCTACGTCCTGGGGCGTGGGACCTCGGATGTGATCGCGGTCCACGACTGCGACATCCTCAGCTATGAGCGGGGTCTGCTCGCCCGGCTCGCCTATCCGCTCATGGACCTTCATCTCGCCTTCGAGTTCTCGAAGGGCTACTACGCGCGGATCACCGACCGGATGTACGGGCGGGTCACCCGGCTCTTCGTCTCCCCCCTGATCCGCGCCCTGATCGAGCTGATCGGTCATGAGCCTTTTTTGGTCTACCTGGACGACTTCCGGTATCCCCTCTCGGGGGAGATCGCCCTGACCACCGACCTGGCGAGGCTGAACCGTATCCCGGCCGGCTGGGGTTTGGAGGTCGGCACCCTGGCCGAGGTCTACCGGAACACGAGCCCCAAGCGGGTCTGCCAGGTCGACCTGGCGGTGAACTACGAGCACAAGCACCAGCCGCTCTCGCCCGACGATCCGAAGAAGGGTCTGTTGAAGATGTGCATCGACATCTCGGGCAGCATCTTCCACACCCTGGCCAGCGAAGGGATCGTCTTCGGGGACGGTTTCTTCCGCAGCCTGGAAGTGGCCTACCTGCGAACCGCCCAGGACACGATCGTCAAATACGCCGGGGATGCGGCCATCAACGGGCTGAAATTCGACCGTCACGCCGAGGGGTTGGCGGTGGAGACCTTCCTGCAGGGTCTGCGTCTGGGCGGGGAAGGTTTCATGGCGGAGCCGACCGGCGGCGCCCAGATCCCGAACTGGAACCGGGTGGCCGATGCCCTGCCCGAGATCCAGGAGCAGCTCGTGGCGGCCGTGGAGGCGGACAACGCCTGAAGTCACGCCCCGGGAAACCAGGAGTAGTAGTGGCGCGGGACCGTTGGTCGCTTAGATTAGTTAGCTCTGTATCGTCGGGGCGTGGCTCAGCCCGGTAGAGCACCGCGTTCGGGACGCGGGGGTCGCTGGTTCAAATCCAGTCGCCCCGACCAGGATCGATCGCTCCCACCCGCCGTCCGCCGGATTGCGAGTGGGAGCTTACATTTTCTGATAGACTGGATTCGCCGCCCCTGTATCACGAGCACAACAGGGTCGTTCGAGATGATCCGTTGATCGACGCGTAGGGGGGTGTCACCCGCGTCGTGCCATCACATCCCGCTCGTAGGCCCGCACCTCCTCCAGCCAGTCGGCCCCGACCGGCACCTCATTGCGCCGGCACCAGTGGTCCCAGACCGCACCCAGAGGCAGGGTCGGGAGTTCCTCGAGCAGGGCCAACCGCCCGGTCAGGTCTCCCTCCTCCTCCAGGGTCCGCAGGCGGGTCTGCGGTTCGAGCAGCGCGGCCAACAGGGCCTTGAGCAGGTTGCGGGAACCGATCACCCAGGCCGCCACCCGGTTGATACTGGCATCGAAGTAGTCGAGCCCGAGGTGGACGCGCTCCAGGTAATCCCCGCGCACGAGTTCACCGGTCAGTGATCGCAGGCTGTCGGAGAAGGTCACGACATGGTCGCTGTCCCACCGTACTCCCCGGCTCACATGCAGCAGGACCTCGTCCAGGCAGCCCAGGACCGCGCTGAGCTTGTCCGGGATTTCCTCGGTCGGGTGGAAGTGACCGGTGTCGATGCAGAGCAGTTTACGGCGGGTGATGGCGTAGCCGAGATAGAACTCCCAGGAACCGGCCACATAACTCTCCGAACCGAGACCGAAGAGTTTCGATTCGACCGAGTCCTTCAGCCGGTCGGTCCCGAACGGCTCGGTGAAGAGCGTGTCGAGGGAGACCGTCAGCCGTTCCCGTGGGCCCCGGCGGTCCACGGGGGTGTCCTTCCAGCCGTCCGGGACCCAGACGTTCATGACACAGGGTGTGCCCAATTGCACCCCCATCCCGGCCGCGATCCGACGGCAGGCCACACCGTGGGCGATCCAGAATCCGCGGATCCCGGGATCGGGGTGGCTGAGGGTGAATCCGTCGGCGGCCCTGGGGTGGGCGAAGAAGGTGGGATTGAAGTCGAGCCCCAGGCCGCGTTCACCGGCCCAGTCGATCCAGCCCTGGAAGTGCTCGAGGCCGATCGCATCCCGCTCCACGAACCGACCGCCGTTCTCCAGATAGCAGGCGTGCAGGTTCACCCGGTGGCGGCCGGGGAGCAGACGGAGCGCCCGGTCGAGATCGCTCCGCAGTTCCTCCACGGTACGGGCGCGACCCGGATAACCACCGGTGGCGAAGAGGCCGCTGCCTTCCAGCGTCCCCCCGGGGCGCTCGAATCCGCCCACATCGTCCCCCTGCCAGCAGGGAAGGGAGACCCGAAGGCGGGCCAGCCGCCGGAGTGCGTCCTCGGTGTCCACTCCGAGCATCGCGTAACGCTCCCGGGCCAGCCGGTAGCTCTCCTCGATCCGCTTCGTCGGATCCATACCCGCCTCCTTGATCACCGCTCCCGGTCCCGACGGCATTCTACCCCGCTCCTTGACAGACGTAAACGGATAATGGTATCCTCAACTTGCTGGTTCCCTGGATCGAGCGTGCGCCGTACGAACCCGGAGCCCTCCACCCGGCCGGGACCGGGCGCACCGACGAGGACGAGCAGGGCGGGAGGATACCGAGTGGGACTGGTCACGAGCCGTATGCTCTCGCGGAAGTTCGGGGTGACCCGGCAGCATATCCACTATCTGGTCAAGGCCGGTCATATTCAGCCGGCGGTCGACCCGGGACCCGGTTCCGTGAAGCTGTACGAGGAGGAGGAAGTCCGAGCCTACCTGGAGCGGGAGCACCGGGACGGCCGGGCGAAACCCAGACCGCAGTAGAGGGGGCGTGATGAAGCGCGTCGAGCATACCTGCGAAACCTGCTACTGGTGGGTCCCGCTCTACACGCCCGAGGCCGGCCTGGGCGAATGCATGAAGCACCCCCCGGCGCTGGAATGCCGCGACCGGGAGTGCGAGGAGTGGGAAGAGGTGCCGGCCGAGGTCCGGGCCAGCTGATCGATCCGTGATCCTGCCTTGCGGCGTCGGACGGGCTGAGTACACTGTCAGGCGTCACTGAGCGGTCCGGCCTCCCGGCCGGACATCCCAGCGTAGATCGGCTCCCTCCGGGGGGTAGGAGAGCCTGGTGTTCACAGTCCCGGCGCTGCTCATCGCCTTGGGGTTCCTCCTGCTGCTCTTCGCCTACGGCCGGGCGGGGCGGCTCGTCGACATGCTCAGGGAGCAGGGGCCCTGGCCCTCGCTCCGCAACCTCATCGCCTTCTTCGCCGTCGGGTACGCGGTCTACCTGGTCTTCCTGGTCCTCGACCAACCCTTCGACCGGGACCTGATAGCCGCCGAGGTCTTCTTCCTCTCGGCCATCTTCATCCTGCTGGTGGTCCGTTTCTCCTACCGCACCATCCACGAGATCATGCGATTGGAGGAGATGGAGCAGCTCGCCAACACCGACGAACTGACCGGACTCTTCAACCGCCGCGCCGTCATGCGCCTGCTCGAGGAGGAGTTCTGGAAGGCGCGCCGGTTCGGTTTCCCGCTCAGCCTGGCCATGGTCGACCTCGACCGCTTCAAGGACGTCAACGACCGGTGGGGACACCTGGCCGGCGACGTGGTGCTCCACGAGGTGGCGGCGACCCTGAAAGAGCGACTGCGAAAGATCGACGTGGTCGGCCGCTACGGGGGGGAAGAGTTCCTCTGCGTCCTCCCCTCGACACCGCTGGATGGGGCGCTCATCACCGGGGAGCGCATCCGCGGCTTCGTGCGCGACCTGCGCTTCCGGCCGCTGGAATCGGGCGGCTTCGAACCGGCCGGGCGCTCCGGTACGGAAGCGGGCGAGGGGACGTTCATCCAGGTGACCGTCTCGGTGGGGGTGTCCACGGTGAACAGCAACTTCCAGCGCCCCGAGGACCTGCTGGCGGCCGCCGACGCTGCCCTCTACCAGGCCAAGGGGAAAGGACGGGACCGCACCGAACTCTTCGAGGACACCACCGTAGCGGGCAGCTGAGTCAGCCGGCCTCCCCCTGTCCCCCGGGTGGAGCGGGGGCTTCCGGTTGGGTGAAAAGCCGCCAGCGCCCCTGGTGGGTCCGCCGGACGAGCCAGCCGCGCTGCTGGGCGTGATAGAGGAGTGAGCCGACCTCCTCACGCTGATGGTCCGGGAAGGAGGTGAAGACCTCGCTCTCCCCGGTCCCGTCCGAAGCGCGTCCCATCGCCAGCACCCGCTGGAGTCCCTCGAGACGGAGCTGGGCGCGCCGGTGCAGCCACCGGAAACTGTCCGGATCGAGCACGTCGAGGTGGTCGATCCGCAGATTCTCCATCTCGCGCCCGATCCGTTCGGCCCGACCCCGCCAGAGGTTGCGGTACCCATGCTCCCGGCAGATGCGTGACTGTTCCTCCCAGGCCTGGAGTGCCTCCTGGAACCGATCTAGGGATTCCTGATAGAGTCCCTGGCGCATCAGATCGCGGGCCCGCTCGTGAGCGTCCCGGGCCCGAGCGACCACCTCGGCGGTCGCCTCGGTCTCCTCCAGACTGTCGGTCACCAGGTCGTGGATCTGCTCCTCATCGAGGTCGCGCAGACTACGCCGGCCCCGCGCCGGTGACCGGAAAAAACCCTTGAGGCGTTCCCAGAATCCCATCTGCCCCTCCGGTCGGAAGAAGTTCACCTGCATGAGCAGGACGGCCGAGGTGGCCGGCTGGAACCATAACGTCATGCGGGGTAAGGGGAAAGCCCGATGCACCGCTCTTGACACCTGGACCGGGGTCTGGGTAGGGTTCGACGTCGAGCCCCCCTGGTGGGCTCCCATCGCCCCCGACAGGAAACGTGGATGTTCAGCCAGGTCGAGCGAGTTCGAGAAGAAGCCGAGACCCTGTTGCGGCGGCAGTACGAGGCCCAGTGGGCTAATTGGGTCCAGGGCGCCCCTCTGGAGGTCGCCGGGACCTACCGGGGTCACGAGGGGCTCTTCTCCACGGAGACGATCGAGCGGGTCGAAGAGGCGCTGAGGGCGGCCGAAGGTGTCGAGTCGGTGGCGCTGCGCAGCCTCCGAAACCACCTGCTGGTCGAACGGATCGCGCTGGAGGTCGCCGAGCTGGAGGACCGGATCGTCAACCTCCAGGCCGCTGCTGTGGTCGAAACGGATAGCGGGAGCATCCCCTTCCGCCAACTCAACACCCTGATCGCGAACGAGCCCGATGCCGCCCGCCGCCGCCGACTGTCCGATTCCGCCGCCCCGGTGCTGGACCGGCTCAATCCCCTGCTGGCCGACAAGCTCGCCCGCTGCCGGAAGTCAGCCGAGGGACTTGGCTGGAGCTACACCAGGCTGTCCGCAGAGCTCCGCCAGGCCGATCTGCCTGCACTGGCCGTCCAGGCCCGGCATCTGCTCGACCGCACCGACGGGCTCTACCGACGCAGCCGTCAGGCGGCCGCCCCCCTGATCGGGGAGAAGGACGGGCACTTGCAGGGATGTGACCTCCCCTGGCTCTTCAAGGGGGGAGGTTTCGAGGAGGACTTCCCGGCCGACCGTCTGCTCGAGACGGTCACCTCATTTCTGGCGGGGATCGGCATCCGGATGGAGGAGCAGGACGGGCTCAAGCTCCATCTGGATGACCACCGGACCAAGAATCCCCGGGCGGTCTGCTTCCCCATCGAGGTCCCCGGTGATATCCGGCTGTCGGTCAAACCGGTGGGCGGCGCCATGGATTATCGGGCGCTCTTCCACGAGATGGGACATGCCCAGCATTTCCTCCACACCACCACCCCCTATTTCGAGTTCCGCTATCTGGGCAGCTACACGACCACGGAAGCCTATGCGTCTTTATTCGAGGGGATGTTGGAACATCCCGATTTCCTGGCCGGTCGGATGGGGCTCTCCGGTGAGACCCTGGAGGGCTACCTGACCCTGACCGTGTTCCAGAAGCTCTTTCTCATCCGTCGCTATGCCGCCAAGCTGCTCTACGAACTGGAGCTCCACCAAGGGTCCGCCCAGGCCAAGGATCGCTACCGCAGCCTGCAACAGGAGGCGACCGGCCTGGAGTTCAACGAGCTCGACGCCGCCCGCTATCTGCTGGACGTCGATCCGTACTTCTACTCGGCCGATTACTTCCGCGCCTGGCAGCTCGAGGCGATGCTCGACCGTCATCTCGACGCCGAGCACGGTTCCCCCTGGTTCGCGCACGCTTCTGTGTCCGGGGACCTGCGCTTCCTCTGGGCGGTCGGGAGCGGCCAGTCGGGCCAGGAACTGGCCTCCGGCCTCGGCTGGGAGGAGACTCAACCGGGACCGATGCTGGAGCGGATCGAACGCTACGCCAGGCGTTGCGGCCTGTGACCCCGATCGGGAGCCGGGAGCCCGTTGGCCGTCCCGGGCGAGAAGCTGCGGAAAGGACTGAAGGGAGCGCTCGGGTCCGGCTGTATGCCCGGGTGACAGGCCGGGTGCAGGGCGTCGGATTCCGCTGGTTCTGCCAGCGGGCCGCTTGCTCGCGAGCGCTGGGAGGTTGGGTCTGCAACCGGCCGGACGGCAGTGTCGAGACCGAGGTCGAGGGCCCCGCCGGACAGGTCCAGGCCTTCCTGGTCGATCTCAACCGTGGTCCTGTCGGTGCCCGGGTGGAGCAGGTGACCACCGAACACCGTGTCCCGGAGGGGAGCGATGCCTTCACGATCCGGTGAGGAGGAGGGGATGGGATCGGGCGAACTCGGGGCGTTCATCCGGAACATCCCCGACTTCCCGGTCCCGGGGGTTCAGTTCAAGGACATCTCCCCACTGTTGGCCGACCCGGAAGCGTTCCGGAGCGCCGTGGAGCGACTGGCCGAACCCTACCGGGACTCAGGCGTCAGCCGGGTGGCCGGGATCGAGGCCCGGGGGTTCCTCTTCGCCGCCGGGATCGCGCTGGAGCTGGGGGCCGGCCTGGTGATGCTCCGCAAGCCGGGCAAACTCCCCTCGGCCAAGGTCACGATGACCTACGCCCTGGAGTACGGGAGCGATGCAGTGGAGGTGCACCAGGATGCGGTGGGCCCGTCCGACCGGGTCCTGATCGTGGATGACCTGGTCGCCACCGGGGGGACGCTGCGGGCAGCCCGGCGTCTGATGGAGCGGCTCGGCGCCGAAGTGGCCGGGTTCGCGCTGCTGATCGAACTGGAGGGATTGAAAGGTCGGGAGGGATTGGACGACCTCCCCTTCCATGTTCTGTTGCGGCTCTGACCGCAAGCGGCTGGACACCTCCCGGACGGCCGCGTAACTTGTAGGGTGATGGATTCGTGTTCAACCGGCCCCGGGAAGAAGCCGGCTGCGAGGTTGGCCGATCGCAGGGGCCCCACCAGCAGGAGAGAGTCTGACATGAAGCACTGTTGGAACACAGGCTGGACGGCCCCGGTCGCGCTCGTGCTGACCGTCGCCTTCATGCTTGCGTCCGCACCCGATGCGAGCGCGCAGGCAGAGGCCAAGACGATGTATGCGGTGGGGCGAGGCACGGTCCTGGTCGTCCGCCTCTACGACAAGCCCGATCCGCTCGGTAAGACGATGGAAAAGGTCCTGCCGGGCACCCAGATCAAGGTCCTGACCGACCAGCTCTACAACAAGTATTGGTACAAGACCGATACCGGGCTCTATGCCCACATCCACTACCTCTCCGAGACCGACCCGATGGCCGAGGTGGCAGCTACGCAAGACGTGGCGGCCGAGGCTGATACCGAACGCGAGGGTGCACTCCTGGCCAAATACAGTGACATCGCCATCGTGCAGAAGATCCTCAACCACCAGATCGACATCGGGTTCACCATGGACCAGGTGAGGGATGCCTGGGGACAGCCCTACGACACGAAGATCCTGGAGAGCACTTCGCTGGGCGAGCGCTGGCAGTGGCGCTACGAGGCGGACAAGAAGGCCTTCCTGATCTTCGACGAGCGAAAGAAGCTCGTGGATATCCGCGCCGACAAGCGCTGAGAAGGGCGAAGTGAGCAGCGGCCGGGGACCTCCCCGGCCCGGGTGAGGGCCTGTCCGTACCTGCGGACAGGCCCTGTCTGTCAGGGGCTGGGGCGGGAACGCCCCACCGACCTCGGGCGTCGTAAAGCTGATGAGACCGCTTCGCCACGACTGACTCGGGACACTCTATGGGATCGAAACTCAGCCCGGCCCTTCTGCTCAGTGCGATCTTGCTGCTGCCGGTCTCGGGGCCGCCGCAGCCGCTCAAGGTCGGGGAGAAGGCGCCCGATTTCACCCTGCGGGATGTGCGTGACGGCAGCCCGGTCACGCTCACCAAGGTGCTTGCCTCCGCCCGGCTCACGGTGGTGCTCTGGATCGGGGTCGAATGCCCCTTCTCGAACGCGTGCAATGAGGACTACAAGCGACTCCAGACCGAGTACGCCGGCCGGGGGGTGGCCCTGCTGGCCGTCAACAGCAACGATACCGAGACGCTCGATCAGGTCCGTGACCATGCGGCCGGGGCCGGGTTCGGCTTCCCGGTCCTGAAAGATGATCGCAACGTGGTGGCCGACCGGTTTGATGCCCAGTTCACTCCCGAGGTGTGGATCCTCGATGCCACCGGCACCGCCCGCTTCCATGGCGGGCTGATCTCACGCGGTAACGACAAGAGCATCCAGAAGGACCTGACCGCTGCCCTCGAGGCGTTGTTGAAGGGAAGCCAACCGCCCACGACCGAGACGCGGGCTTTCGGATGCACCATTACGAGGGTGATCGGGGGGACCGGTCATGCGGGGCGCTAGCGCAGCCCTGATCCTCGCGCTGCTGGTGTCGGCGGCCGGCGGATGCGGTCGCGCTCTCGAGGACGGGATGGGAGGTTTCATCCAGACCTTCCGGGCCGGCTCGGCGGAGGAGGTGGACGTACCGACCCTGGGGATCGAGGCCTACCGGCGGCTGGTGGCCGACCAGGCGGCGCAGGGACACATCGTCGTGGTCAATTTCTGGGCGACCTGGTGCGGGCCCTGTGTGGAGGAGTTCCCCGAGCTGGTCCGCCTGCAGGAAGAGAACTGGACGCGCGGAGTGCGGTTGGTCACCATCTCGGTGGATGAGCCGGAGGTGCTGGAGAGCGGGATCAAACCCTTCCTCTTCGCCCACCGGACCACCGGTGCGGCCTTCCTGATGGACATGGCCGCCAACGACGACTTCCTCTATAAGCTGTCCGACGATTGGTCCGGCGGCATCCCGCAGACCTTCATCTACGACCGTTCCGGCCGGATCGCCCGTTCGCTCACGGGGCGTCAGACGTATGAACGGTTCCAGGCGGCCGTGGACGAGGTCCTGGGACACTGAAAGGGGCCGTTGATGCCCGTGAAGCGACCGAAAGAGCTGCCCGCCTCCCAGATCACCCCCCGGGAGATCTACCTGAGACGGCGCGAATTCATGGGCCAGGCTGCCGGCACGCTCGCCCTGGCCGTCGCGGGCTCGCTGGCAGGACCCCTCCTGGGTCAGGGGGAGGGCTTCGCTCAGGATACTCCCCGCCCCCGGCTGCCGGGGGTGAAGAGACCGAGTGCCTTCGATACTGACGAAGACGCCACTCCCTACACCGGGGTCACCACCTACAACAACTTCTATGAGTTCGGGACCGACAAGGCCGACCCGGGGCGCAATGCCGGGACTCTGGTCACCCGTCCGTGGACCGTCCGGGTGGACGGTGAGTGTGCCCGGCCGGGGGAGATCGGTATCGAGGACCTCCTTAAAGCCTTCCCGCTGGAGGAACGGATCTACCGGCTGCGCTGCGTGGAGGCGTGGTCGATGGTCATCCCCTGGGTCGGCTTCCCGCTCTCGGCCCTGCTGAACCGCTTCGAACCCAACGGCAATGCCTCCTACGTGGCCTTCACCACCCTCGAGGATGTCCGTCAGATGCCCGGACAGCGGGCCCGAGTACTGGACTGGCCCTACGTGGAAGGACTCCGGATGGACGAGGCAATGCATCCGCTGACTATCCTGGCGGTCGGACTCTACGGGGAGGTGCTCCCCAATCAGAACGGGGCTCCCCTGCGCCTGGTGGTGCCGTGGAAGTACGGCTTCAAGAGCATCAAGTCGATCGTGCAGATACGCTTCACCCGCAGCCAGCCACCGACCTCCTGGAACCGCTCCTTACCCCAGGAGTACGGTTTCTACGCGAACGTCAACCCTAAGGTCGACCATCCCCGCTGGAGCCAGGCCAAGGAGCGACGGATCGGGGAGTTCTTCCGCCGTTCGACCCTACTCTTCAACGGCTACGCCGACCACGTCGGGTCGCTCTATGCCGGGATGGACCTGAGGAAGAACTACTGAGGTGAGCCCCGGCTCCCTCCGCCTGACGAAGGTGCTTCTGCTGGCGGCGTTGCTGACGCCCATCGGAGTGATGGCGTTCCAGCTCGTCACCGGTGGATTGGGACCCAACCCGATCGAGGAGGTGCTCCACCGGCTCGGCCTCTGGACGCTCCGCACCCTCCTGCTCACCCTGGCCGTCACGCCGCTCCGTCGGCTGACCGGGTGGAACACTCTCGTCCGTTACCGGCGCCTGCTCGGGCTGACGGCCTTCACCTATGGCTCCCTCCATCTGCTGGCCTATGTCGGGCTCGACCAGTTCTTCGACCTGCCCATCCTGCTGCAGGACCTGACCAAGCGCCCCTTCATCAACATCGGTATGCTCGGCTGGCTCTGCCTGCTTCTGCTGGCGGTGACCTCCACCCGGGGTTGGGTGACCCGGCTGGGCCGGAACTGGACACGGTTGCACCGGCTGGTCTACCTGGCGGCCTCGGCGGGGGTGATCCATTTCTGGTGGTCGGTCAAGAAGGACATCCGGGAACCGGCGGTCTATGCCGGTGTGCTGCTGGTCCTGCTGGCCGCCCGTCTCCTTCTCCAGCGCCGTCGCCGGGTGGTGACGGCTCGGGGTTGAGCCCCGCACCGCCCCCCCCTATACTGGCCTCACCCGATACGAATCCCCTCGACAGGAGTCCGTACGTGGAGACGATGCCACAGGTGCAGCGCCCCCAGAAGGTCAAACTGTTCGCCAGTGCCAATGTCGCCGTTCTGGAGCGGGATATGAACGCCTGGCTCCGCTCGGGCAGCTCTTCCCCGCCGGTGGTCCGCCAGATCCAGTTGGCGGGGTGGGGCGGTGTTGGCGGGACGGGAGACTACACGGTCACGGCCCTGGTGCTCTACGAATAGGCGAAGGAGGAGCATGCGCGGCGAAAACGAGCTTCGTGACCGCCTGGAAAAGGCGCGCAAAGCGTTGCAGGATACGACGCTGCAGGTCAGCCAGGGGGGTCTGGCCGGCCTGGATATCTCCGGTCTCGCCACCCTGGTAGCGGTCGTCCGGACGCTCGAATGGGCGTTGGGCGAGGAAGAGGAGTTCCCCTTCTCGATCAGTCCCCACCACCGTCCGATCGAAGAGGTCTGAGCCCCCGGCCGGGCCGGGAGAAGCACCTGTTACACGACAGGTGTAAAAAAAGGCGTTCTTGTCCGTTATCCGCTGTCGTTCGTCGATACGGCCTCCCATATTGCGCTCAGGCAACCTATTTCGGGGGAGTCCACCATGCCGGAGAGCACGACGACCAAGGCAAGTAAACATGTTATCGAGATCCGGGAGGACTGGTGTAAGGGCTGCCGGATCTGCGTCGAGTTCTGCAAACCCGGGGTCCTGGACATGAGAGGTCTCGTCGCCGTCGTGGTCGACGAAGCCGCCTGCACAGGCTGTCTCCAGTGCGAACTGCTCTGCCCTGATTTTGCCATCACGGTGACCTGAGACGACGACATCCCGCGGAGTACCCACATGAACGACAGATCCTCTGCACCGGCCGGGACCATCCGTAAGGGGACCCGGCGTTTCATGGCCGGGAACGAAGCCTGCGCCGAAGCGGCCCTGGCCGCGGGCTGCGACTTCTATGCGGGCTACCCGATCACTCCATCCAGCGAGATCGCTGAACATATGGCGGAGGAACTCCCTAAGCGGGGAGGCACCTTCATCCAGATGGAGGATGAGATCGCCTCCATCGGCGCTGCGGTCGGGGCCTCGATCGCCGGGGCGCGGTCGTTGACCGCCACCAGCGGTCCCGGCTTCAGCTTGAAGCAGGAGATCCTCGGGTACGCCTGCATGAACGAGATCCCGGTGGTCGTGGTCGATGTCATGCGCGGCGGGCCCTCCACGGGCATGCCGACCTCTCCCTCGCAGGGGGACGTCATGCAGGCCCGGTGGGGGCCCCATGGCGACCATGCTGTGATCGTGCTGATCCCCTCGACGGTCGAAGAGACCTACGATGAGACGGTCCGGGCCTTCGACCTCACCGAGCACTTCAGAATCCCGGTGGTGCTCCTGCTCGATGAGATCGTGGGACACACCGAAGAGTCTCTCGTCATCCCCGAGCGGGTGGAAGTGAGGAGCCGGCCGAAACCGGTGGCCGATCCGGCCCACTACCGCCCTTTCGAACCCGTGGAGTCGGACATCCCGCCCATGGCCGGTTACGGGGAGGGCTACCGTTTCCACGTCACCGGACTGACCCACGACCCGACCGGGTTCCCGACCGGCAAACCGGTCGAGGTAACGGCCAATCTGGAGCGGCTGCAGCGCAAGCTGGTGCGCTATGAGGAAGAGATTGTCAAGGTCAAGGAGTACCTGCTGGAGGACGCCGAGTACATGATCTTCGCCTACGGCTCGACGGCCCGGTCCGCCCGCGCGGCGGTGCGGCTGGGACGCGAGCAGGGCCTGCGAGTAGGACTGCTTCAGCCGCTGACCCTCTGGCCTTTCCCCGACCGGGCGATCGAGCGCCACCTGGGACACCTGCACGGGATCGTGGTCCCGGAGATGAACCAGGGGATGATCGTGCGTGAGGTACGACGGGTGGCCGGACGCGACCTGCCGGTCCGGCACAAGGGCCGGGTGGACGGTGAACCGATCACCCCCCAGGAGATCCTGCTGACGGTCCAGAACCTCGAGAGTGACCCCAAGAACGGGAAGAACGGAAGGTAGGGGGATGTTCGACTACGAGAAGTACCTGCGCGTCGACAAGTTCCCGCATATCTGGTGCGCCGGTTGCGGGGACGGCATCATGCTCAAATCGCTCCTGCGCGCTATCGATGGACTCGGCTGGTCGAAGGACGGGATCTGCATGGTCAGTGGTATCGGATGCTCCTCCCGGGTGACCGGCTACGTCGATTTCCAGACCATCCATTCGCTGCACGGTCGGGCCATCCCCTTCGCCACCGGCGTGAAGCTCCAGCGTCCCGACCTGCGGGTGGTGATCCTGACCGGTGATGGCGATGCCGCGGCCATCGGCGGCAACCACCTCATCCATGCCGCCCGCCGCAATCTCGACCTCACCGTGGTGATGGTGAACAACTACATCTACGGGATGACGGGGGGACAGGTCTCCCCGGCTACCCCGCTGGGCTCCAAGGCCACCACCGCACCCTATGGTCAACTCGACCCCGCCTTCGACATCCCGAAGCTGGCCATCGCGGCCGGAGCCACCTACGTGGCCCGGGGGACCGCCTTCCATGCCCGCCGGCTGGAGAAACTGATCCGCGACGCACTGCTCAACCCCGGCTTCAGCCTGGTCGAGGTCACCGTCGCCTGCCCGACCATCTACGGGAAACTCAACAAGATGGGGACTCCCGCCGATATGCTCCGGTGGCAGAAGGAGAACTCAGTGGACGTGGCCAAGGCGGCCAGGATGGGTCCCGAGGAGCTGGAGGGGAAGATCGTCACCGGCGTCCTCCACAACGAGCGCCGGCCGGAGTATGCGGCCCGCTACCAGGAACTGATCCGCCAGCTGGGGGGCGAGGTCCGCTACCCGGCTACGGTCGCCGAGGAGGTCGGGGAGGAGACGGCCGCCGTCGCCTGAACCGCCGTCGACCCCGGGCACTCCGGGCAGGACCACGGCCGGGCAGGCACAACCGCCCGGCCGTCGGTGTCTTCAGGCTCCGGCTGCCTCGGGGGCAGCCAGCAGACCGCGCAGGTACTCGATCACCGCGCCGCAGGCCCCGGCCGATGCCTCCAGGGTCCGCCGGAGCCCCTCCACCGTGATCGCATCGAGGCCCGGGTCGGCCAGGCGACGGACGCGGTCGATCCGCTCCAGGTAACCCGGGATGATGGTGTCCTCGGCGGCCACCGTCAGCCGGTAGAGGTCACGCACGGTACGCAACTCGTCCATGGCGCCGTGGAGCGTCCGCAGGATCCCGGCGAGGTCGGGCAGCCGTCTCTCCAGCTCGTGGAAGGCGTCCTCGGTTATCGGTTCGGTGATGCCGAGCCATGCTTTCAGCACCAGCATGGTCGCCTCGATGTCCCGGAGTCCCCCCCGCGTCTCCTTGATGTTACAGGCCTCTCCCTTCTCGCAGGAGGGTTCCTCGTCCTGGCGCTGGAGGATCTCTTCCAGCATGCACTCCAGGTATTCCCGGCGACGCTGGACGACGAAGGGGGCGAGCACCTTCTCCTGGAGCACCGTCTGCATGTTCCCGCTCCCGACCAGCATCCGGGCCCCGAGCAGCTGGGAGAGGTCGATGAAGCACTCCTCGTCGCCGGAATCGAGATAGGTGACGATCTGGGAAACGGGGCTGACGAAGCCACCCAGGATGTCCCCCAGTCGATGGTGGGGGAGCACACCCCGTCTCAGGATCTCCCGGTTCATCCGGACGATGACCTTGGTCGCATAACCGAGCAGCTGCTCGTCGTCCGTATGGGCGATCGCGATGAGATCGTAATCGTCGTCGTAGGCTTGTCCGCGGGCATGTCCACCGGCCGCCAGCAGGGCGAAGGTGTCCGTACTGGGGGCCCGGGCTCCGCTCTCCCGTTCCACCTCCTCGCAGCAGACGTCGAAGAGCTTCTGGATGTAATGGTCGCAGAAGAGGGTGAACTCCCGGTTGGTCGCGGCCAGGTCCACCCCCTGCAGCGTACCGATCCCGACCCGCAGGAACTCGAGGTCGTAGTAGTCGCCCAGTACCTCCTTCTTCAGGGTCAGGTCGGTGTGGAGATCGACCTTGGCCAGCAGCCCCGAGGAGATGGTCCGCAGCTGTTCGGGGTAGGGGAGGGCGGTCAGGTACTCGGGGTGGTTGGCGATCACCCGGACGAAGAAACGATGGAAGTACTGGCTCGACCAGCGGTGGATATCGCAGAGCTCCCCCAGGTGCCGGCGGGACTCGTTGAGGCTGTTGTCAATGAGGGGCCGGGCGAGCAGGGACTCCAGCCGTTCGAAGTGTCGTTCGGGGAGGTGGTTGAGGAACCGGTGCAGGTATTCGGGGAAGTGGCCGTAGACCCGGCTCAGACGATCGCCGATGTAGGGGATGTGTTCCAGCTGGTCGATGAAACAGTCCACCATGCGCTGGAAGACAGACTCCCCGAGCACGTTCTCCTGGTGCCGGCCGAGCAGGGTGATCAGCCGGATGATGGTCATCGGGGTGTGCTCAGTCCAGCCGACGTACTCCTCGATCGTGCCGGCAGCCTCCTCCTCGTCCATCCGCTCGAAGCTGTCGATGAAGTCGTCCAGGAGGGCGTGGTCGGTCTCCAGCCGGTGGAGGACATCCTCCCAATACCGGGTCCCGGTGAAGAAGCGGGCGGTGTGGATGAAGTCCCGGGCCAGGACATCCCGGGTTTCCCCGTCCGGTCCCGGCACGGCACGGGCCCGGAACATACCGGTGAAGATGGAGACGGCACTCAGATGCCCGGTGAGGTCACGCAACAGGTACTCACAGATGGAACGCGACTCGGTGACATGACGGTAGTAGTCGATGACCAGCTGCTCCCAGGCCCCGACCTTCCCTATGGAGCCGTACCCCATCTGTTCGGCGATGCGGGTGCGTTGCCCCGGATCGATCTCCTCGAGGCGGAAGAGGTCCTCCTGGGCCACATACATCTGCAGCTGGAACTTGAACATCTCCAGGAAGGTGGTCGATCGGTGGAGCTGCTCATACTGGAGCACGAGCCGGGGCTCCCGGGCGGAGAGCGCGGCCATGATGTCCCAGGCGTTCACCTCGGGCAGGGCGTATCGGGCCTTCTTGGCGTAGAGCAGATGCTTGATGATCCGGAGGGCGTCCTCTTTGGGCGCGACCGATTCGGACCGGAGGGGACTGACCAGCAGGGCACGGGCCTCCCCCATGATGCCGCGCAGGAAACCCTCGTGGTAACGTCCGTCCCAGCCGGTCCCGTGGAAGTAACGGGCGATGATCTCCCGCTGGAACCGTTCGAAGAGCCGCTCGCTCCCCAGGATCATCTTGGCGTTGACCAGTTCGGAGAGGATCACGACGTCACCGATCTGGCGATCCAGGAAGTCGTCGTACTCCGCGATGGTGCTCGTATAGAGCTCATTCCCGACGTGTTCGGACAGATAGAGGTGGAGAGGAGTGGCGTACACCAGCATGTGCTGGGTCAGGCGCTGTACGGCGCGGTTGAGGGCGCCGTCATCCCCCTCGCCGGAGGTGATGATACCGACGTCGATATCATCCTGATCGGCCCGGGTCCCGACCGAGCAGATGAAGAACTCCGGCCGTTCGACCTCGACCAGGTAGAGTTCCAGCACGTTCTCCATGTACCCCTTGGTGAGCTGCCGGAAATCGTTGCCGATATCGCGCATGAACCGCAAGTAGGCCCCCTGGATGGGATCTCCCGAGGTCCGCTCCAGGGAGAGGATGTCGAGATGCCGGAAGTGCATGTGGAGGTATTGTGCGGCGTAGTAACAGCTCAACCGGCGGATACGGGTCGGCACGTCCCCCGGGAGATGCACAATCCCGCGCATCTCCTCCTCCGGTGACGAGGAGGAGCCCCACAGGTGCACCTGCATCAGGCTGCCGTCGGCTTCCAGAGCCGACAAGAGGCCCTCCCCGTGACGGCGAATGACCTCGACATACTTGCGGTAGTGGTTGCCGAGCGCTTCGACCCGGGTCTCGATGGTGGTCAGGGGATCCATCGGGTCGGGTGCCCCGGCCGGCTACTGTGCGGCCTGCTCTTGACCGATCCGGAACGCCTTGATGTTTAGTTCCTCGGTGCCCTTGGGGACCCGGGAACGGATAGCCGTCAGGATAGCATCCTCACTCACGATACCGGAGATCTTCTGGATCATGCCGAGCGCCACGATATTGGCGACGATGGCCCGTCCCACCTGCTCTTCCGCGAGTTTGGTGATCGGATAGGCGTGGACTGAGAACTCACCGGCCGGCGCCCGCTCGACGTAGGAGGTGTCGACGATGATCACGCCTCCCGGCTTGACGTCCTGGGCGTACTTGTCCGCAGCTTCCTGGGTCATCGCGAGCAGCAGATCGATGTGGGTCGCCTTGGGGTAATCGATGTCCCCGTCGCTGATGATCACTTCCGAACGGCTGGCTCCGCCTCGGGCTTCCGGTCCGTAGGACTGACTCTGGGTGGCGTTCTTGTTGTCGTAGATGGCAGCGGCTTCGGCGAGGATCTTGCCGACCAGGATGAGCCCCTGGCCACCTGCGCCGCTCAGCCGTACTTCGTACCGATCACTCATGACGCGAACCTCGATGTGATGCGATGGGTGTCGTGCCTGCAGGTGCAGTCTATGTACCGGGAGGGGGGTGGTCAAGCGGGGTTCGGGCGGCTCGCGGGCTCCTCCCGGTGCTGTCTCCGGCCGATCCCGGAGGCGGCTGCCGGGCCCTGGTCGAGGGGTCCCTAATTAGTACTCCTAACGTGTTGTTCGGGCGCAAGGTATCGCTGCGGCCAAATCTACCTCAGTTTTGCTTGACAGGGTTTGGAGCGGATGGCTAGTCTCGGGTCGATCGTTAACCGGGTTAACAGTTAACCGGGTTAAGGATGCGCTTCTCGACCTGTTCATGACCCGCAGGGAGGTCCCCCGGGTGAACCGGGGGAGAGGCGGATGGACTACCTCCGGCTGCTCCGCAACAGCCATATCTTCGCCTCGGCGGTGCGGGATATCCTGGAGACCCGGTTGATCCGGGAGGTCTGTCCCTTTCCGCTCACCCTCTCCCAGTTCCACCTGCTCAAGCTGATGTCCCTTAACGGCGAGCACCACGTCGGGGACATCGCCGCTTTCCTGGGGGTCTCGACCCCGGCCGCCACCAAGAACATCGACAAACTGGAGCGACACGGGCTGGTGGTGCGAGCCCCGGCTCCCGACGACCGCCGATCCACGGTCCTCTCCTTGAGCCCGGTCGGGCGGCGCATCGTCCTGAACTACGAGGAACTCAAGTCGGCGCGGCTCTATCCCCTGCTCGACCGGTTCGACGTCGGCGAGCTCGATGCGTTCGCCGACCTGCTGGAGCGAATCTCCCTCTCCCTGCTCGACCTCGATCCGGAGAGCGGCGGCCCCTGCCTGCGTTGCGCCGCCTACCTCTCGGTCGATTGCCGGGTTGGGGAGGTGCGGGGGGGATGTCCGTTCATCAAGGACCGTGCAACGGTCTCCGGGAAGGGGATTCCGACATGAAGTACTGGCGCACACCGCTGGATGCCGATCAGGTACGGATCCCGCACGGCACGGTCCGGATCATCGAGGACCAGTGCAAGGGGTGCGGCTTCTGCGTGGAGTACTGCCCCAAGGGGGTGCTGGCCGTCTCCGAGGCGTTCAACCGGAAAGGATACCATCCCCCGAAGATCGTCAAGGAGGGGGAGTGCGTGAACTGTACGCTGTGCGAGATGATCTGTCCCGATTTTGCGATCTTCAGCGTCTCGCTGCCCGCTGGGGCGGCCGAGCAGGCCCACTAGGCGGACGGTCCCGGCCCAGGGACAGACCTGTGGAGAAGGAGGAGAGAACTTGAAAGCCGATCCCGCGGGCGTACTGACCGGCGCCCATTACCTGGATGGTGACTTCGCCTGCAGTGAGGGGATGATGGCCGCCGGCTGCCGTTTCACCGCCGGTTATCCGATCACCCCCTCCACCGAGGTCGTCGAACGGATCGCCCGCCGCTTCCCCACCATGGGGGGCACCTTCATCCAGATGGAGGACGAGCTGGCCAGCATGGCCGCCGTAGTGGGTGCCGCCTGGACCGGCACCAAGTCGGCCACGGTCACCAGCGGCCCCGGCTATTCCCTGATGATGGAGAACATCGGTCTGGCGGCGATGATGGAGACCCCTTGCGTGGTGGTGAACGTCCAGCGGGGCGGACCCTCCACCGGGCTGCCGACCATGACCGGGCAGGGGGACATCATGCAGGCCCGCTGGGGCTCCCACGGGGACTATGAGATCATCGCCCTCAGCCCGAAGTCCCCCCAGGAGGCCTTCGACCTGGCCATCGACTCCTTCAACCTCGCGGAGCAGTACCGTGTGCCCGTCCAGCTCCTGCTCGACGAATGCGTGGGCCACATGACGGAGAAGGTGGTCATCCCCGAGGCCGACGCCATCGAGGTGGTGCCCCGCCGGCTGACCGACCGGAAACCCGGGGAGTACTGGCCCTACCAGCTCAACGGCGGCCTGATCCCGGACTTCGCCCGGGCCGGCGACGGTTACCGTTTCCACACCACCGGACTGACCCACGACTACCGCGGCTATCCGGTCATGAGCGAGCAAGCCCAGAAGGAGCTCGTGCCCCGACTGGTGGACAAGATCCGGAAGAACGCCGAGGCGATCGTCCGCTTCGACGAGGAAGAAACCGACGGCGCCGAGGTGGTCGTCATCGCGTTCGGGATCACCGCCCGGGTGGCGCGGATGGGCATCTCCATGGCCCGCACGAAGGGGGTCAAGGTGGGCTATATCCGGCCGATCGTGATCTGGCCCTTCCCGGAGAAGCGCATCCGGGAACTGGCCGGGAAGGTGAAGGCCTTCGTGGTCCCGGAGATCAACCTGGGCCAGTACGTACTGGAGGTCGAACGCTGCGCCGCCGGGAAGTGCGCCGCCATCGGGGTGCCGCACGCCGGAGGCGGGGTCCACGACCCGCAGGACATCTGTGACGCCATCATGGGAGCCGTCAAATGAGCGCGACCGTCGAGCAGTCCCAGCCGCGGGCCGAAGAGCACCCGATCGCTCCCTTCATCCGCATGGACCGGATGCCGCACATCTGGTGTCCGACCTGCGGGATAGGGACGGTGGTGAAGTGTTATGCCACGGCCCTGGAACAATCCCACCTCGACCTGGACAAAGTGGCCATCGTCTCCGGGATCGGCTGTACCGGCCGGGTGGCCGGCTACATGAAACTGGACGCCTTCCACACCACCCACGGACGGGCCATCCCCTTCGCCACCGGGCTCAAGCTCGGTCGCCCCGAATTGAATGTCACGGTCTTCTCCGGGGACGGCGACCTCTCGGGTATCGGGGGCAACCATCTGATCCATGCCTGCCGCCGGCAGATGGACCTGCTGGTCATCCTGGTGAACAACTTCACCGATGCCATGACGGGAGGCCAGAACGCTCCCACCTCGCCGATGACCTCCATCTCCTCGACCATGCCCTACGGCAGCTACGAACCCCCCTTCAACCTGCCGCACCTGGTGGCCTCGTGCGGGGCAACCTATGTGGCCCGCTGGACCTGCCTGCACATCCGGCGGCTCACCAAGTCGATGCTGGAGGCACTGCCCAAGAAGGGACTGCGCCTGATCGAGGTGATCACACCCTGCTCGACGCTCTATGCCCGACGCAACAAGCTCGGTACCGGGCTCAACCTGATGCAGTACTACCACGACAACGCGGAGATCCGGCACGGGGCCGACACCCGGGAAGTGGCCATTGAGTTCCAGGAGAAGATCGTCTGCGGGAAGTTCGTGGACGAGGAGAAGCCCGACTGGATCAAGCTCAACCACGAGCAGCATCGGAGCAAGCTCGGGGACGATTTCGTGCCGATGCCCCCGGAAGGAGGATACCTCCGTGGCTAAGACCGAATTCCGCATCACCGGGTTGGGCGGCCAGGGGTCGGTCCTGCTGGGCTATATCCTGGGCCGGGCCTACTCCATCAACGCCGGCCACCATGCCACGATGATCCAGAGCTTCGGACCGGAAGCCCGGGGGTCCGCCTGCAGCGCCACCCTGGTGCTCTCAGAAGAGGAGGTGCTCTACCCCTACATCCGCCGCCCCGACTACTTCGTCATCATGTCCGGTGAGGGTTACGACAAGTACAAGGACGAGCTGGCCGAGGACGGTGCCCTCATCTACGAGAGTGACCTGGTCACCCCCGACCCGGCCAAGAAGCAGAAGGCCTACGGGGTCCCCTCGACCCGCATCGCCGAGGATCTGGGCCGAGTCATCGTCCAGAACATCGTGATGCTGGGCTTCATGGCCGGAGTCACCGGCATCATCGATCCGGATCTGATGCGCCAGGCGGTGGCCGAGTCGGTCCCAGAGGGGACCGAGAAGCTCAATCTGAGAGCCTTCGACGCCGGTTACGAGCACTGGCAGAAGACGTACGGAGGTGGGACCACGGGCGAGGAGGCCGAAGTGGCCGCCACCCCGGCCAAGAGCGACTGAGCGGTATCCGGAGAGGGTCTGTCCTCCCCGGCAATGCAAGAGGATGGGGCATGGATCAGGAACCTGAGGACATCATCGAGCTCGTCGAAGAGTTGCGGGGAGACCGAGCCCTGGTCATCGGCGGTGGTATCGCCGGCATCCAGGCGGCCCTCGATCTGGCCGACGCGCGCATACCGGTGACCCTGGTGGAGAAGTCGCCGTCGTTGGGCGGACGCATGGCCCAACTCGACAAGACCTTCCCCACCATGGACTGCTCGATATGAATCCTGGGGCCTAAGGCCATGGATGCCGGTCGGCATCCACTGATCGAGCTGGTCACCAATGCCGAAGTGGTCGGCTGTGAAGGCGAGGCCGGCGGCTTCCGGGTACAGGTGCGCCGGAATCCGCGCTTCGTGAAGGAGGACGTGTGCGTGGCCTGCGGGCTATGCGAGGAGGCGTGCCCGCAGGTGGGGGGAAACGAGTTCGACGTCGGCCTGAAGGCCCGCAAAGCGATCTACCGCCCCTTCCCCCAATCGGTCCCGGCCGCCTACGTCATCGACCGGGAGTCGTGCCTGAACAAGAAGATCCTGGTCTGCAACCATTGCCTGAGCGTCTGCGACGTCGAAGCGATCGACTTCGATCAGCAGCCGGAGCTGCTCGAGCGGAACGTGGGAGCAATCCTGGTGGCCATCGGGTTCCAGGAGTTCGACGCCCGGGTCCTGGGCAACTACGGCTACGGGCGCTACCCCGACGTGGTGACCAGCCTGGAGCTGGAACGGATGCTGAACGCCTCGGGGGTCACCCGCGGCCACGTGGTGCGTCCCTCCGACCGGAAGACTCCGAAGCGGATGGTCTTCGTCCAGTGCGTGGGGGCCCGGGGGGAGGGGGGCCGTCCCTACTGCAGCCGCTTCTGCTGCATGAACGCGGTCAAGGACTCGATGCTGGTGCGCCAGCACGATCCCGCCATCGAGGATGTAACCATCCTCTACACCGACCTGCGCGCTTTTGGGAAGGGCTTCGATGATTTCGTCCGCCGCTCCTACGAGGAAGAGAGCGCCCGGTACATTCGGGGGCGGCCGGCCAAGATCGAGACGGTCCCCGAGGACGGCACTCTGCTCGTCCACGTGGAGGACACCCTTAACGGCGAGCAGATGAGGATACCGGCCGACCTGGTCGTCCTCTCGGTAGCGGCCGCGCCGAACGATGGAGCAGCCGAGCTGGCCGGGATCCTGGGCATCGAGACCGACCGCTACGGCTTCGTCGCCCCCCGCGATCCGGCTGTCTCATCGGTGGAGACGGCCCGTGAGGGGATCTTCGTCTGCGGCAGCGCGGTGGGACCGCAGGTCATCCCCGACGCGGTGGCCCAGGCTTCGGCGGCAGCCGCCCGGGCCGGACTCTTCCTCTGTGGGGAGCGGATCGAGGAGGAACCGGAGACGGTTACCCCGCTCGATCTGTCGGGAACACCCCGCATCGGGGTGATGGTCTGCAACTGCGGGGTGAACATCGGCGGGGTGGTGGACTGCGAGGCGCTGGCTGAATATGCGGCCGGTCTGCCGGGCGTCGAGGTCGCCCGGACCCACCTCTTCGCCTGCTCTTCGACCGGGCAGGAGGAACTGGTCGCGATGATCGGTGAGCACCGGCTCAACCGGGTCGTGGTCGCCGCCTGCACCCCCCGGACCCACGAACCGATCTTCCGCCAGACCCTCGAGCGGATCGGTTTCAACCCCTACCTCTTCGAGATGGTCAACATCCGCGACCAGTGCACCTGGGTGCATGCCACCCACCGGGAACAGGCCCAGTTGAAGGCGCGGGACCTGATCCGCATGGGAGTGGCCCGGGCCCGGCACCTGGAGCCGCTCGAGGCGGGGGAGATGCCCATGACGCGGGCCGCGCTGGTGGTCGGCGGCGGGATCGCCGGCATCCAGGCCGCCACCGACCTGGCCGTCCAGGGATTCCCGGTCACCCTGGTCGAGAAGACCGGCCGGCTGGGAGGCCGGCTGCTCGGTCCCGACCTGAAGCTGCTCTATCCTAACATGCGCTCCGCCGCCGAGGTGCTGGCGGAGAAGATCGCCCGCCTCCGGGCGAGCGGCGCGCAGGTGTTGCTCGATACCGAGGTGGCCTCGATCGACGGATTCATGGGCAACTTCGGGGTGATCCTGAAGGGGGTGGGGGCGGGGGAGCTCGCGGTGGGGGCGATCGTGCTCGCCTTCGGCGCCGACCTCTACGAACCCATCGCCGAGTACGGTTACCGGAAGTTCCACAACGTCATCACCAACGAGGAGCTGGAGCGGCTCTTCTGCAGCATCCTCGACCCGCTCAACTCGGAGGGGGGACGTCCGAAGAGTGCCGCCTTCATCCTCTGCGTGGGTTCGCGCGATCCCAAAGCCTACCCGGGCTGCTCGCGCTACTGCTGTCCGACGGCCATCAAGCAGGCCCTCAACCTGGCCAGCGGTGGCATCGACTGCACCGTCTTCTACCGGGACATCCGAACCATCTCGACCGGCGCCGAGGAACTCTACCGGGAGGCGCGGGCCGCGGGGGTCCTCTTCGTACGGATCCCATCAGGGGAGAAGCCGGAGGTGATCGGCCGCGACCGCGCGGTCGCGGTGCGGTGCCGTGACGAGCTGCTGGGGGTGACGGTCGAGGCCCCGGCCGACCTGGTCGTGCTGGGGGTGGGCATGAAGCCGCGCGCGGAGGATACCCGTCACTTCCACGACCTGCTCAAGACGAGCCTGGGTTCGGACGGGTTCTTCCTGGAGCGTCACCCGGAGCTGGCCCCGGTGGAGACGGCGGTCGAGGGGGTCTTCCTGGCCGGCACCGTGCAGGGCCCGAAGGACATTGTGGACACGGTCGCCCAGGCTTCGGCGGCGGCGGCCAAGGCCTCCGTGCTGCTCGCTTGGGACCGGGTGCGCCAGAACCCGGCGGTGGCGGTTGTGGATATCGACCTCTGCCGGGCGTGCGGAACCTGCACCGAGGTCTGCCCCTACCACGCGGCCACTCTCTTCGAGGTCGCACCCGGACAACGTTCCGCGCAGGTCAACGCCTCCCTCTGCAAGGGATGCGGCACCTGTGCCACCTGGTGCCCCTCGGGAGCCATCACCGCCCGCCACTTCACCGAACGCCAGATGGTTGCGATGATCGATGCCGTGCTGGCCGAGGAGGGACCATGACCGCCCCGGCTGGATCAAGGAAGCGGGCCGCCGGTAGTGGTCCGAAGAAACGGGCGGCCAAGAAGGCCGTGGCGAAGAAGACACCGGCCAGGCAGGGGACCGGGAAGAATCGCGTGACGAAGCAAGGGGCGGGGAAGAAGCGCACGGCGAAGCGGGCGCCGGGCTCCAGCGGATCGGAGCCCCGTCCCTTCCCGAATGGGGATCCCCGGATCGTGGTCTTCGCCTGCAACTGGTGCTCCTATGCCGGGGCCGACACGGCGGGGGTCTCCCGGATCCAGCACCAGCCCCACTTCCGGATCATCCGGGTGATGTGTTCGGGAAGGGTGCAGCCATCGTTCGTTTTGCGGGCCTTCGAGAAGGGGGCCGACGGGGTGCTCGTCTCCGGCTGCCATTTCGGCGACTGCCACTACATCTCGGGCAATGAGCGGGCGGTAGAGCAATACGAAATCACCCGCCAGCTGGTCCGGATGCTCGGGCTGGAGGAAGGGCGCCTGCGTCTGGAGTGGATCAGCGCCGCCGAAGGGTCGCGGTTCGCGCAGGTCATAAACGAGTTCACCGACCAGGTGCGGGCGCTCGGTCAGAGCCCCCTGGCCGGTGCCAGGGCGGGGTGAGGCGATGGCGAGCGAAGGGGTGAAAGGGCTCCTGGAGGCCGTCCGGAAAGCCCGGGCCTGGGCTTGCTACGATTGCGGCAAGTGCACCGCCTCCTGTCCGGTGGCCCGGGGGGGCGGCTCGCTCAGCCCGCGCCGTCACGTGCTGAGCGCGGTACAGGGGGATGTGCAGGCCCTGCTCGCGAGCGAGGACCTCTTCAGCTGCCTGACCTGCCGCCAGTGCAGCCAGCGTTGTCCGGCCCAGGTCGACTACACCACCCTAGTGATGAACCTGAGGGCGGTGGCCCACACCGCTGGCCTGGAGCCGCACTGCCCGCACGGAGGGGCGATCCAGTCGCTGATGCGGATGATGGCGACCGGGGGGACCCAGCAGGACCGATTGGGCTGGCTGGAGAAGGATTTGGAGTGCGTGCCCGGACAGGGGGAGGTCTTCTACTGGACCGGCTGCACGATGTACTACGACGCCCTTTTCCCCCACCTGGAAATGGACACCCTGGCCGGCACCCGAGCCGCGGTCCGGCTGATGAACCGGCTGGGAGTGGTCCCGGTGGTCTCCCCCCGTGAGCGCTGCTGCGGGCACGACCTGCTCTGGAACGGCGACCGGGCGAACTTCGAGCGGCTGGCCCGGCACAACGTGGAACTGGTCGAGGCCAGCGGGGCGAAGACGCTGGTGACCTCCTGCGCCGAGTGCCTGCGCACCTGGCGGATCGACTACGCTCCGTTCTGGAGCGGAAGACCGCCCGAGATGGTCCACATCAGCGAGTGGCTGGCCGACCGGATGGACGGGCTGGACCTGCGGGAGCAGCCGCGGCGGGTGACCTACCAGGACCCCTGCCGGCTGGGCCGGCACCTCGGCGTCTACGAGGCTCCCCGGCGGGTACTGGAGGCCCTCCCCGGCATCGAACTGGTCGAGATGGGTCGGAACGGCCCCGGCGCAGTCTGCTGCGCCGGGGGTACCTGGTCGAACTGCGACCGCTTCGCCAAGAACATCCAGGTGGACCGGCTGAAGGAAGCGCGGTCCACGGGGGCGCAGGTCATGGTGACGGCCTGCCCCAATTGCCGGATCCATTTCCTTTTATCAATGAAGGACCCCGAAATGGGCGACCAGATAGGGATCTAGATGCGAGACCCCGATCTCCACGAGGTGATCGGGATGGAGATGCGCGATGTGGCCGAACTGGCCGCGGAAGCGCTGACCTAGAACGGTAACCGTCCTGCGGGTGGATCACCGGGGGATGGTCGCCGAGACCAAGGGTGGGCACCGATGGTCCCGAAGCAGACCGATGACACACTCCGGATCGGTGTCTTCGTGTGCGACTGCGGGCTGAACATCGCGGGAGCGGTGGACTGCGGCGCAGTCGCTCAATACGCGGAGACACTGCCCGACGTGGCGTGTGCGGTGCGCAACAAGTACACGTGCGCCGATCCGGGGCAGAATGAAATCAAGAAGGCGATCCGGGTGCACCAGCTCAACCGGGTGGTGGTCGCCTCATGCACGCCGCGGCAGCACGAGCCGACCTTCCGACAGTGCGTGGCCGAGGCGGGGCTGAATCCCTATCTCATGGAGATGGCCAACCTGCGCGAGCACTGCGCCTGGGTGCACCCGAATGACCGCGCCGCGGCGACCCGCAAGGCGATGGACCTGGTCGCCGGCGCGGTGGCGCGCGCCCGCTACCTGGAAGCCCAGACCGAGTTGAGCGTGCCGGTTACCCAGGCGGCGCTCGTGATCGGCGGAGGGATCGCGGGGATCGAGGCGGCGTTCGAACTCGCCGAGGCGGGGCACCGGGTCGTGCTGGTGGAGAAACAGCCCTCCATCGGCGGGATCATGGCCCAGCTCGACAAGACGTACCCTACGATGGACTGCTCCATATGAATACTCGGGCCTAAGGCCATCGATGCCGGTCGGCATCCGAACATAGAGCTTCTGACCTTCAGCGAGGTCGAGAGCGTCACGGGGTACGTGGGCAACTTCCGAGCAACCATCCGGAAGAAGGCCCGTTACGTCGATACCGAGACATGCAACGCCTGCGGGGAATGCGTCAAGGTCTGCCCGACCATCCACCCGGACGAGTACCAGACAGGGTTCTCCACGCGGCACGCCATCTACATCCCCTTTCCCCAGGCGGTCCCATGTTCCTACATCCTGGACATGGAGCACTGCCTGGGGAACAACCCGATCGCCTGCGGGAAATGCGCCGATGTCTGCGAGCAGAAGGCTATCGATTTCGACGACCAGGACGAGCTGATCACCCGTGAAATCGGGGCGGTCATCGTCGCCATCGGGGCGGACGTCTACGACCCCACCGAGCTGGACGAGTACGGCTACGCCCGCTTCAAGAACGTGATCACGTCCATGGAGTTCGAGCGGCTGATCTGCGCCGGAGGTCCGACGGCAGGACACTTCGTCCGTCCCGGCGACCACCAGCGCCCGCGGCGGATCGGCTTCGTCCAGTGCGTCGGCTCCCGCAACCCGGCCATCGGTCGTCCCTGGTGCTCGAACATCTGCTGCATGAACACGGTCAAGGACACCCTCCTGCTGGCCGACCACTACCCCGACACCGAGAACGTGGTCTTCTACCAGGACATCCGCGCCTTCGGCAAGTCGTTCGAGGACATGTTCCAGCGTTCAAAGGAAGCGGGAGTGCGTTACGTGCGTGGCCTGCCGGGCGAGGTCGTAGAGGAGGACGGGACAGGGAACCTGATCGTCACCGTGGAGAACACCACCGCCGGCCGGCTGGAGCGGCACGAGCTGGATATGCTCGTGCTCTCGGTCGGGGTGGAACCGCCCAAGGACCTGAAGAAGATCAGCGGTCTGCTGACGCTCTCCAGGACCGCCGACGGCTTCTTCATGGAATCGCACCCTAAGCTCAAACCGGTCGACGCCCCCACCAAAGGGGTCTTCTTCGCCGGCTTCTGTGAATCCCCCAAGGATATCAAGGACTCGGTCTGCCAGGCCGGGGCGGCGGCCTCGCGCGCCGGGGCGCTGCTGAATACCGGGATGATCCACGTCGAGGCGATCACCAGCCACATCGACGAAGCGCTCTGCATGAAGTGCGGGATCTGCGCGGGGATCTGCCCCTACGGCGCCATTGAATGGGAAAAGGGGGGCGTCGCCCGCGTGATCGAAGCGGCCTGCGCGGGCTGCGGGTCGTGCTCGGCCGCCTGCACTTTCAATGCCATCACCATGCACCACTTCACCGACCAGCAGATCCTGGCCCAGGTCCGGGCGGTGCTGGCCGAGGATCCGCAGGAGAAGGTCTTCGCTTTCGCCTGTAACTGGTGCTCCTACGCCGGCGGAGACATGGCCGGGATCTCGCGGATCACCTACCCGGCGACCAACCGGGTGGTACGCACCATGTGCTCGGCGCGGGTCTCCGAGGAGATGGTGCTGGAGGCCTTCCGCTGCGGGGCCCCGGTCGTGCTGGTCTCGGGCTGTCACTACGCGGACTGTCACTACATCAACGCCAACCGGCAGACCGTGAAGCGGGTCCAGAAACTCTGGAACCGGCTGGAGAAGGCGGGGGTCCGCCCGGAGCGGCTGCAGCTGGAGTGGATCAGTGCGGCGGAGGGGCAGAAGTTCGCCGCCGTCATGCGCCGGCTGGAGGAGCTGCGGCAGACGGTGACCCATGAGGAGATCGCCCACGCCCGGGAGGCGCTCAAAGAGAAGCCGAAGAAGAAGTCCGCCCGCGCGGAGAGCAGTACGGTCGTAGAGGTCCAGGTCGACTGAACCGGCCCCCGGGCCTCCGGGAGGGAAGTCATGACGACGACGGCGAAAGTGGAGACCCTCCGCTGCATGGCCTGCGGCCATGAGTACCAGGAGACGGTTGAGCGGGACGAGGACAAGGAGCGCACCTGCCCGAAGTGCCGGTCGAACAGCATCCGGCACCTCAAGGGCGGGGGCGCCGGGAAGGAGTAGCCTGATGGCCGCCCATGCCGGCGAGGGGGGCGAAGTAGTCCGGATCGATTTCGCGTTCCGGCGCACCCTGGCCGAGAAGATCGAGGGGAACCTGGTCAGCTACTGCTACCAGTGCGGCGCCTGTGTCGGGGACTGCCCCGCTACCACGTACGGCGAGGGCTTCAACCCGCGCCAGATCATGCTCAGCATCCTCTACGGGCTGGGGGAGCAGTACATGACTCCCGACTCCATCATCTGGCAATGCACCAACTGCTACAACTGTGCTGAGCGCTGCCCCCAGCAGGTCAAGCCGGCCGAGGTCATCATCGCCCTGAAGAACCTGATGGCCGACCGCGGGATCTATCCGGCCGGGGTGGACCGGGTGATCGAGACCTTTCTGGAGCACGGGCGTACGGTGGCCCCCAGCCCGGTCATCGACAAGAACCGGGAGAAGTTCGGGCTGCCCCCCCTCGCGCCGGTACCGATGGAGGAGATACGTACCCTGCTCGGTCTCGCGGAGAGGGAACCGGGCGGGGAGCCGGAAGGGAAGGGGGGGGAGGCATGAAGCGCTACGCCTTCTTCCCCGGCTGCCTGATCCCGACCCGCTACCCGGCCATGGAATACGCGATCCGGAAGACCCTGCCCCGGCTCGGGATCGAGATCGTGGACCTGGCCGGCACTTCCTGCTGTCCCGACCCGATCTACTTCAAATCGCGGGACAAGCTCGACTGGCTCTCGGTGGCCGCCCGCAACCTCTGCCTGGCCGAGGAGCAGGGGGTGGACCTCTTCACCAACTGCTCGGGCTGCACGGCCACCCTTTCGGAGGCCTGGCACCTGCTGCAGGAACCGGAACTGCGAGAGCGGATCAATCACCGGCTGGCCCGCATCGGAAAGGAATACCGCGGGACCGCCCGGGTGCGGCACATCGCCGCCCTGGTCCGGGACGAAGTGGGCTACGAGCGGGTGCGCGCCTCGGTGACCCATCCCTTCGAGGGGCTGAAGGTAGCCATCCACTACGGCTGCCACCTGCTAAAGCCGAGCAAGATCATGCAGGTGGATGATCCGAACGATCCGCACATGCTTGAGGAGTTCGTGAAGGCCGTGGGAGCCGAGCCGGTGCGCCACCGCAAATGGCACCTTTGCTGTGGCAAGGCGTGCCAGACGGGCGACGTCTCGGCTCCCATGATGCGCGACCTGCTGCGGACCGTGCAGGCGGAGGAAGCCGACATCCTCTGCCTGATCTGCCCGACCTGCTTCAGCCAGTTCGACCACGGGCAGGCCAAGGTCGCCCAGCAGTACAAGGAGGACTTCCACACTCCGCCGATCTACTACTTCCAGCTCCTCGCCCTGGCCCAGGGCGTGCCCTACGACGAGCTGGGCTTCGAGCGGCACCGTTTCAAGCCCGAGGTGCTCAAGCCCTTCCAGGAAGTGCCGGTGAGCTGAATCGGAGGTGGCCGATGTCCCGGGGATCCGTGCCCGTCGCCTGCTGAGCGCCCTGAGGTTGATGGGGGGCCGGTAGCCGCTGCCGGCATTGTCATGGAGCCCCGGGCGCCGTTACCATCCGGGCCTCCGCCCCGAATCCGACCACGCTACCCCAGGAGGATCCCCATGTCCGGGCCTCTCCCGCTCCGTCTCACCCGTTCCCTGGTCCTGACGGTCGTCCTGCTGCTGCCCGTCACTTCCGGTGCCCAGCGGACCACCACCGGTGCCGCCCTGCCGACCATCGAGGAGAAGACGGCCGGCCTGACGGCCATGAAGGGCTTCTTCGACCTCTACTGGGACGATGGGACCGGCCGGCTCTACTGGGAAATCGACCGGTGGGAGACCGAGTTCCTCTATGCGGTCGGTCTGGCGGCCGGCCTGGGGAGCAACCCGGTCGGGCTCGACCGGGGACAGCGGGGGGGAGCCTGGGTGTTGATCGCCCGGCGGGTCGGCCCCAAGGTGTTGCTGATCGAGCCCAACCACGGCTTCCGGGCCATCGGGGGGAGTGAAGCGGAACAGCGCGCGGTGACCGACGCCTTCGCCCCCTCGACCCACTGGGGGTTCGACCCGGTGGCCCGAACCGGGGAGCGCGTGCTGGTGGACGCCACCGATTTCTTCCTCCAGGACACCCACGGGGCGGCCCGCAGCCTGCAGGGCTCGGGGCAGGGGACCTACCGGCTCGACCGCAGCCGGAGCGTCTTCTACCTGGAAAACACCAAGGTCTTCCCGAAGAACTGCGAGATCGAGACCTGGCTCACCTTCACCAGCGA
>CAZFHZ010000003.1:0-8893 GCA_964519015.1 uncultured Gemmatimonadota bacterium | reverse complement strand
CCCTGGTGGAGCTGCCCGACGGGTACACCCCCCGCCGGGCCGACCCGCGGGTGAACACCATGAGCATGTCGGTCTACGATTTCGGGCAGCCCATCGACCGCGACCTGGAGCAGAAGTGGGTGGTACGCCACCGCATCGAGAAGAAGGACCCGCGGGCCGCCCGCTCCGAACCGGTGGAACCGATCGTCTACTACGTGGATCCCGGCGCCCCCGAACCCATCAAGAGCGCCATCATCGAGGGGGTTTCCTGGTGGAACCAGGCCTTCGAGGCGGCCGGCTTCATCGACGGTTTCCAGGTCCGGGAGCTCCCGGCCGGGGCCGATCCGCTCGACCTGCGTTACAACATGATCCACTGGACCCACCGACAGACCCGCGGCTGGTCGTACGGTGGGGCGGTGACCGATCCGCGCACCGGGGAGATCCTCAAGGGCAACGTCAACCTGGGCAGCCTGCGGCTGCGCCAGGATGTACTCATGGCCGAGGGGATGAACCCGGTCTACGCCTCGGCCGGATCCCCCTCGCCGCTGGCCGACCAGGCTGAGATCGAGGCGGCCGGCGGCCCCGGCTTCGCCTACCTGGCCGCCTTGGACCCCGCGACCGATCCGGTCGCGATGGCCCTGGCCCGCGTGCGGCAGCTCTCGGCCCATGAGGTGGGACACACCCTCGGCTTCGCCCACAACTACATGTCCAGCACCTATGCCGGCCGGGCCAGCGTGATGGACTACCCGGCCCCGCTGGCCCGCCTGAGGCCCGACGGGAGCGTGGACCTCTCGGATGCCTACGCGGTCGGCATCGGCGAGTTCGACAAGTTCGCGGTCCGCTGGACCTACAGCGACTTCCCCGACGGGGCCGACGAGGCGGCCGAACTGGACCGCATCGTCCAGGAGGGGTTGCGGGCCGGGATGCGCTTCGCGGCCGACGCCGAGGCCACCGGGTCGGGGGCGGCCCACCCCTACGCCGCGCAGTGGGACAACGGGATCGACCTGGTCGACCAGCTGGCGATCGAGTATCAGGTCCGGCGGTCCGGCCTGGAGCACTTCGGGGAGGGCAGCATCCGGCGAGGGGAGCCGATGGCCGCCCTCGAGGAGGTCCTGGTCCCCCTCTACCTGCACCACCGCTACCAGCTGGAAGCGGCCTCCCACTCACTGGGCGGGGTCGACTACACCTACGCCCTTCGTGGGGACGGCCAGTTCACGGTCCGCATCGTGCCCGAGCAGAAGCAGCGCCAGGCGCTCCGGCTCATGCTCCGCTCACTCGAACCGGAGTTCCTGGCGCTGCCGGAGCGGATCCTCGAGCTGATCCCGCCGCGGGCCTTCGGGATGGTCTCGGGGGAGACCTTCACGGGCCGGACCGGCCGCCTGCTCGACCCGCTCGCCCTGGCCGCCTCCTCGGCCGATCTGACCCTGGGGCTGCTGCTCGCGCCGCAACGCATGGCACGACTGGTCGAACACCATGCCCGAAATAATCGCTATCCCGCCCTGGAGGAGGTCGTGCAGGCCCTGCTGGAGGCCACCTGGCTCGCTCCGGCCCCGGCCGACCTCTACCTGGAGGCTGTCCAGGCCGAGGTGCGACGGGCCGTCCTGGAGCGGCTGGAGCGGGAGGCGGGGAATGCCGATAATCCCGTCCCGGTGCAGGCCCTCCTGGCCTCCAAGCTCTACGGGCTCTATGAGCGGATCGTCGAGAACGCGGAGCTGACCCCCCTGCAACGATGGGCCATCGACGACCTCGACCGCTGGTTCCGGCGGACCGAGGAGGGAGTGGCGCCGGCCCGGGTCCCGGCGCTGCCGCCGGGTGCCCCGATCGGCACTCCCCCACCGGGGGTGATACCCCCCCTTGCCACCTCACCCTCCCCGGCAGGAACTGCGGCTCCTTGATAATAGGAAGGGCCTCAACCGAGCACCCGCCCGGATGAGGCCCTCACCGACGCTATCCCGCATTCTACTGCTGGCTATAGAACGTCACACGAGACGTGTCGCGGACGAATCCGTCCTGCCTGTTCCTCTGAGAGCGGAGCTTCTAAACCCGCCTCAGTGGATAAGGATCCCGACCGTGTCGGTGAGCGCCGACACGAATCCCAGCGTGTCCCCGGTTGCCACCTGGTAGAGGTAGTATGTGCCGGAGGTGAGACCGCTATCGGTGTAGCCCAACGAATCCTTGACCACCGTCGTGAATTGGACGCTGTTTCGGTAGAGCAAGTAGTGGTCAACGGTCTCTTCGCCCGACCCTTCCCAGGTCAATCGGACAGAAGTAGTGCTCAAGCTATCCACGGCGAGGTTGACCGGTGCGGATCTGACCGCCGTTCCCTGGGTTTTGGAAGTGTGATAGGACCGGTAGCCCAACTCGCCGAGTGTTGCGACGGAGAACTGGAAGTAGGTACCGGGGTCCAGTTCGGTGTACGAGTAATTCGTGACGGTAACGGTGTCTTGAGCGACTCCGTCCAGAAAGACCTCGTAGCCGACAAAAGTCGGTTCGACAACGGCTGACCAGGTGATGTTTACCGTTGCGTCATCAACGGTCGTTGCCGAAATCGTTGCCGGTTGAGCCAGCCTCTCGGGCGGTTGCGGACTGACCGTACCACCATCGCTCGAGCAGGCTGCAACAACCAGGAGAATCGGAAGAACAAGCAAGCCGGTTAGCTTCTTCATGTGCATACTCCCGTGATGTGACGTCCCATGTATCGTCTGCTTCTCCAGACAGTAACGAACACTGCCGCACTTCCCGTTGAAGTATCTCTACATCCTCTTCCCGTTGAAGGCAAAGGGTATTTAACACCATCCGGATCTGTTGATTCAAGCCTAACTGATGTCAAGTACTTGCTCAATCCAGAATTGCCTTAAGGTTGCTGCCGGCCCCGGGAACAAGCGTCAAATCGTTCTGACACCGTCTTCTTGTTGTCAGCCTTATGGAAGAGGTCTGCGGTTATGGGGCCACATCCAATTGTGCGAACCGATGCTTTGAATACGGCGGATCGGTCATTCAACGCAGATTGAGTATATCGGCCTTCAACAAGGAAGTCGATGGGAATGGGAACCTTGATCGGGAAGTCGTGGGGGGCCATTCAGACCACAGAAATACCGGTCGCACCGCCCTGCCAGAGGGATTACGCTGCCTCCATGTGCGGGCGCTATACGCTGACCGGACGGATCGAGCAGCTCCTGCTCCACTACGGACTGGGGGAGATGGGGGAGGAGCTGCTGGCCGACTACCTGCCCCGCTACAACATCGCCCCGACCCAGCTGGTGCCGGCCATCCTGCGCTCCGGGGAGGGCTCCTTCGCCCTGGAGCTGCTCCGCTGGGGGCTGGTCCCCGCCTGGGCCGAGGATCCGGCCATCGGCAACCGGATGATCAACGCCCGGGGGGAGACGGTGGCCTCCAAACCCTCCTTCCGGAGTGCCTTCACCCGTCGGCGCTGCCTGCTGCCGGCCGACGGCTGGTTCGAGTGGCGCAAGCTGGCGGGGGGCAGGAACAAACAGCCCTACCACATCGCCCTGGCCTCCGGGGAGCCCTTCGCCTTCGCCGGCCTGTGGGAGGAGTGGCGGCTCAAGGGGGGCGGGGAGGCCCTCCGCAGCTGCACCATCATCACCACCGAGGCGGCCCCGGCCATCCGACCGATCCACGACCGCATGCCTGCCCTGCTGGCCGAAGCGGGGCGGGACGCTTGGCTCAACCCGGGAGCGTCCCGGGACACGCTCCAGGGCCTGCTGCGACCCTATCCGGGTGAGGACCTGCGCGCCCGTCCGGTCTCCCGGCTCGTCAACACCCCGGCCAACGACCGCCCCGAGTGCGTGGAGCCGGCCCCCGAGCCTTCCGAGGATTGAAAGCCCCCCCTATCGGGACTACTCTAGCGCCTTGACCGGGGGGCCGACCCGCCTCTCCGGATCGTCCGTCGGACGGCCACACTCAGCCCGGAGTCCTCTCATGATCGCTTCCCTCCGCCGGCCCGCGCGCCTGGCCGCGGCCGGCCTGCTCGGCCTGGTCCTCACCGTCTCGACCGCCTGGGCTCAGACGGTCCGGATCGACCAGGGCTACACGGCCAAGATCAAGGAATACACGACCGAGCCCTTCTTCCTGACCCCCTATGTGGACTACCTGCCGGCCTCCGACACGGTGCCCACACCCGAAAAGTACCTGGGGCATATCGCCGGGGCGCCGGATGTGCTCAGCTACACCAGTGAGATCTACGGTTACCTGCGCGCCGTGGCCGCCGCCTCTCCCCGCGTCGAAGTCTTCTCCATCGGCCAGACCGAGGAGGGGCGGGAGATGATCGTGGTGGTGGTGGCCGACGAGGCGACCATCCGCGACCTGCAGCGCTTCAAGGACATCAACGGACAGCTGGCCGACCCGAGGAAGACCTCGGAGCGGGATGCGCAGCGCCTGCTCGATACGGCCAAACCGATGTACTGGGCCACCGGGGCGCTCCACTCGAGTGAGACCGGTTCCCCCGAGATGCTCATGGAGCTGGTCTACCGGCTGGCCGTGGACGAGTCCCCCTTCATCAAGGAGATCCGGGACAACATCATCTTCATGACCACGCCGGTGCTCGAGCCGGACGGCCGCGACAAGCAGGTCGACCTGCATATGGCCAGGCGGAAGGATCCCAACGCCGTGGCGCCCACCAGGCTCGTCTACTGGGGGCCCTATGTCGCGCATGACAACAACCGGGACGGTCTCGGCCTGACCCTGGCCCTCTCGCAGAACATCATGCGCACCTGGCTCGACTTCCACCCGCTGGTGCTCCACGACCTGCACGAGTCGGTCGCCTACCTCTACACCTCGACCGGGACCGGTCCCTACAACGCCTGGCTCGATCCCATCGTGATCGACGAGTGGTACGAGCTGGCCATCACCGAGGTGAGCGACATGGCCCGGATGGGGGTTCCGGGGGTGTGGACCTACGGGTACTACGACGGCTGGGCCCCCAACTACTTGTTCTACGCGGCCAACGGTCACAACGGGATCGGTAAGTTCTATGAGACCCAGACGGCGGGGGATGGGAGCACCCGGGTGGTCTCGGCCGCCGAGTCGCGCGCCTGGTATCGGCCCAACCCGCCGCTTTCCCGGGTGCTCTGGTCGCTCCGCAACAACACCAACATCATGATGAGCACCATGCTCTGCGCCCTCAGCCACGTCGCCCAGAACCGGCGGAAGTTCATGGAGAACTTCTGGCTGAAGAGCAAGCGTTCGGTCGCCAAGGCACGGGCCGAGGGGCCGGCCGCCTATGTCCTCCCCGCTTCCGATCCCCGGCTGGGGCAGCAGGCCGCCCTGCTCAACCTGCTCAAGCGGCAGGGGGTCGAGGTGCACCGGGCCGACCGGGCCTTCAAGATCGGCGACCGGGAGTTCGGAGCGGGCTCCTACGTGGTACGCATGGACCAGCCCTACTCGCGCCAGGCCGACCTGATGCTCGACCGGCAGTACTTCAACGTCAGCGATTCGCGCCCCTACGACGACGTGGGCTGGACGATGGGGCCCCTCTTCGGGACCGAGACGGTCCGGATCGAGGACGTCGCGGTGCTCGATGTGGCCATGAAGCCGGTCGCCGGTGAGATCACGCCGGCCGGCGGGACCGATCGACTCTCACGGCGCAATCCGGTCGCCTACCTGGTCAACTTCACGGCTGATAATGCCCTGGCCACCTTTGTCTTCAAAAACAAGGGACTGAAGATCGATGCGGCCGAGGCTTCCTTCACGGCCGCCAACGTCGAGTTCAACGCCGGGACCTTCATCCTCAAGACCGCCGACAACGCCGCCGACCTGGAAGCGCAGCTCAAGACGGCGGGGGAGAAGTACGGCTTCAAGGCCTGGGCGATCGACGCCTTACCCGAGGTAGCCACCCACCGCATCACGGTGCCGCGGGTGGCGGTCATGCACACCTGGCAGAGCACCCAGACGGAAGGATGGTTGCGCATCGCATTGGACAGCATGCAGATCCCCTACGAGTACATCTCGGTCCACGATGTGCGCGATACACCCGAGTTGAAGTCCCGCTGGGACGCCATCGTCTTCGGCCCCTCCTCGGGGGACGCCCTGAGCATCGTGAACGGGCTGCCCATGACCGGCAACCCGATCCCCTGGAAGAAGACCGACCTGACACCCAACGTGGGTGTGCAGGATGAGAGTGACGATATCCGGGGCGGGCTCGACTTCACCGGCATCATGAATTTAAAGAGATTTCTCGAAGCGGGGGGGCTCTTCATCACCCTGACCAACTCCTCCTCGCTCCCCATCCACTTCGGGTTCGCCAGCGGTATCTCGATCGCCGACGCCCCCGATCTGTGGGCGCGGGGCGGAGTGTTCTCCGCCTCGGTGGTGGACCAGGCCAGCCCGATCGCCTACGGCTACCCGCAGCAGGTCGGGGTCTACTTCAGCTCCGGACCGGTGTTCAGCGGCGGCGGCGGTGGCTTCCGCGGCACGGGCGGCCGTGGCGGCTTCGGCGGCCCCGGCGGCGGCGGCGGACGGGTCTCCGGGCGGGGGGGCGTGGACGATCCCGATATCGTCCAGGGGCGGCCCCGCAACATGGGGGCGGCCGCCATCGAGGAGTGGCGCCGCCAGCAGCAGGAGCAGCAGGAGCCGCAGGCCGCTTTCCGGGGTATGGGCGGCGCGGCCGCGGGTCGCACCAGGACGATCGTCCGCTTCGAGCAGGACCCCGCCAAGCTGCTCATCTCGGGCGGATTGGACCACGGTGAGCAACTGGCCGGTACCCCGGCGGTGGTAGACGCCCCGATGGGGGAGGGGCACGTAGTGATGTTCTCGATCAACCCGGCGTGGCGGGGGGAGACGCAGGGAAGTTACGCCTTCATCACCAACGCTCTCATCCACCACGACCACCTCGACACCGGGGGACGCACCGGGCGCTGAGCGGCACCGGAACCCCGGCGGCCGGAGATTGGTTCCGGCCCGGGAGCGGCTCCCTGCCTGAGAGGGCGGGGGGCCGCTCTGCATTCCACTGTCGGCGGCCGGTGTGGATTCATACCTTCTCCTGCGCCTGGCTCGAGCACCCGCAACCGGATGGACATCATGACCGATCCCGCCTCCCCCTCCGACGCTTCCCCCTTCGACCCACCCGCTTCCCGGCGGCGCTTCCCGTACGGTCAGGGCGTGGCCGGACTGCTCGCTCCCCGCAGTATCGCCGTGATCGGGGCCAGCACCCGCGCCGAGACCCTGGGAGGCAGGGTCATGGCCAACCTGACCGCCGCCGGCTTCACCGGGACCCTCTATCCCATCAATCCGAAGGCCGACCGGATCCTGGGGCTGCCCGCCTATCCCTCGATCGAGGCCGTCCCCGAGCCGGTCGATCTGGCCCTGGTGGTGGTCCCGCGCGACTTCGTGATCGGGGTCGTGGAGGAATGCGGCCGGAGCGAGGTCGGATCGGTCATCGTGATCTCGGCCGGTTTCAGCGAGACCGGACCGGAAGGGGCGCGTCTGGAGGAAAAACTCAAAGAGACGGCCGCCCGGGCCGGAATGCGGTTGCTCGGTCCCAACTGCATGGGGGCCTTCAACACGGATCCGGCGGTCCGCCTGGACGCGACCTTCAGCCCCGCACCTCCGATCGCGGGCGGGGTGGGCCTGGTGAGCCAGAGCGGAGCGCTCGGGGTGGTCATCTTGAACATGGCGGTCGGCTGGAACCTGGGCTTCTCCAATTTCCTCTCGATCGGCAACGGGGCCGATGTGGGGGTGATGGACGCGCTGGCCTTCTGGGAGCAGGACATCCACACCCGGGTCGGTACGATGTACCTGGAGGCCATCGATGAGCCCCGCGCCTTCCTCGAACATGCCCGTCGGCTGGCGGCCGCCAAGCCGCTGGTGGCCGTGAAATCGGGGCGTTCGGAGGCGGGGGCGCGGGCCGCCTCCTCCCACACCGGGGTGCTGGCCACCAACGACCGGGTGGTCGACGCCGTGCTGCGACAGGCCGGAGTGCTGCGCGCTCCGACCATCCAGGATATGTGCCGCTGGGCGACCGCTCTGGAGAAGTGCCCGCGACCGGCCGGGCGTCGGGTTGGGATCGTCACCAACGCCGGGGGTCCGGGTATCCTGGCTGCCGACGCCTGCAGCGCCGCCGGGCTGGAGTTGCCCCGACTGGGGAGGGCAACCCAGCAGGCACTGCGGGAATTCCTGCCGCCGGAAGCGGCCGTCGGCAATCCGGTGGACATGATCGCCGCAGCTACCGCCGAGTATTTCCGCCGGGCGGTAGGGCTGGTCGAGGCGGATCCGGACGTGGACATGGTGCTGGTGCTGGTCGTGCAGCCGGCCCTCTACCACCCCCTGGAGGTGGTGAAGGCGCTGGCCGCGTATGGAGTCAACCGACGCAAACCGTGCGTGAGCGCCTTCATGACCGAGCATGGCTTCTACCCGGTCGGGGCGGCGGTGCCGGGAGCCCCTCCGATCTTCCGCTATCCTGAACCGGCCGCCCGGACGCTCCGGGCCCTGGTAGACCACGCCGAACGGCAGACACGCCCATCCTCCGTCTTCCCTCCCTTCGCGGTGGATACCTCCGCCGCCCGCCGGGCGCTGGCTCCGGTCGCAGAGGCGGCACAACACTCCGGCGGGGCCCTACTGCTCCCCCACCAGACCGCCACCGCCGTGCTGGAGGCGTACGGCCTGCGCCTGCCCCGCCAGAGGATCGTTCCCGACGCGGCCGGCGCGGTCCGGGCCGCCGGGGAGATCGGCGGGGCGGTCGCGCTCAAGGCGCTGGCCGCGGACCTGCTCCACAAGAGCGACGTGGGTGGGGTGGCCCTCCACCTGGAGGGGGCCGAGGTAGTGCGGACCAAGGCGGAGCATATGCGACAGGAGCTGGCCGACCATGGGATCGCTCTCGAGGGTTTCCTGGTCCAGTCCATGGCCCCGCCCGGGATCGAGTTGATCGTAAGCGCCCGTCGCGACCCGGCGGCCGGTCCCC
>CAZFHZ010000002.1:0-82187 GCA_964519015.1 uncultured Gemmatimonadota bacterium | reverse complement strand
CCCAAGACGACACTGCCTATCCTCTCCAACTTCTTGATACGGGCTGAAGGAGACCGTCTTTTCCTGGCCGCCACCGACCTCGATATCTCTATGCGTACCTCCGTGCCAGCTCAGGTATTAGAACCCGGGGCCACTACGGTACCTGCCCGAAAGTTCTCCGAGATCGTGCGCGAGTTGCCCGAGGAGACCTTTCAGATCGATGTCTCCGAAGACCGGATAACCCTCACCTGCGGTAAGGGCCAATACCGTCTCTCCGGGATGGACTGGGAGGAATTCCCTAAACTTCAAGAGAACGTCGAAGGCCGTCCGGTCCGTATCGAAGCCGAGGTCCTGAAGAAACTCGTGACGAGTACCACCTTCGCTGTCTCAACGGATGAGACGCGACCTGCGCTTGGTGGTGTCCTCTTCAAATTGGACGACGGTGATGTTATCACGGTGGCGACCGACGGACACCGTCTGGCCCGTCGTTGTCTGAAGGGAGCAGCCGCCGGCGGGGAAGAACTGAAAACGGAGTTCATCGTACCACCCAAGGCGCTTAACCAGATCATCCGGCTCACCGGTGAAGGACATCCGATCGAGGAGATGACGGTCGGCGAGAAGTACCTACAGGTCCGGATCGGCGACACCCAACTGCTTTCCCGACTCATCGAGGGACCCTACCCGAACTATGAACTGGTGATGCCCAAGGACAACGACAAGCGTCTGCTTGTCGACCGGGATCTCCTCGAAGCGGCCGTCCGGCGAGTCGCCATCTTGAGCAACACCCAGACCCACCAGGTGCGCTTCGATCTCGAAGATGGCTCCGCGCTTCTAAGTGCCGTCTCTCCCGACCTGGGCGGGGAAGCCCGGGAGCACGTTGCCGTCACCTTTGAGGGCGGCCCCATGGCGGTTGCGTACAATGCCGCCTACCTGTTGGAGATCTTGAGACATCTCCCCGCCGGGGAGATCGAACTTACCCTGAAGACACCGGTGAGCGCCGGGTTGCTGCAGCCGCTTGAGCGCACCGAGGAAGACGATCAGACCTTCCTGCTGATGCCGCTGCGTTTGAATGACTGATGCCGCAGGACCGGTGGAGGAGATCCGACCCACCCGTCTACGCCACCTGTCGTTAAGGGCGTTCCGGAACTACGCCGCCCTCGAGCTCGACCTCGAGGAGGGGCTGACCGCCGTGGTCGGTCCGAACGGTCAGGGGAAGACCAACCTCATCGAGGCGGTCTATTTCCTCTGCCTGGGGCGGTCGTTCCGGGAGCACCGAGAGAGTCGCCTGATCCGCTTCGGAGAACCGGCTGCCCGCGTCGAGGGGAAAACCGAACAGGGCGGGCGCAGCGGCACGATCCGGATCGTGCTGCAACGCAGTGGAGGGAAACAGGCAGAGGTGGATGGGGGCCGCCTCGAACGCCTCAGTCAGCTCATCGGGGTACTGCCGGTGGTGAGTCTCACACCGGAGGACCTGGCGATCGCCTATGGCGACCCGACCCCGCGGCGCCGCTTTCTCGATGTGCTGCTGGCTCAGACCGATCGGGACTATCTGGAAGCCCTGAGACGCTACCGTCGGGCACTGGCCCAGCGGAACCGCTGTCTCAAGGAAGGACGGGACATGCTGGCGCAGACCTATGAGCCGGAGTTGGCGGCCAGTGGGGCCACGATCCAGCGCCGACGGACCGAACTGACCGCCTTCCTGGTCGAGCAGACGGCGGCGGTGTACGACCGGATCTGCCGCTCGGGGGAACGACTGAGCCTGAATTACCGGCCCTTCGGATTCGCCGCGGGCACGCCTTCCGAGGAAGGTCTGAGGGAAGCGCTCGAGGAGAACAGGGCTGGGGACCGGCGGCTCGGTTTTACCTCGATCGGGCCCCATCGGGACGACCTGCAGCTGGCGGTGGACGACCGCCCCCTGCGTCACTACGGATCGCACGGACAGGCCCGGACCGCGCTCGCCGCGCTCAAGCTGGCCGAGGTGGCCTATTACGAGCGCGCCTACGACCGGCCTCCGATCTTGCTCATGGACGAGGTCACCTCGGTGCTGGACCGGGATCGGGCCCTGCAACTGGTCGAGCTGCTGGCCGACCATACCTCGCAGGTCCTGGTGACCGCACCGCAGACCGAGGAGCTCGGAGCGCTGGCCGGGAGGATCCGGCAGACGGTCCGGATCCAGGCGGGGGGAAGGGCACCGGGATGAGCAATCGATCTCGGGGCCTGGGACGCATCCTGGAAGAGTGGCTGAGGGTCAGCGGTCTGGACCGGGCGGTCCGCGCCGGGAAGCTCCAGCAGGACTGGGAATCGATCGTCGGAGCCAGGATTTCCGCGGTTTCACGGCCGATTGATGTCAGGGGTGAAACGCTTGTTATTGAGGTGGAGAATCCCGTCTGGCGGAACGAACTGTCCCTGCTTCAGGACACCATCCTGGCCCAGGTCAGAGCGCACCCGGAGTCCCCGGCGGTGACGAAGATCCGATTCGTGGGCGGCCGCGGGCAAGGAGCGAGAACGTGACAGCGAAGAAGTCCGGTGGGATCTACGACGCCCGGAGCATCCAGGTCCTCAAGGGCCTGGAGGGCGTCCGCAAGCGCCCGGCCATGTACATCGGGAGCACGGGTTCGACCGGTCTCCACCATCTGGTCTATGAAGTAGTCGACAACGCCATCGATGAGGCGCTGGCGGGCTGGTGTGAGAATATCAGGGTGACCGTCCTGGAAGGCGAGATGGTGCAGGTGATCGATGACGGGCGGGGTATCCCGGTGGATATCCACCCGGAGATGAAGCGTCCGGCGGTCGAGGTCATCATGACCACCCTCCATTCCGGCGGGAAGTTCGACCGGAAGACCTACCAGGTCTCCGGGGGATTGCACGGGGTGGGGGTGAGTGTGGTCAACGCCCTCTCGGAATGGCTCGAGGTGGAGGTCTCACGGGACGGTGGTCGCTTCCAGCAGCGTTTCGAGCGGGGGCTGCCAGCCGGGGACCTCAAGACGGTGGGCAGTTCGAAGAAGAGCGGGACGACCGTCCTCTTCAAACCCGACCCCCAGATCTTCACCGAGACCGAGTTCAGCTTCACCATCCTCAGCCATCGGTTGAGGGAACTCGCCTTCCTCAACGCCGGACTCCGGGTCACGCTCAAAGACGAGCGGCCGGGCAAGGAACAGGAAGTCGTCTTCCGTTACACCGGCGGTCTGGTGGACTTCGTGAAGTACCTCAACGAGAACCGGAACACGCTGCACCCCAAACCGATCTTCATCAGTGACCAGCGGGAGAACGTCCGGGTCGAGATGGCCCTGCAGTACCACGATGGTTACCAGGAAGATCTGCATTCCTTCGTGAATACCATCAACACGATCGAGGGGGGCACCCACGTCACCGGTTTCCGGGCGGCCCTGACCCGGACCATCAACAACTACACTCAGGCGAACAGCACCCAGAAAAACGGTTCGAAGTACACTCTGAGCGGCGACGACTGCCGGGAGGGGCTCACCGCCATCCTCTCCGTCCAGGTCCCCGACCCCCAGTTCGAGGGGCAGACCAAGACGAAACTGGGCAACGGCGAGGTGCGGGGTATCGTGGAGTCGGTCCTGGGCGACGCCCTCGCGACGTTCTTCGACGAAACACCCGCCTATGCCCGCAAGATCGTCTCGAAGGTCGATGCCGCGGCGCGGGCTCGGGAGGCTGCGCGCAAGGCGCGGGAGATGGTCCGGCGCAAGACCGTTCTGGAGTCGGGACGCCTGCCGGGCAAACTGGCCGACTGCGCCATCCGGGACCCGGAGCATACCGAACTCTTCCTCGTCGAGGGGGATTCGGCGGGGGGGAGCGCCAAGGCCGGTCGCGACCGCAGCTTCCAGGCCATCCTCCCCCTCAAGGGGAAGATCCTCAACGTCGAGAAAGCCCGGCAGGATAAGATCCTGTCCAACGAGGAGATCGGCATCATCATCACCGCGCTGGGCACCGGCATCGACGACGATTTCCAGATCGCTAACACCCGGTACGGGAAGATCATCCTGATGACGGATGCCGACGTGGACGGCGCACACATCCGTACCCTGCTGCTGACCCTGTTCTTCCGGCACCTGAAGCCCCTCATCGAGACCAATCGGGTCTATATCGCCCAGCCGCCGCTCTATCTGGTGCGCAACGGCAAGCAGGAGGTCTACGCCTATTCGGATGCCGAGCGGGACGCCGCACTCGAACGACTCGGACGCAAGGGGAGCGTGATCCAGCGTTACAAGGGACTGGGTGAGATGAATCCCGAGCAGCTCTGGTCCACCACCATGAACCCGGAATCACGCACGCTGCTCCAGGTGACCCTGGAGGACGCCGACGAAGCCAACCGGCTCTTCACCCTCCTGATGGGGGACGCCGTCGAACCCCGGCGCCAGTTCATCGAGGCGAACGCGCGATTCGTACGCAACCTGGACGTCTAGGAAACCATGGCTGAACTCCATCGACAGCGCATCGTCCCGATCGACATCGAAGAGGAGATGAAGTCCTCCTACATCGACTACTCCATGTCGGTGATCGTCGCCCGGGCCCTCCCCGACGTGCGGGACGGCCTCAAGCCGGTCCATCGGCGCATCCTCTACGGGATGAACGAGCTGGGGCTGCGGGCCAACCGGGCCTATCGGAAGAGCGCCCGACTGGTCGGGGATGTGCTGGGCAAGTTCCATCCCCACGGCGACACCGCGGTCTACGATGCGACGGTCCGGATGGCCCAGGACTTCTCACTGCGCTACCCGCTGGTGGACGGGCAGGGGAACTTCGGGAGCATCGACGGGGATGCCGCGGCGGCGATGCGGTATACCGAACTCCGCCTGGCCCCGATCACCGAAGAGATGTTGCATGACCTGGAGAAAGAAACCGTAGACTGGTCGCCCAACTTCGACGAGACCCTCCAGGAACCGGTCGTACTGCCCACCCGGCTGCCTAACCTACTGGTCAATGGTTCCTCGGGGATCGCGGTGGGGATGTCGACGAACATCCCGCCCCACAACCTGGGTGAGGTCGTGGCGGCGCTGACCCATCTCATCGACGATCCGGAGGCGGAACTCGAACAGCTCATGAGTCTCATCAAGGGGCCCGACTTCCCCACCGGCGGTATCATCTATGGGCGGGGGGGGATCCGGGATGCCTACGCCACCGGGCGGGGCCGTATCGTGGTGCGTGCCCGGGCCCACATCGAGGAGCAGAAGGACCGCGACCGCATCGTCATCACCGAGATCCCCTACCAGGTCAACAAGGCTAAACTGCTCGAGAAGATCGCCGACCTGGTGCGGGAGAAGAAACTGGAAGGGATCTCCGACCTGCGGGACGAATCGGACCGGGACGGCATGCGCATCGTGATCGAGCTGAAGCGTGACGCCAACTCCGACGTCATCCTCAACAACCTCTTCCAGTACACCCAGATGCAGACCACCTTCGGCGTGATCAACCTGGCCCTGGTGGATGGCCAGCCCAGGGAACTCACCCTTAAGGAGACCCTCCAGAGTTTCCTCAAGTTCCGTCACGAGGTCGTCGAACGGCGCACCCGGTACGAACTGGCGCAGGCCGAAGCCCGGGCACACATCCTGGAAGGCCTGCGTATCTGTGTCGACAATATCGACGAGATCGTCACCCTCATCAAGAAGGCCAAGGATACCGAGGTCGCCAAGAAGCAGCTCATGAAGCGGTTCGGACTGTCCGAGGTGCAGGCCCAGGCCATCCTCGACATGCGGCTGGCCCGCCTGACCGGGCTGGAGCGGCAGAAGATCGAGGAAGAGTACCGTGAACTCATCGAGCGGATCGCTCATTACCAGGAAGTGCTGGCCAATCGGAACCTGCGCATGGCCATCGTGGCGGGGGAACTCAAGGACCTGGTCACCCGGTACGGCGACGGCCGCCGGACCGAGATCATCGACGATGTGAGCGACTTCAGCGTGGAAGACCTGATCGCGGAAGAGGATATGGTGATCACGATCTCCCATCAGGGCTACGTAAAGCGTATCCCGGTGGGCACGTATCGCCGGCAGGGCAGGGGGGGTAAGGGTATCCTGGGAATGGGCACGAAAGAGGACGATTTCGTGGAGCACCTCTTCGTGGCCTCCACGCACTCCTATATCCTCTTCTTCACCGATCGCGGGAAATGCTACTGGCTCAAGGTCTACGACATCCCCCAGGGGGGCCGCCTGGCCAAGGGCCGGCCCATCATCAACCTGATCCAGGTGGAGAAGGACGAGACGGTCCGGGCGGTGGTGCCGGTCCGGGCCTTCGCGGAAGGCAGTTACATCATCTTCGCCACCCAGCAAGGACTGGTCAAGAAGACCGCCCTTCCCGAGTACGGCAATCCCCGGCGGGACGGGATCATCGCCATCGACATCCAGAAAGAGGATGCGCTCGTCGAGGCACAGCTCACAGACGGGAGCTGCGACATCATCCTGGCCACCCGTAAGGGGATGGCCATCCGTTTCCGCGAGCAGGATGCCCGTCCCATGGGCCGGTCCACCCGGGGGGTGAAGGGGATCACGCTGGGCAAGAAGGACGACGCCTTGGTGGGGATGGTGGTGGTAAGGCGGGAGGGTGCAGTCCTCACCGTGGCGGAGAACGGTTTCGGCAAACGCACGCTGATCAGTGACTATCCGGTCCAGAAGCGCGGGGGCAAGGGCGTGATCACAATGAAGATCTCGACCCGCAACGGAGATGTGCTGGTGCTCAAGGAGGTCGTCGACAGCGACGAACTGATGCTCATCAGTCGGAAGGGACTGATCATCCGTCAGGCGGCCCGGGATGTCTCCGTGATAGGACGCAATACCCAGGGTGTCCGGCTCATGCACCTGGGGGATGGGGACCGGGTGATGGATATCGCCCATGTCGCCGAACGGGCCCCGGAGAACGGATTCGACGAGGGCCTGGAGGAGAATGGGACGGAACCGGACGAGCTGACCGGGGAGAACGGTGAGGATGCCTGATCGCGACGGGACCCCGAAAGTCAGTCAGCCCGCCGTCCGCCGATTCTCCCTCTACTACCGCACCCTCATAGAAGCGCAGGCGGCGGGTGCAACCAGCATTTCCAGCCGTGAACTCGCCGAACGGATCGGGGTGACCGGAGTCCAGGTCCGCAAGGACCTCTCCTTGATCGGTTCGCTGGGCAAGCGGGGTCTGGGCTACCCGATCCCGGCCCTGATGCGGGAACTGGGCCGGATCCTGGGGCTGGACCGGCGCTGGCCGGTGATACTGGTCGGGGTCGGCAGCCTGGGCACGGCGTTGCTCAATAACGTCCGGTTCCGCCGGAAAGGCTTCCCCATCGTCGCCGCCTTCGATATCGATGCCGCCAAGATCGGCCTCCCGGTGGGCAGTACCCCGGTCTATCACCTCGATCTGTTGCCCCACATCGTCCGGCATCAGCAGGCCCGGATCGGGATCATCGCCAGTTCGGCCGATTCCGCCCAGCTGGTCTGTGATCGCATGGTCGAGGCCGGCTTGCGGGCCATCCTGACCTTCGCTCCGGTCAACCTGGACGTCCCTCCCGGAGTGACTGTCCGTCAGGTGGACACGCTGGTGGAACTCGAGACCCTCTCCTTCGTCCTGCGCCAGGACGTCGAACTGTCCGATGATGTGGACAGACCTGTGGGTTAATCTCCTTCCGAGTCCTTAATAACTCTTCGGACAAGCGGTTACAGCGATGCCACCGAGTTGGGTAGCTGTGGATATCTCTTCTCCGGGGCGCGGTGGCGCAATGCCTGCTGTGTCTGAATCACACGAAGATGTAGGACCAGATGTCGTCATTCTGCAACAACTTCGGGTCCGGAGCCGTATCCTTGATTCGGACCGGAGAGGAAAGCCCTTGCCGTACAAGTGATTATAGGGGTGTCGGCGCGGCCGAGCGATTTGGCATGGCATCTGCTCTGTGAGGGTACCGGCAACCGGGATCCCCGGTCGTGCCCGGACGGCGGGATCGACCGCCCTCCGACCAGGGGAGAAGGAGAAGAGAGGTCATGATGCGAGCCCGGCACTTCCACACATGGACGCTCCTCGTACCGCTTCTGGTATCCTTCGGCGGATCACCGGCACGGGCTGCGGCCGATGTGTCCGGTCAGGACACCGACCGGCGCATCCAGGGTGATTTCCGTGTCCGGCCCGACGAGCGCATCGAGGCGAACTTCATCGTGGAAGACGGCGACCTGACCGTGGATGGCGAGATCGACGGCTGGGTCGTCATCCGCGGTGGGGATGCCATCATACGGGGCACGGTGCGCGGGGACGTGGTCGTGGTCTATGGGAACATCACCGTCCTCGACCGGGGACGCATCCGCGGCGATGCCGTGAGCATCGTTGGGGATGTGACTCTGCGGGATGACGGGGTGATCTCGGGCAACAGCATCACCACCACCCTGCGGGGCTGGGAACGACAGGGGAGCGATGTCGCCTGGGCCCGGGTCCTGCGACGCTCGGGCGTGCTCGACGAACCGGGATACCGGCGACCAGAGCCGCCGGCCCGGCCAAGAGTGCCCGACCGCTGGGTGGACCGACGGTGGAACCGCTACCACGAGTACCTCTTCAACGGCGATTTCCCGCTCGGCGGATTGGTCTACAACCGGGTGGACGGTTGGACCATCCAGGGGAGCGTCTTCAACAGTGACCATGATTGGGGCACGGCCGCGACCAACTTCTTCGTCGGCGGTGGCTACGCCTTCTCGAGCCAGCGCTGGTACTACCGCCTGGGACTCAACCGGTACTGGTTCCCCGACACGCCCCTTGAGGTGGGGGGGGCGATCTTCAAGCAGCTCCAGTCGGAGGATACCTGGTACCTGACCCCGAATGAGAACGACGGGATGGCGGCCCTGGCCCGGTACGACTGGTTCGACTACTACCTCACCGAAGGCTACCAGTTCCATGTCCGGTTACAGCCCCGGAGCTGGCTGGATCTCGGGGCGCGTTTCTCCCAGGAGACCGAGAGTGCGGTCGCCCGGAGTTCGGAATGGGCGCTCTTCGGTGGCGATCGCCGTTTCCGGGACAACACCTTCTACGACGCGATGTCCGATGCTTTCGTCCCTTCCCTGGACGGGGAGGTCCGCCGGCTCGTCTACCATTTCCGCCTGGGCAACCGGAACGACGGTGACTGGCTGCGACACGGCCGTGGGGTGAGCCTGGGGGGCTGGCTGGAGCAGGCCGGGGAGACCGACCTGGCCAGCGGAGGCGACTTCGTCTACCAGCGCTGGGTCGGGGAGCTGGTGCTCAGCCAGCGGCTCAGCCCGGTCGATCGGCTCGTGGTGCGTGTCCGGGCCGGTGCCGCCAGCGACCCGCTGGACGATATCCCGGTCCAGCATCGGTTCTACCTGGGCGGGATCGGGAGCCTGCGCGGCTACGGCTTCAAGGAGTTCAGTGGGAACCGGCTCTTCCTGGGCACCGCCGAGTACCGGCTGGGTAGTGACGGCTGGTCCCCGGTCTTCAACGACTGGGCACTGGCGGTCTTCTACGACTACGGCCTGGCCTGGACGACCCTGGCCGGCAACGGTATCTGGACCGACCTGATTCCCGAGGAGCCGAAGAAGAGCATCGGGCTCGCCGTCTCTCCCTTCGGCATCAACGAGCTGCGCGTCGAGGTGGCCAAACCGCTCGAGGATGGTCGCCCGAAGTACGTCTACTACATACGCTGGGCCCTGGATTTCTGAGGAGGCAGCCATGACCGAGTCCGAACAGAGGGCACTCAAGGCATTCCTGATCACGGTGCTGCTGTTGCTCACGGCGACCTCCCTGGTCTTCGCCCAGGCGGATCCAGCTGAGATCACCAAGACCTTCCGCCCGGACAGCCGGCGTCCGATCAAGATCGATGTGCGCATGGAAGGGGGGGAGTTGCACTTCTCCGCCGTCCCTCGGGGGGCGGAAGGGCGGGCTCGCTACCGCTACGACCAGAAGCGCTTCGGAGGTGAACTGCGCTGGGACCAGGAGGAGAACGCCCTGGTGGCTATCACCGACATGCACGGATTGCACGTCGAGTCGGGCCCCGACAGTACCGATCGCTCCGAATCCTCCCTGGAGATCCTCATTCCGCGGGGTGCGCTGGTCGAACTCGATCTGAACGTGAAGTGGGGGTACATCAAACTGGACGGCGAGGACCTGAGGTTCGACGCATTGGCCGTGGATATCACCGGAGGTGAGCTCATCGCCGATTTCCCAACTCAGGCCGAGACCGGGCTCCGCCGGATCGATCTCGAACTGAGCATGGGGGAGATGGACGTCAAAGGTCTGGGGAACCTCTCCTGGGAGACGCTGGACGTGAACGGGGCCATGGGCTCGCTCGACATCGACCTGACCGGCGGACTGGAGATGACGCGGCGGGCCACGATCGACCTGGAGATCGGGGAGATGACCGTCACCGTCCCGGCCGACCGGAGAGTGGAAGCGCGGGTCTCCAAATGGGGCTTCCTGGCCAACGTGGACTACCCGGACAGTTGGGAGCGCGACGGACGCTATCTCTACTCACGGCGGCGGGATGAGGGCAGGATCGACCTCTTCCTGGACATCCAGGGAGGGATCGGCGACATCACCATTCGCCAACGCTAGGCGGTCGGAAGCCGTTATTATGGTGTCCTGAGCTAGTGTCCTGAGTCAGAAATTCGCACCGTTTCGCGGATGGATCTTGTGGGCGAGGTCAAGGCGGGAGGAGGAAGCGATGCCGCTGCGCATCGTTGACGACGAGCAACGCAGAGATCGCCCGCAAGCCCCATCCGCCCGCAGGGTTGCGCCGACAGCGCAGCATCTGCGGCGTTGCGGCTCCTCTCCGATGCTACCGCATCGCATTCGTCGCCGCGCCTGGCATCTGCTACCCTGTCGGCGCAACGAAATGATGCGAATTTCTGACTCAGGACACTAGGACACTGGTACGACCGACGAGCGGACCATCCGCGTGATGTGGGGGAACGGGTGTTCCAGACGACGAGCGCCATACTCTTCGCGGTCGCACTGAGTGCGCCGACCCAGGCCCGGCCGGCCGTCTCGCCGGCGGTGGTCGTGAGCGGGGTGTGGCGGCACGAAGGGGAGGTCCGGGCATCCCTCCGGGTCGAAGGGGTGTTCGACGAGCAGGCCCGCCGTAACCTGGAGCAGGGTGGGGTATCACTCCTCGGCTATCAGATCGAGGTCTTCCGCAAGCGTGCCGGTTGGTTCGACAACCAGGTCGGATCGGTGGTCAACGTCCCCTTCCGACTCTCCTACGACACCTTCGAACGACGCTTCCGGCTGCAGGGGATCGACATCTTGGTCAAGAGCGAGTCGTTCGATGAGATCGTGGCCCAGTGCAGTAGTCTCAACGACGTCACCATCTGCCCGGTGGCGGGCCTCGATCCCGACGCGAGCTACTACCTGATCGTGAAATGCGCTTTCCAGCCGATGGCGATGGAAAGCCTGGATGAGCTCCGCACCTGGATGGGCGGGAGCGAGTCCGGATCGCAGGATGAGGGGCATCGCCAGGGGGTCGGCGCTCGACTGGCCAAGATGCTGATGAGTGCCGCCGGCCTCGGCCAGAAGCAGCTTCAGGGGACCAGTGCCGCCTTCCGCCCACGCGACCTGACTGAACGCTGAGCCGTGAACCCGAGCCCTCTCCCTCCGGTTTCGATCTTCCTGGTCTGGATCGCCTTCCTTACCCTGGTCACCACCGGGGTGCTCCTTTACCGGTGGCGCCGGCCCCAGCGCTACAGCCGTTTCCAGCTCAGGCTCACGCTGATCCTCCTCCTCTTCCTGCTCGTGCCCACCGTCCCGCTCGTCTATGTCGCCGGTTCGGCGGTGGATCAGGCGCGGGCCCTGCTGGTGGCGTTGCCGGTCGACGATGCCCTGGAGCAGGGACTGGAAGCGGTCCGGCTCTCGTTGCGGGAGGAGGAAGACGTCCTCGGACGATGGGTCGAAGCGATAGTCGCGGGAGGTACTCCCCGTTCCCCGCTCCCCGATCTCACCCTCCGCTACCGGCGCGATGCGGCGGGGGACTGGCAGGCGGAGGGGATGCGCCTCCGCCGACCGCCGCCCGGCGTCCCGGCCGACTCCCTCGGTGGGGGACTGCCCGATCCCGAGGTGGACCAGCTCGGGGTGCTGGGCGATGCCTTTTTCACCGGCGAGGAACGGGTGCTCTTCCACTTCGCCGGGCAGGGCGTCTTCATGGCGCTGCTCCGCCTGCCGGAGGGCGACCACCTGGATGCGGCCGGGGTCTGGGTCGCTCCGGGGATCGTGGAGGCCCGGTTCGACCTCGACCGGGGTCTGCGGATGTTCCGGCAGATCGCCGGGCTGGGCGGACGGGGTTTCCAGGAGATGCTCTGGACGGTGGCCAGCCTCTGGATGGTCCTCCTGACGGTGGCTGCTTTCATGGTCTCCCGGTTACTCTCCCGGGGGGTCAGCGGCCCCCTGCTCGAACTGGCCAACGGCATGGAACGGGTCGCCGGCGGCGATCTGACCACCCGGGTCGAGACCCACGCCCGGGACGAGATGGGTGCGCTGGTGGCCTCGTTCAACGCCATGACCGACCAGCTCCGGGAAGCGCGGGTGCAGATCGTGCTGGCGGAGAAACAGGCCGCCTGGCGCGATGTGGCCCGGCGGATCGCCCATGAGATCAAAAATCCCCTGACCCCGATCCAGATCGGGATCCATCGGATCCGCACCCGGCTCCAGAACGAAGGACTCTGGGATACCGATCCGGCGCTTCAAGAATCGTTCAAGACCATGAACGAGGAGGTGGATGCCCTCCGGCGGATGGCCGCCTCCTTCAGCGAGTATGCCCAGCTTCCCCAACCCACGATGAAACCGGCCGACCTGGAGGAGGTGCTCCGGGCCGCCGCCGCCCTCTTCATGCAGGGGTCCGCCGGGACCCGTCTCAACGTGCATGTGAAGGGTCACATCCCCGCCCTGGAGATGGACGCCGAGCTGGTCAAACGGGTACTCATCAATCTGATCAAGAACGCCCAGGAGGCGGTCGAGGAAGCGGGGGGAGGAGAGGTGGACCTTCGGCTGGAACCGGTGGAGGGGGGGGTGCTCCTGGAGGTTCGGGACAGCGGCGTCGGATTCGACCCCGAACAGGCCGCCCGGATGTTCCACCCCGATTTCACCACTAAGGAACGCGGGACCGGCCTCGGGCTCTCGGTCGTCGCCCGGGTGGTGGCCGATCACGGCTGGCGGATCGAAGCGTTCAGCGAGGGGCACGGACGGGGTGCCATCCTGAGACTCAACATCCCGCTGAAGCAGGCCTCGGTATGAAGGCGCGCATCCTCATCGTGGACGACGAGGCGGGGATCCGCACCAGCCTGCAGGGTCTGCTCGAGGACGAGGGCTACCGCACCGAGACGGCCGGCTCAGGTGCCGAGGCCCTGAGCCTGGTGGCCGAGTTCGATCCCGACCTGGTACTGCTCGATGTCTACCTGGACGGCATCGATGGACTGGAGACGCTGGCCCGGCTCAAGGAGGGAGGGTTCCGCTACCCGGTCATCATGATGAGTGGGCAGGCCGATCTCGACCTGGCCATGCGGGCCACGCGGCTCGGGGCTATGACCTTCCTGGAGAAACCCCTGCAGCCCGAGCGGGTGGTGGCCGAGGCTGCAGCTGCGGTCCAGATGGCCCGGTTGCTGCGGGAGAACGCCTCACTGCGCGAGGAGAGCGGGGCGAACCTGACCATGGTCGGGGAGTCGCCCCTCATGCAGCGCCTGCGCGAGCGGATCCGGAAAGTGGCGCCCACCCGGGCCACGGTCCTGATCACCGGAGAGAGTGGAACCGGCAAGGAACTGGTAGCGCGGGCCGTTCACGCCTGGAGCGGTCGCTCCGACGGACCCTTCATCAAGGTGAACTGTGCGGCCATCCCGGGGGAACTGATCGAGTCGGAACTCTTCGGGCATGAGAAGGGAGCCTTCACCGGAGCGGTCGGACGGCATCGCGGCCGGTTCGAACAGGCGGATTCGGGCAGCATCTTCCTCGATGAAGTCGCCGACACCAGCCTGGATGTCCAGGCCCGCCTGCTCCGTGTGCTGCAGGAAGGGGAGATCCAGCGGGTGGGGGGTGAGCAGGTCATCCAGGTGGATGTGCGGGTGATCGCCGCGACCAACCAGGTACTCGAGGAACAGATCACCGCCGGGACGTTCCGCGAAGACCTCTTCTACCGGCTCAACGTCCTCCCCCTCCACGTCCCCGGGTTGCGGGCCAGGCGGGAGGACATCCCGGTGCTGGCCGAGGAGTTCGTGCAGCAGTTCGCCCGGCGCAACAACCGTCATCCCATCACGCTGACCCCCGAGGCCCTCTCCGTACTGAACCGTTACGACTGGCCGGGCAACGTGCGGGAGCTGCGCAATGCGGTGGAGCGGCTCATGATCCTCCACGAAGGGGAGTCGGTGGATGCCCTCCGGGCCCGGGAGGCCCTGCCGGCCGGGATCACACCCGCTGGGGAGGAGCCCGCTGGGGGGAGTGCGGCCGGTCTGCGGGAGCAGGTCGAGGCCTTCGAAGCCGGGCTGCTGGCGCGGGAGTTGGAAGCCGCCGGTGGTGTGGTCTCCCGGGTGGCCGAGCGGCTCCAGACCGATCGTGCCAACCTCTACCGGAAGCTGAAGCGCTACGGCCTGAAATGAGTCCATCCCCCCTGCGCCCCCCTCCCCGGGGAGAGGCGTGGCGCGCCCGTATCACCGCCACCGAGACCTTCGGCCGTCTCACCGCGGAACTGGCCGCCGGCCGACGCCCGCAACTGGCCGGCCTGCCCGGCTCCCTCGGGGCGGTCCTGGTCGCCGCCCTGCTCGGGGAGGACCCACGCCACCCGATCCTGGCCGTGGTCCCCGATGGGGACGAGGCCGCCGAACTGCAGCAGGACCTCGCCTGGCTGCTCGGGCCGGAACGGGCTCTCCTCCTCCCGGCCTGGTCGATCACCCCATACGAGGAAGCATCCCCCGGACCCCTGCTCGCGGCGCGTCGGTATGAAGCGCTGTGTGCGATCGCTACCCAGGGAGGGGATGGGCGGATCGTGGTTTGCCCGGCGGCCGCCCTGCCGCTGCCGAGCGCCGGAGCCCGGGAGCTGACCGGTCACGCCCTGGTGATCACCGAAGGTGAGGAGAGGGGATTGGAGGAGCTCGCGCTCCGACTCGCAGCCCAGGGTTACGAGCGGGTCGACCTGGTGGGGGGCAGCGGAGAGTTCGCCGTGCGGGGGGGATTGGTCGATCTGGCTCCCCCCGACCGGGAGACGGGATTGCGGGTGGAATTCTGGGGTGACCGGGTCGAATCACTCCGGGAGTTCCGACTGCGGGACCAGAGGTCGGTGGGTGGGGTCGGCCGTGCCACGGTACCCCCGATGTGCGAGATCCCCTTCGATGAGGCCGCCCGCGAACGGGCGATCCGACGCTGGCATGACCTGACCGGGGGTGATCCCATCGAGGGGACACCCCTGGCCGAGGCGCTCGCCCGGGGTGGCTATCAGGATGGTCTCGAGTGGTACCTTCCCCTGTTCGTCGAGCGGACGACCGACTTGGGGGGCCTGCTGGCCGACGATACCCGGGTGGTGGTGTGGGAACCACTCCGGGTCGAGGAAGTCGTGGCGGCGATGCTCCGCAAGGCCGCCGACCGGTATTCCGGGCTCCGGGACGCGCCGGGGTGGCTCCCCCCCGACCGGCTGCTGGCCGGGACCGACCTGCTCACCCGTCTGCGTCGCCGCCCGGGTGCCGATTTGGTTACCGTGGCCTCCGCGGGTGGTCCGGTGCTGCGTACCGATGCCCGGCCGGCCCCGGCGGTGGCGGGGGACCTGGAACGCCTGCGGACCGAACTGAAGAGCCTGCGGGCAGAAGGGATCACTCCCTGTCTGCTGGTCGAGGACGAAGGGCAGCAGTCCCGCCTGGACGACCTGCTGGCCCTCGACGAGGACACCCGTCCCGATTTCGTCCTGGGGCAACTGGCGGCCGGTTTCGTGTGGCCGCAGGCTGCCCTGGCCCTCTGGCCCGACCACGAGATCTTCCACCGACCCCGACGGCGCCGCGGCCGTGTCCCGGTCCGGGGGGAGATGCTGCGCTCCTGGCGGGCACTGGATCGGGGCGACCTGGTAGTTCACATCGACCATGGCATCGGCCGCTTCCTCGGACTGCGGACCCTGGAGGTGGACGGGGAACGGAGCGAGCTGCTGGAACTGGAATATGCCGGACGGGACCGTCTGCTGGTGCCGATCGACCAGATGGGTCGTGTGCAGCGCTACGTGGGGGGTGAGGAGGAACAGCCGCCCGCGCTCAACACCCTGGGGGGTGTGGCCTGGGAGCGGGCCAAGGAGCGGGCCCGGACCGACCTGCTCGAGATGGCCCGGGACCTGGCCCGGGTCTATGCCGCCCGCCAGACCCTGGAGGGGACCGCCCATCCCCCCGACGACCTCCTGATGGAAGAGCTGGAAGCTTCCTTCCCCTGGATGGAGACGCCCGACCAGGCCAGGGCCGTGACCGAGGTGAAGCGGGACCTGGAGCAACCGCGCCCCATGGACCGGCTGATCTGCGGGGACGTGGGGTACGGCAAGACGGAGGTGGCCATCCGGGCCGCCCTGAAGGTCATCGAAGGGGGCCAGCAGGTGGCCGTGCTGGTGCCGACTACCCTGCTGGCCCAACAACACCAAGAGACCTTCCGGCAGCGGCTCGGGCGCTTCCCCGTCCGGGTCGAGATGCTCAGCCGCTTCCGCACTCCCGCCCAGCAGCGGCGCACCCTGGAGGGCCTCGCTTCCGGCCAGGTCGACCTGGTCATCGGCACCCACCGTCTGCTCTCCCCCGATGTGGTCTTCGCCCGGCTCGGGCTGATCGTGGTCGACGAGGAGCACCGTTTCGGCGTGCGGGCCAAGGAGGCCCTGCGCGCGCTGCGTGCCCAGGTGGACCTGCTCAGCCTGACCGCTACACCCATCCCCCGGACCCTCCACATGGCGCTGCTCGGCATCCGTGACATGTCGATCATCACCACCCCGCCCCAGGACCGACAGCCGGTGCATACCGAGGTGGTCACCTGGGAGGAGGAACTGGTCCGGTCGTCCCTCCAGGCCGAGCTCAACCGTGGCGGACAGGTCTTCTTCGTGCACAACCGGGTGCAATCGATCGAGGCCGCGGCCCGGCTGGTCCGGCGGCTCGTACCCACCGCCCGGGTCGGCATCGCCCACGGACAGATGCGGGAACGGGAGCTCGAGGCGGTCATGCTCCGATTCGCCTCGGGGGCCGTCGATGTGCTGGTGGCGACCATGATCGTGGAATCGGGCCTCGACCTGCCGAACGCGAATACCCTCATCGTGAACCGGGCGGACCGCTTAGGGCTGGCCCAGCTCTATCAGCTCCGGGGCCGGGTCGGCCGATCCGACATCAAGGCCTATGCCTGGTTCCTGGTCCCCCCGGGGCGCCGACTCCCCCGCGACGCCTGGCGGCGGCTCCAGGCGGTCCAGGACCATGCCGACCTGGGAGCCGGCTTCCACCTGGCCATGCGCGACCTGGAGATCCGGGGTGCCGGCAACCTGCTCGGGGCCCAGCAGCACGGGCACATCGCGACGGTCGGCTACGATCTCTACACCCAGCTCCTGGAAGAAGCGGTGGCCGAGATCCAAGGGCTGCCGGAGGCGGTCTGGAGCCCGCCCCGGCTCGAGCTCCCCGGCGCCGCCTACCTGCCCGCTTCGTACGTCCCCACGGCCGCGCTGCGGATGGACTTCTATCGCCGGGCGGCCGAGGCCCGAAGTGTGGAGGAGGTGGCCGCGCTGGTCGGGGAGCTGCGCGACCGATTCGGTCCCCCCCCGCCGGAAGCAGCCGCTCTGGTCGAGGCCTCCTTCATCCGGGTCGCCGGCGCGGAACTCGGACTGGAATCGGTGGTCGTAAAGGAAGGTGAGCTCAGTGGGCGCTTCCCACCCGATCGCGTCCTGGAACGTTCCGGGTGGGAGGCCCTGCTCGCCCGCCTGGGTACCGACGTGCGATTCGCCGGCGAGGCACCTCTCCGCTTCCGCGTCCGGCTGGCCGTCCGGGAGCCGCTCGAGCGCCTGCGGGCGGCCAGAAACCGCTTGCTGACGTCGGAAGAGGCCGGGTACCTTGCTTCACTCGAAAGCGCTTTTGACCGTGACCTGAGTGGTCTCAATGCCTGATAGCAAGTGCCTGACGCCGCTACTCCTGCTGCTCTTGCTGGCCCCCGCCTGCGGACGATCCGGCCAGGAACGGGTCGTGGCCCGGGTCGGTCCCCGCGCGATCACCCTCACCCGTTTCATGGAGTACTACCGGACGCAACCGGCCGAGCGCAGCGTCGAGGATGAGTACCGGGTGATGAGCCAGCGGCTCGATGAACTGATCGGCTATACCCTCATCGAACAGGGGGGCCGCGCCGATGGTCTCGAGCGCACCGAGGCTTTCCGCCTGGCGCGTGCCAACCACGAGAAGGACCTGCTCAACCGGCTCTACAAGCAGCGCCAGATCGTGGATCAGATCCGTATCTCCGAGGCCGATGTGGACACCTTCCTGGCCCGTTCCCTCAAGGAACGCCACGTCCTGCACATGGTGACCATCTCCGCTGGGAAAGCACAACAGATCCAGCAGCAGCTCGAGTCGGGGGCTGACTGGAGGGAACTGGCCCTCGCCGAGTCGGACGACCCTCGCCGCCTGCTACACGGCGGCGACCTCGGCTGGCTGAGCTGGGGGCAGGGACCCTTCCCCTCTTACCCCGACCTCGAACCGCTCGTCTACAGCATCCCGGTCGGCACCTGGGATGGCCCGCTCCGCTCGGGGCCGGAATACCACTTCATCAAGATCACCGAGGAACGGGACCGACAGCTTGGCTCACCTGAGCTGGAACGGGCCAACGCCCGCGCTCGCATCATGTCGCTCCGCCAGGACGACCGGGAACAGAAACTGGTCAACCGGATCTGGTCGGAGGGGGGGTACGGGATCAACCAGGACCACTTCCGCTGGCTGGTCGAGAAGATCGGCGCATCCTTCGAACAGGATCCGCGGAACAACCCGGTCCCCCGACTCTCCCCGGAGGACGGCCGCCGGGTGGTGATCCAATCCACCCGGACACCCTACACCGCCCAGGACCTGCTCGACCGGCTGGAGCTGGTCAACGCCCAGGCGCGGGATAACAACATCACGCTGCCCGACTGGCAGAACCAGTTCATCGAGTGGGTCATCACCAACGAAGTGGCGGCCGAGGCCCGCCGTCTGGGATTCGACCGCGACCCTTCAATCCGAAGTGCCCTGGAGCGCTTCACCAACAGTAAGCTCTACGCCGATAAACTGGGAATCCTCGAGGCCGCCCGTGGTGTGCCCAACGGTGCCTACCTGGAACGCTATTACACGGAGCATCCGCAGGAGTTCGACATCCCGGAGCGCCGGGCGCTGACCGAGGTCCTGCTGGCCACCCGCACCGAGGCCGAGGGTATCCTGGCCCGGGCGCAGCAGGGGGAGGATCTGGCCGACCTGGCCGCGGAAGCCACCATCCGGGAGGGCTTCCGCGAGCGGCGGGGTCGGATGGCGCCCCTGGCCCGGGACGAGCTGGCGCCGCTGGGCGAGGCGGCCTCCCAGGTGGCGAAAGGGCAGCTGGGTCCGGTGGTGGAGACCCCCCTCGGCTTCTCGGTCTTCCGCGTGGATGGCGTCTCTCCGGCCCATGTGGTTACCCTCGATGAAATTCGGGATAACCTGCGGGAACGATTGCGGATGGAGTGGCGTTCATCGGCGATAGATTCCTTCCTGACCGAGGCCCGCCGTCGCTGGCCGGTTCGGCGGGACGAAGATCTGCTCCGCTCGTATGCCGCCGAAGTGGTGGCCAACCGGACGGCCGGCCGGACCGAACCGCCGAACGACCCTGTCGATCCGCCGGGCGAATAGGCCGGCCTCATGAACGGCTGCCGGCCCCATCCCCTGCGAAGCGCGCTGCTGATCGGTGCCCTGGCGGTGCTGCCGTGGACTTCCGCCTGTTCCCGGGGCACCGACCCCTCTCCGGTCATCGCCCGGGTCGGCGGGTCCACCCTCACCCTGGAGGACCTGCGGACGAGCCTCCCGGCCGAAGTACTGGCTCGGGCCGACCGGCAGGACCTGCTCGCCTTCGTCAACGGCTGGGTCCGCACCGAACTGCTCCAGCAGGCCGCTCGCAGCATGGGCTACGCCAAGGACGGACGGGTTCGTGACCGGCTCGAGGAAGCCACCCGGAGCATCCTGGTGGACGTCTTCCTGGAGGATGAGCTGGACGTCGATCCGCTCATCTCCGATTCCGAGGTCGAGAACTACTATCTGAACAACCAGGAGGAGTTCCGCCGCTCCACGGACGAAGTACGGGTCGCCATCCTCTGGTTCGGCGACAGTCCCACCGCGCAGCGAGCCCGCGACGCGATCTTGGCGGGCCGCGATCTCGAGGAGGTAGCGGTGGACACCAGCTTCGGGGTTCTGGCCGCGGAGCTCGATTCGGGTTTCATGACCGAGGCCGACCTGGGAGAGGAACTGGGATCGACCGTCTTCCGTCAGACAGAGGGCGTACTCAGCCGACCCACCCGCATCGGGACCGGGTACGTGCTCATCCGGGTGGAGCAGCGGCAGAACGCGGGCACGGTCCGGGAACTGGCCGAGGTCCGGGAGGACATCGTGGCCCGCATGGCCGCCGACCTGCGCAATATCAAGCTCGAGGAGCTGCTCAGCCGCCTCCTCGAGGACTCGGAGGTCGCCATCGACATCGACACGGCCCTGCGGACATTACGCGGGAGCGATCGGCCGTGAGCCGCCGGTCCGGTACCCTCCTCCTCCTGGGAGCCCTGCTGGCGGCGGGTTCACCCGGGCGCCCGGCCGCCGGTCAGCAGCCGCAGCCCGGGCAGCGGGTCCCGGTCGACGGGATCGCGGCCGTGGTGGGCAACCAGATCGTGCTGCGCAGCGAAGTGGAACTCGCCCTCAACCAGGCCGCCTACGAGCAGGGCCTGAACCCGGAGAACCTGACCCCCCAGCAGCGGGAGCAGCTCCGTACCCAGGTCCTGGACGAGTTGATCAACAACGCCCTCATCCTGGCCAAGGCCCGACGCGACTCGGTCTTGGTCACCCGCAGCGAAGTGGACCGGCAGGTCGACAGCCAGATCGCGATGATCCGGGAGCGGTTCGGTGGAGAGGATGGCTTCCAGGAGGCCCTGCAGGCGGAAGGCCTCTCCCTGACAGAGTTCCGGCGCCGGATGGCCGGTCAGGCGGAGAACTTTCTATTGAGCCAGAAGCTCATGCAGCAGGCCAACATCGGGAGGCCGACCACGGTCTCCCGGCGGGACGGCGCGGCCTGGCTACGTACCAACCGTGATCAGCTCATGGTGCTCCGGGACATCCGGCTCGACCCGCCCGGTCCGGAGGGAGATCCCGATGCGGCCGCCCTGGCCCGGATCGTCGACCTGAGACGACGGATCGTGGAGACGGGGGAGGACTTCGCCGATCTGGCCCGACGCTTCTCCCAGGACCCCGGTTCCGCCCCGGAAGGGGGCGACCTGGGCATCGTCCCCAAGGGGACCTACGTGGCGGCGGTGGAGACGGTCGCCTGGTCGCTGCCGGTCGGCGAGGTCTCCGAACCCGTCCGCTCCTCGTTCGGCTGGCACCTGCTCCAGGTGCTGGAACGTACCGCCGACCAGGTGCACGTGCGGCACATTCTGATCCGGCCTTCGGGTGGCGGGAACGCCCTCCAGGCACTGGCCGACACGATCGAGGCCGTTCGCACCGCACTGGTGTCCGGGACCGACTTCCGCGAACTGGTCGCCCGCTGGAGCGACGAGCCGGACGCGGTGACCAGCGGGGGATTGTTCGCCATCGTACGCCTCCCGATCTCCCCGACCGGGTCGGGCCTGACCCCCGCCTGGGTCCAGGCGCTCCAGGGTCTGGAGAGCGGGACGTGGGCCGGACCCCTCGAACTGACCGATGCCCAGGGGGGCAGCAGTGTCCATTTCGTCCAGCGGGTGGCCCTCGACGAGGATGTGATCGCCCAGCTCCTGCAGCACCGGTTCACCCAGGTGGAGAGCCAGGTCCAGAACGAACGGCGCCAGGCCGCCGTCCAGGACTGGTTCGAGGAGTTGCGGCGCCAGACCTACGTCGAGATTAAAAAACGCTGAGATGGCCGAGCCTCCCCGACTGATCTTCACGCTGGGCGATCCCACCGGGATCGGACCGGAAGTGGTGCTGAAAGCCCTCCTCCCGCTCCGCCTCGGCTGGGAGGTCCCCATGGCGGTGGTGGGACCGACCACCTTCTGGGAACTGGCCGCCCGCGAACTCGGCGTGCTCCCCCCCCAGTCGCATGGGGTGGAGATCATCGAACCCCCCGTGGAGCGTGCCCTGAGCTCCGAGGAGGTCCGCGTCCTGCTCTTCTCCGGACGGACCTCGGTGCCGGCGGCACAAATCGCCATCGCCTCGTTGCGCACCGCCTGTGACCTGGTCGCGGCCGAACCCGACCGGAGGGCGCTGGTCACCGCTCCCCTGAACAAGGCCGCCTTCCACGCCGCGGGGGAGAAGGCCCCCGGACACACCGAATGGCTGGCCGAGCGCCTGGGGGCCGAGATGCCGGTCATGCTCCTGGTGGGGGCCCGGTTGCGGGTGGCGCTGCTGACCACTCATCTGCCGGTACGGCAGGTTGCGGAGGGACTGGAACTGGAAGGGATCCTCAAGCGGCTGCGGGTCCTCGACCAGGGCCTCCGTCACCGGTTCGCCCTCCCTGAACCGCGGATCGCGATGCTGGCCCTCAATCCGCACGGGGGGATGCACGCGGAAGCCGACCGCGAGGAGCGGGAGGTCCTCCAGCCCGCACTGGAGCGGGCCCGGGCCGAGGGGATCGCGGTGGAGGGTCTCTTCAGTGCCGACAGTTTCTTCGGCCGGCGGCAGTGGAGTTCCTACCATGCCGTGGTCTCCCCCTTCCACGACCAGGGCCTGGTGCCGGTCAAGATGGAGGCGGCGGGCGCCGGAGTGAACGTTACCCTCGGGTTGCCGATCGTGCGCACCTCCCCCGACCACGGAACGGCCTTCGATATCGCCGGGCGGGGGATCGCCTCCGAATCTGCGATGCTGGCCGCTGCCCGGCTCGCCCATGAACTGATCGTGGGCCAAGGGGTGCGCTGAGACGGGCTGTCAGGCACCGCCGTTTCATTACAGGCTGACGACGATCCCCAAGAGCAGCGGAGTGATGCCGGTGTCGCTCCTCCAGATCTATCATGTCGCCAAGTCGTACGGGGTCGTGGAGGTCCTCCGCGACGTCAACCTCATCATGGAACGAGGGGATTTCGTCTGCCTGACCGGCGCCACCGGATCGGGCAAGTCCACCCTCATGAAACTCATCTACATGGATGAACACCCGACCGATGGTCTGGTGATCGTGGACGGCGTGCGCACCGACACCGTCCGCCCGGTCCAGATCCCGCTGCTGCGCCGCCGGATCGGCGTACTCTTCCAGGACTTCAAGCTCCTCCGGGAACGGACCGCCTCCGAGAACGTCGCCTTCGCACTCCAGGTGACCGGGACCCCGATGCGGGAGGTGCGCAAGCGGACCACCCGGGCCCTCACCCAGGTCGGGTTGGGACACAAGCGGAACGCCTTCCCGAGTGAACTCTCCGGGGGTGAGCAGCAGCGGGTCGCGCTCGCGCGGGCGCTGGTGGGAGATCCGGTCCTGCTGCTCGCGGACGAACCGACCGGCAACCTGGACCAGGAAGCGGGAGCCGGTATCGTGGAGCTCTTCCAGAAAGTCAACCGCATGGGGACCGCCGTCCTGATGGCCACCCACAATCTGGGGCTGATCGAACAGCTCCCCGTCCGGCGGGCCCACCTGGAGGATGGGGTGCTCCTCGAGCGACGGGGGGGGAGCCTGTGAAGCTCCTCTACGCAGCCACCGAGGCCTTCCGGTCGATCCGGCGCGTGCCGCTGATGAGCACCGTCGCGGTGGGCACCATCAGCCTCTCGCTGCTGGTCTTCGGTCTCTTTTTGACGGTGACCTACAACGTGCGGCTCGCGCTCCAGGAGGTCCGCTCCCGGGTGGACGTGGAGGCCTTCCTGGAAGAGGGGATCCCGGATGAGGCCCGCCGCCGCCTGCAGGGGGAGATCGCCACCATCCCCGGGGTGGCGGCCGTCCGTTTCATCTCCAAGGAACAGGCGCAGGCCCGCTTCGCGGCCGAGTTCGGGGACAGTCTGCTGACCCTGCTCGAGAGCAACCCGCTCCCCGCCTCCTTCGTCGTCCAGCTCACCGAGGACCGGCGCACCGCCGCCGGGGTGGAGTCGGTGGCGACCCGTATCCAGGACCTGAGCGGGGTGGACGAGGTGGTCTGGGGGCGCAACTGGATCACCCGGCTCGACGACCTGATCCTGGTCCTCTCGGCAGTCAGTGTGTTGATCGGCCTGGTGGTGAGCCTGGCCAGCGTGTTCGTCATCTCGAACACCGTTAAGCTGACGGTCTGGGCACGCCGGGACGCCATCGAGATCATGAAACTGGTGGGGGCCAGCGACCGTTATGTGAAGCTCCCCTTCCTGATCGAAGGGACCCTCCAGGGTCTGACCGGCTCGCTCCTCTCCCTCCTGCTCCTCTACCTGATCTTCCTCTATGCGGCCCCCGGGCTGGGAGGGGTGGTCTTCCTCCCCCGGGTGGGGAGCCTAGCCGTGGTCGGGATGGGCACCGTGCTCGGGGCGATCGGCAGCCAGGTCAGTCTGAAGCAGTTCCTGGAGGTGTGAGCGGGTGCGAACCCTGACCGGTTCCCTCGGGCGCGGTCCCCGGTGCGGCCTGGTGGTGCTGACCGTCGGGCTGCTGGTGCTGACCGGCGGACCTGCCTTCCCCCAGCAGCCCACCCGGCTCGAGGAATTGGAGAAGAAGATCGAGCGGCTGCGCCGGGAACTCGCGGATGCCGAGGCGAGGGAGGCCCGGCTGATCCGGCAGCAGGGGGACACCCAGGCCCTCCTCAAGCAACTGGGCACCCAGATCGTGAAGTCGGAGCAGCTTCTGAACGCACTCGCCCAGCAGATCCGCAACAACACCCGGGATGCGGAACGCCTGCAGGGGGAGATCGCCCAACTGGATGCCCGGATGGGACGACTCCAGGAAGGGGTGGCCGCCTACCTGGTGGACCTTTACAAGCACGGCCGGCGGCGGAGCTGGGAGCTGGTACTGGGCAGCGAGAGTTTCACCGAAGGGGTGCGGCGCCTCAAGGGGATCACCGTGGTGGCCGCCCGCCAGCGCCGCGATGTTGACCGGATGCTCCTGTTGCGGGGGGAACGCTCCGAGGCCCAGGCCGATGTCAACCGGCGGCTGACCGCCCTGCAGCGGGACCGCCAGATACAGGAGCGTACCCGCACCAGCCTCCAGGCAAAGCGACGCCAGTCGCAGCAGGAGTTGGACCGGATCGCCCGGGACTCCCGGCAGGTCCAGCAGGTCCAGCAGCAGGCCCAGGCCGAGCTCGACCGTCTCATCAGGGAACTGGCCGATGAGCAACGCCGGCTGGCCGAGCGGGGGGGCGTCACCCTCTCCGGCTTCCCCCAGATGCGGGGACGGCTCCCCTGGCCGGTGCGCAGCCCCAACGGTCCGGGGAGCATCGTCCGGGGGTTCGGCCGCCTGCGGGGACGTGACAACACGGTGGTCACTTCACCGGGGATCGACATCATGACCGATCCGCGCGCCTCCGTCCTGGCGGTACACAACAGCCAGGTGGTCAGGATCGAATGGCTCAACTACATGGGGACGGTGATCATCCTCGCCCACGGGGACGGCTACATGACCGTCTACACCAACACCCGTGACCTGCAGGTGGACGTGGGTGACTACGTCCCGGCCGGCCTGGTGATGGGAGGGGTGGGGATGACCCTGCGCCCGGTAGGGGATGAGCCGAGTAACGCCCGGAACCTGCTCCGTTTCAGTATTTACAAGGAGGGTGAGGCGCAGGACCCGATCCCCTGGCTGGGGGTACCAAGGTGAGCGCCGGGGCCTTCCTCGATCAGGCCCGGGCCCGGGCCGTCCTTGAGCGCGCCCTGGCCACCGGGCGCTTCGCCCCCTCCTACCTCTTCCATGGACCGCCCGGGACCGGTAAGGAGGAGGCCGCCCTCGCCTTCGCGCAGGCGCTCAACTGCACCACCTGGACGGCGGGTGCCCTCCCCGACCTCTTCGCGCCGGCCCCCGCACCCACGCCGCTGGAAGGCCGGGACGAGCAGTCCCGGCTGGGCGGCTGCGGGAGTTGCGGCAGCTGCCTGCGGATCGGCCGCTACCTGCATCCCGACGTGATCGTGCGTCTGCCGCTGCCGCGCCCCCGGGAAGATGAAGCGGCTGACCCTTCCGAGGCTCTCCGTTTCAAGGCGGAGCACCCGTGGCGTGACCCCGATATACAGGGAGGCAACCTCTCAATCGGCATCAAGGATGTGCGGGCCGTACTGCGCGGCCTGGGGTACCCCCCGGTTGAGGCCCAGTGGCGCGTGATCATCTTCCGCGAGGCGGAGCGCCTGGGAGAGGAGGCGCAGAATACGCTCCTGAAATCGCTCGAGGAACCGCCTGCCCGGACCCTTTTCATCCTGACCACCGCCCAGCCGGAAGCACTGCTCCCGACCGTGCGTTCGCGCTGCCAGAGCATCCCCTTCGGGCCGCTCCCGGTGGAGGTGATCTCCTCCTGGCTCCGCGGGCAGGGGCTGGAGACCGGCGACGGGCCCGATCCCGCCCAACTCGCCCGGGGCAGCCTGAAGCGAGCCCTACGCATTCTCGAGGAAGGAGTACCAGGGCGGGCGGAGGCGCTCGCGCTGCTCGAGGAAGCGGCTGCCGGGCGGCGGCTCCAAGCCCTCGAACGCGCCTCGGGACTGGTCTTCCGCAGCGCCGGAGACGCCTGGAACCAGGCGCGCGCGGTACTCGACGAACTGCTCAGCCTGGTCCGCGACCTGGCCGCGATCCAGGCGGGGGAGGGGGCCCTGCTCAACCCGGACGTGGCCGGACGGCTCGAAGGGATCGCTCGACGGCTTCCCCCCGCCGCCGTTCTGAAGGCCATCGAGGCGGTGGCCGAGGCCCGGGGGGAGGTTGACGGCTTCGTCAATCTGGCCTTGATTTATGCGACGTTGTCCGAGGCGCTGAGCGTGCTCGCCGCCGGCGATGCGGCCACCCCCGGCGCCCATGCCCGATGATCCTATGACGATCGGTGTGCCCTGTGAGTGCTGACCATCCGGAACGCTTCTACGTCACCACGCCCATCTACTACGTCAACGGCATCCCCCACATCGGGCACGCCTATACGACCATCCTGGCCGACGTACTGGCCCGCTACCACCTCCTCTTCGGGCGGCCGGCGTGGTTTCTGACCGGCACCGACGAGCACGGGCTCAAGATCCAGGAAGCCGCCGAAGCCGAGGGGATGCAGCCGAAGGAGTACTGCGACAGCGTGGTGATCCGCTTCAAGGAGTTCTGGGAGCGGCTCGATATCCGGTACGACCGTTTCATCCGGACCACCGACGGCGACCACATCGCCTATGTGCAACAGATCCTGCAACAGCTCTGGGACGCCGGGGAGATCTACTCCGCCCCCTACAAGGGGTGGTACTGCGTCCCCGACGAGCGCTTCTGGACCGAGAAGGACCTGGTCGAAGGGAACTGCCCGGAGTGCGGGCGCCCCGTCGTGGAGCTGGAGGAGACGAACTACTTCTTCCGCATGTCCGCCTACCGGGAATGGCTGATCGGGCACATCGAGTCGAATCCCGGGTTCATCTTCCCCGAGTCGCGCTGCAACGAAGTGCTCGGCTTCCTGCGGCAGGGATTGACCGACCTCTGTATCAGCCGACCGAAGAGCCGGCTGAGCTGGGGGATCCCACTCCCTTTCGACGACGGCTACGTAACCTATGTCTGGTTCGATGCGCTGCTCAACTACGTCAGCGCCGTGCAGGCGCTGGACGGACCGGCGGGTCCGGGGAGCTGGTGGCCCGCCGACCTCCACCTGATCGGCAAGGACATCGTCACCACCCACTGCGTCTACTGGCCCACCATGCTCAAAGCGGCCGGCCTGGCGCTGCCCGGCCGGATCGCCGCCCACGGCTGGTGGCTGGTGGACGAGCAGAAGATGTCGAAGAGCCGCGGCAACGTGATCCAGCCGCTGGAACTGGCCGAACGCTACGGAGTGGACGCCTTCCGGTACTTCCTGATGCGCGACATGACCCTGGGGCAGGACCGTTCCTTCAGCGAGGTGGAACTGGTCCAGCGCTACAACAGCGACCTGGCCAACGGACTGGGGAACGCCTTGAACCGCGTGACCCGGATGGTGGACCGCTACCGCCAGGGGGTGCTCCCTTCCGGGGCGCTGGTGGAGGACCCGGAGCGGGACCTGGTGGCGCTGGCCGGAGCCGCTCCGGGACGCGTGCGCACCGGACTCGAACATCTGGCCATCAACGACGCCCTCGATGTGGCCATGGGCCTGGTGCGCGAAGTGAACCGCTACCTCGAGGTGCGCGAACCGTGGCAGCTGGCCAAGCGGGAGGAGTCGGGCCAGGTGCTCGACTCGGTCCTCTATCACGGCGCCGAGGCCCTGCGCATCGCCGGCCTGCTGCTGCTGCCGGTCATGCCGGAGCGGATGGCGGCGCTGCTGGCCCAGCTCGGTGCCCCCGCCCCGCAGCCGGGGGGGGACTATGAAGCCCTCACCGCCTGGGGAGGACTGACCGCCGGTGCCCCCCTGCCCGGTGGTGAAGGGCTCTTCCCGCGGGCGGAACTGCCGGAGGAGCTCCGGGCTTGACCCTCTTCGACACCCACGCCCATCTCTGGTGGAGCGATTTCGATGCCGACCGGGAGGAGGTGCTCGCCCGGGCCCGGGCGGCCGGGGTGGGGGAGGTGCTCAACCTGGGGACCACGGTGGCCACCAGCCGCAGCTGCCTGGCCCTGGCCGAGCGGGAACCCCTCTGCTGGGCCGCCGTCGGCCTGCATCCCAACGACCTCCAGGAATACGCCGCCGACCCGGCGGGCAATCTGAAGGCCATCGAGGCCCTCTGTACCCATCCCCGGGTGGTGGCGATCGGGGAGACCGGGCTCGACTTCTACCGGGAGCATGTCGACCGGGAGATCCAGTTGGCCGCCCTGCGTGACCACCTGGACCTGGCTCGTCGGACCGGTCTGCCGGTGGTGCTCCACAACCGCCGGGCCGACACCGAACTGCGGGAGGCGATCGAGTCCTGGGGGAGAGGGGTCACGGCCGTCTTCCACTGCTTCACCGGGGATGAGATGTATGGCCGCTGGGCGATCGAATGCGGACACTATCTCGGACTGGGGGGCGTGCTGACCTTCCGTTCGAGTGACCTGCGGGAGCGGGTCGCCGCCTGGGACTTCGACCGGATCCTGCTGGAGACCGACAGTCCCTTCCTGGCCCCGGCACCCCACCGGGGAAAGCGTAACGAGCCCGCCCTGATCACCCTGACCGCCGGGGTGCTGGCCGAAGTGCTGGGGCTGGGACCGGAGGAGGTGGCCGAGCGGACCCGCGCGAACGCTTTCCGGGTCTTCCCCAGATGCGCCGGGAGGGGATGAGATGGCCCGCCGTCCGCCGCTGGGGCAGCATTTCCTGCACGATGGAGCGGTGGCGGACCGGATCGTGCAAGCGCTCGACCCGGACGGACGGGAGGTGCTCGAGATCGGCCCCGGCCGAGGAGTGCTGACCAGCCGGATCGCCTCCCGCGCCCGCCGGCTGATCGCCGTGGAGATCGACCGCCGGCTGGCCTCCTCGCTCACCCACCGGTGGTCGGCCGACCAGGTGGTCGTACATCGCGCCGATGTGCTCGCCCGTCCCCTGGCGGACTGGCTGGGACCGGTGCCGGCGGAGGGCTGGCTGCTGGTCGGTAACCTCCCTTATGCCATCACCAGCCCGATCCTCTTCGCGGTGCTGGACTCCGAGGCCCCTCCGGAACGTGCGGTCCTGATGATGCAGAAGGAGGTGGCCGAACGGCTCTCGGCCGGACCGGGGAGCCGGATCTACGGGATCCTGAGTGTGCTGCTGGCCGTGCAGGCGGACGTCGAACTGCTCTTCCGGGTGGGGCGCGGCGCCTTCCAGCCCCCGCCACGGGTGGACTCGGCCGTACTCCGGCTCACCCTGCTCCCCCGGTCCCGTTTCGGTGTCGGTTCCGAGACCGGACCCTCCCGCCGGGCCCTCCACACCGTGGTCCGGACCGCCTTCGCTCAGCGGCGCAAGATGCTGCACAACAGCCTGGGATCTCTGACCGGTCTCGACCGCGAGGGACTGACCGCCGCGGGCACCGAATCGGGGATCGACCTGACCCGCCGGCCGGAGAGTCTCTCCCTGGAGGAGTTCGTGGCCCTCGCCCGTGTGCTCGAGGCGGGGCTCGATGTATCATCAGGGCGGAGCAAGGACGGTCGGCACCGCAGCTAGAGGAGGGGACGATGCAGGGTTCATTACGCGGCGGGATGTGGGAAGCGTGGCGGTCGCCCCGGCTGGGGGCCAGCATCAAGAAGATGGCGGTGGCCTTCCGCGGCCTCGCCTGGGGCTGGTTCGGCTACCTGGTCATGGGCTACCTCGCTCACCTGGTCGCCGGGGACGCGCCGGCCTCCGTCTGGCGTTCCGAGTATCTCTTCCCCCTGCCGCCCGGACAGGGTCTGTTGCCCGACCTCATCTGGAACACCGGGCTGGTGGCCGGCCTGCTGCTCGTGTTGACGGCTGCCGCCGGAGTGGCCAAGATCACCTACCGGGAACTGAAGGGGGATGACTTCTATGGGGCGAATGACGCCTGGCGGTTCGCCCTCGCCCATGCCCGCTCGACTATCGGCGCCCCCTTCCTGCTCGGCCTCCTGCTGATCCCGGCCGTCCTCGGGCTGACCCTGCTCGGCTGGATCGGTCGCATCCCCCAGCTCGGTCCGTTCCTGGTCGGCCTGTCGGCACCGCTCGGACTGGTCGTCGCGCTCGCCGGTGTGCTCCTGCTGCTGGCCCTGCTGACCGGCCTGCTCTTCGTCCCGGCGGTGGTCGGGACCACCGGGGACGACCCGGTCGAAGGGCTCGTCCAGGTCTTCGGGCTGATCTTCGCCCTCCCCTGGCGGACGGCCGCCGGCGTGGTGGTGGTCGTGGGCACGACGGCGGTGGCGTCCTGGCTGGGCGCCTCGCTCCTCTTCTCGGCCCTCGGCCTCTTCGCCGGAGTGGTCGCACCGGCCATGGGAGAAGGCTTTCACGCGATCGCCGGCGCCGCCCTCCACTTCCTCCCCCTGGGCTGCCCGCTCTTCGCCGACCCGTCACGCTGGCTGGTCGCCCTGCCGCCGATCGTGGCCGGGGCTCCGGTCCCCGGTCCTTTCCCCGCCGCTCCCGGGCCGCTGCTCGGCGCCCTCCTGGCCGGGATCACCCTGCTGTTGTCCACCGGAGTGGTCGCCGCCTATTCGATGAGCAGCCTGACCGGCGGTCTGACCGCCTTCTACCTCGACCTGCGCCGGCGCAAGGATGGCGAGGCGTTGCTCGAGTGGCCCGATGAGGTCGACGAACTGGAGGACCAGCTGGCCCGCGAAGGGGCGGCGGGTCGCGCCGAGCCGGAGGGAGTGTGAAGCGAGGGGAACGGCTGCGGATCGCCCTGGCCACGGGTAACCGGAACAAGGTGAAGGAGATCCGGGAATTGCTCGGGACGGCCCCGGTGGTCTTGCTGACCCCGGCCGACCTGGACCTGCGGCTGGACGTGGTCGAGGACGGTACCTCCTATGAGGAGAACGCGCTGAAGAAGGCGCGGGCGCTGGCCGGAGCCAGCGGCCTGCCGGCGGTGGCCGACGACTCCGGTCTGGAGGTGGCGGCGCTCGACGGCGGGCCGGGTCTGCACTCCTCCCGCTTCGCCGGCGGGGCGGCCGATGACGCCGCCAACCGGAGACTGCTGCTGGAACGACTGGCCGGGGTGCCGGAAGAGGGACGCCGGGCGCGGTTCGTCTGCACGGCCGTGCTGGTGGTGCCGGGCTCCGGGCCGGCTCAGGAGAGGGTCTGCCGGGGGGAGTGGGCGGGTGTGATTACCGACCGGGAACGGGGGAGCTCCGGGTTCGGCTACGATCCCGTCTTCCTCATCCCGGAAAAGGGGCGGACGGTCGCCGAACTGGGGGCAGCTTATAAACGACGGCATTCCCACCGGGCCCGGGCCTTCGGAGAGCTGGCGGGACACCTCGAGGCTTTGGCCCGTGAAGGGGAACCGTTAGATTGACCGCCTGAGTCGACGAGCAGCTCGGGGCGTGGCGCAGTCCGGTAGCGCACCTGCTTTGGGAGCAGGATGTCGCCGGTTCAAATCCGGCCGCCCCGACCAGGTTTCCTAACTTTACCTGCGGAAGAGGTGGTATCCGAGCGTCGTGCCGATGGCCATCAGGCCGCTGGTGACCAGGATGCCGGCCGCGTTGTTGACCTCACCGAGGTTGGTCCAGTAGGCGAGACCGGCCAGACTGCCCACCACCCCGCCCAGATAACCCCCGGTCTTGCTGCCGTACCAGGGATTCACCTGGCGCAGGCTGCGCAGGCTGAACAAAGGGGCGAAGGTGCTATAGAGCAGGACGTTGTAGACGACCTCTCCCGAACTGCCGTCCTCGTCCAGGAACATGTTCCCCTTGCTGAAATCGGTCTGGTAGTGGACCAGCAGGTCACCGACATAAGCATAGCCCAGACCGATCAGGGACCCGAGCCAGGCCCGACCCACTTCCCAGTCCGCGGCGCCGACCCCGTACTGCATGGGAGCGGGAGCAGCGAGCGGATTGGAAGCCGAGATCACGTCCGATAGGCTGTAACGGGTGGCCATCCACAGGGGAGTAACCCTCAGACCGAGCAGGGAGGCCGATCCCGACGGTGTGACCACCGACTCCTGTCCCTGGGTGGGGAGGGAGAAGGTGAGCAGCAGGACGATCGGGGCGAGGCGGTGGAAGGGTAGGGTCACCTGAGGGCTCCTCGGATGGTGAGGTCCGGGTTCAGTGGGTCCGACAACATTGATACGCAGCCCGGAGCGTCCTGTTTACGCTCAGGGTATGCGTCCGGAGGGTACCCCGCAAGTGATTCGCGTTGCGTGTGTTGGAGGTGCCGTGCATTTTGGCGTATTCTGGAGCAATGACCTGCGAGCGCCTGTAGCTCAGTTGGATAGAGCAGTGGACTTCTAATCCACCGGTCGCAGGTTCGACTCCTGCCAGGCGCGCCAACCGGCACGTGGAGAGAGTAGCTCAGTTGGTTAGAGCACCAGGTTGTGGCCCTGGGGGCCGGGGGTTCAAATCCCCTCTCTCTCCCCATCGTCCCCATCGTCCAGTGGCCTAGGACACCGGGCTTTCAATCCGGAAACGGGGGTTCGATTCCCCCTGGGGACACCATCGTGTGTTCACGATGGGTCCACAGGACACGTCGTGAATGTCGTTGCAGGATCGGGACGGCCCGGGGCGGAGAGGAACCGGGGCGTCCCAATCCGCACGGGTTCGATTCCCCCTGGGGACACCATTTATATATAGCAAAGGGAAGAACCATGACGTCAGCGAAGCAAGTCCCGGGCCCCACCGAGGCGATGGTGCTAGATGCCCTCCGAGCCATCCAGGACCCCGACCTGCACCAGGACATCGTCAGCCTGGGCTTCGTGAAGAACCTGGTCATCGAGGCGGGCCGGGTCGCCTTCGACATCGAGTTGACCACCCCCGCCTGTCCCGTCAAAGAGCACTTCCGGGACCAGGCCCGGGAGCTGGTCGGCGGTCTTGACGGGGTCTCTTCCGTCGAGATCCGCATGACCGCCAACACGGCCACCCGCGGCGTCGTCCATCAGAACCTGATCCCCGGGATCGCCCACAGCATCGCCGTGGCCAGCGGTAAAGGGGGGGTGGGCAAATCCACGGTGGCGGCTAACCTGGCGCTGGCCCTGGCCGCGGAGGGAGCCCGGGTCGGCCTGCTGGACGCCGATATCTACGGCCCCAGCCAGCACATCATGTTCGGGACCCACGAGCGTCCCTCGATCACCAACGACAAGAAACTGATCCCGATCGATCGTTACGGGATCAAACTCATGTCCATCGGGTTCATCGCGGATGAGCGCAGTCCGGTCATCTGGCGCGGACCGCTGGTGGGCAAGATGGTCCAGGAGTTCCTCGCCAACACCGCCTGGGGGGAGCTGGATTACCTGGTCGTCGACCTTCCCCCGGGCACGGGCGATGCCCAACTCACCCTGGTCCAGAGCGCACCGCTCTCCGGCGCCATCGTGGTCACCACTCCCCAGGAGGTCGCCCTGGAGGATGTGACCCGGGCGCTGCGTATGTTCACCCGGGTGGAAGTGCCCATCCTGGGCCTGGTCGAGAACATGTCCTGGTTCATCTGTAACGGCTGCGGCAAGCGTCATGACATCTTTTCCGCCGGCGGGGGAAGGAAAGCCGCCACCGAACTGGATATCCCCTTCCTCGGGGAAATCCCGCTCGACGGCACCATCTGCCAGGGGGGGGACGCCGGCACGCCCGTGATGGTCCAGAGTCCTGAATCGGAGACCGGTCGGGCCTTCCGCGATCTGGCCCGAACGGTGGCCGCGAACGTGAGCGTGGTGGCCCTACGGAAGGGGATCAGCCAGCAGGAACTGACGCAGATATCCCGCGGTCGGGAGGAGGGTTGACCGGTTCCGGGGAGCGCTGCCGTGACACCGCTTGACGCTCCCGACCGGCCTGCGTAGACTGCCGCCACCCGCCCCTGTGAAGGGAGTCTGCACGCCATGAGCATCTTCGATAAAGCGGTCGTCTCCCTCATGCCCCTGGTACCAAAAGTGATCGTAGGTCGGGTCGCCCATCCCTATATCGCCGGGGATACCCTGGACGACGGGATGGCCACCGTGCGCACCCTCATGGCCGAAGGCTGCCGCGCCACCATGGACGTGCTGGGGGAGGAAGTGACCCGGGACGAAGAGACCATGGCCTTCACCCAGATGTATCTGAACACGCTCGATCGCATCGCCTCGGAGGGGATCGACGCCAACATCTCCATCAAGCTCTCGGCACTCGGCCAGAAGATCGCCCCCGACCTTTGCGAGCAGAACGTGCGGCGGATCATGGACCGGGCGGGGGAGCGGGCCAGTTACGTCCGCATCGACATGGAGGACTCCAGCACGACCGACGACACGCTGGCCCTCTACCGGCGGCTGCGCGAGAAATACGACAACGTGGGCGTCGTGCTCCAGTCCATGCTCCATCGCAGTCTGGATGACATCCGCTCACTCCTGCCCCTGAAGGTCTCGGTCCGCGTCTGCAAGGGGATCTACGTGGAGCCGGAGAGTATCGCCTACCGGGACCGCGAGAAGGTGCGCGAGAACTTCATGGCGATGGTCGAACTTCTGCTTCAGAACGACTGCCACGTGGGGATCGCCACCCACGACCGGCAACTGGTGCAACGTTCCTTCCAACTCGTGGAGCAGATGGGCCTGTCGAAAGACCGATACGAGTTCCAGGTGCTGCTGGGGGTACTCCCCGGTCTGCGACGGGAGATCGTGGCAGCCGGCCATCACCTCAGGGTCTACGTACCGTACGGGGAAGCGTGGTATGCTTACTCGACCCGGCGCCTGAAGGAGAATCCCGCCGTGGCCGGGCACGTGTTCAAGGCGATGTTCTCGTTGAAGAAGTAACCACTGCGGGACCGCACCCGGTGCGTTCCCAGCCGCAAGGAGCAGTCCGATGGCGGTGAAGAGTGTCGACGCGAAAGGGACCCTCAAGGTCGAAATCCCCCGTCCCACCCTGGAGAACCTGACCGGTCTGGCACACGGCAAGCGGGTGCGTCTCCACCGCTTGCTCTATGAGCACGGTCCCGGCAACGGGACCCTGCTGCTGCTGCCGATCGACCAGGGGGTGGAACACGGACCGATCGACATGTTCGACAATCCCGACTCTATCGATCCGCGATTCCAGTGGGATCTGGCTCTCGCCGGAGGTTACTCCGGGATCGCCCTCCACTACGGTCTGGCCGACCGGTATATGGGACCCTATGCCGGCAAGGTGCCATTGCTGCTCAAGATCAACGGCAAGAGCACCATACCCTCGGATGACGAAGCCCTCTCGCCGCTGACGGCCACGGTGGAGGACGCCGTGCGCCTCGGGGCGGACGCGGTGGGCTATACCCTCTTCGTGGGCAGCCCGCGGCAGGACGAAGACATCATGCAACTGGTCGAGGCACGCCAGGCCTGCGACGAGTTCGGGATGCCCCTGGTGGTCTGGTCGTATCCCCGCGGATCGGCCATCGAGACCAAGGGGGGGCGGGACTCCCTCTATGCGATCGACTACGCGGCGCGGCTGGCCCACGAGCTGGGTGCCGACGTGATCAAGTTGAACGTCCCGAAGGGGACCAGCCCGGACAGCCCCAAGCCCTACAACGACCTGGATATGACTCCCGAGGATATGCTCCGCAAGGTGATCCTCTCGGCCGGTAACAGCATGGTCCTGCTCTCGGGTGGTTCGAAGATGGGGGACGACGACCTGCTCAAGAAGGTCGAGATGGCCATGCGGGCGGGGGCGACCGGCCTGATCTTCGGCCGCAACATGTGGCAGCGGAAGAAAGCGGAGGCATTGGCGATCACGACCCGGGTCAAGGAGATCCTGGCCCGCTTCGGGGCGTGAGCACAGCCGGTCCGATGCGCCTCGCCGTCCTGGGCGCCGGGCTCATGGGGCGGGCCGCCGCCTGGGACCTGGCCCGGCAGCCCGGGATCGGGTCGGTCACCCTGGTCGAGAGAGACCCCCGGGTACTCGAGGACGCGCTCGGCTTCCTGGAAGAACGGGGAACTGACCGGGACCGGCTGGTCCCCCTCCGGGCCGATCTCTCCGCCGAGGCGACCACCGCCGAACTCCTGACCGGCCACCGCGCCGCCCTGTGCGCGCTTCCCTACCGGCTCAACCTGGGCACCACCCGGGCAGCCATCCGGGCAGGAGTGCACCTGTGCGATCTGGGGGGCAACCCCGAGGTGGTCGACCACCAGCTGGCACTCGACCGGGAAGCGGCGGCCGCGGGAGTGTTGGTGATCCCCGATTGCGGACTCGCGCCCGGTACCACCAACGTGCTGGCGGCGACCCTGCTGGAACGACTGCCGGAGTGCGACCGGATCCAGATCCGGGTCGGAGGTCTGCCGGCTCACCCCCGCCCACCCCTGTTCTACAAGCTGGTCTTCTCGCCGGCCGGGCTGGTCAACGAGTACGTGGAACCCTGCCGGGTGCTGCGGGGGGGGGAGCCGTTCGAAGTGGCTCCCCTCACCGGCCCGGAACAGGTCACTTTCCCCGCCCCCTTCGGCGAGCTGGAAGCCCGTCACACTTCGGGGGGCAGTTCCACCCTGGCCCGTACCCTGGCCGGTCGGGTCCGGGAACTGGATTACAAGACCCTGCGCTATCCGGGGCACTATGCCATCATGGAAGGGCTGCTGGCGCTCGGACTCTTCTCCCCGGAGTCGGTCGAGGTGGACGGCCTCCGGCTGGCCCCGCGACGCATGGTCGAGGAACGGTTCCGCGCGGCCCTGGAAGACGACGACACGGACGTGGTCCTGCTGCGGGTGAGCGCCGTCTCCCGGACCGGGCGAACGGCGGACTTCGAGTTGATCGACCGGGCCGACCCGGTGACCGGCCTCTCGGCCATGCAGCGCACTACAGCACTGCCGGCGGCCGCCATCACCCTGATGCAGGCGGACGGCACGATCGACCGCCGCGGCGTGCTCCCGCCGGAGAGCGCCGTGCCGGCCGATCCCTTCCTGGCCGCCCTGGCCGGGCGGGGACTGGAGGTGGTCTTCACCGGTGGAAAGGAGTAAAGGTCCGGGGGGGGCCGTGCGTCCTACCTGCCGGACGGGTGGGTCCCGACCGGGATCGGCGAGCGCTCCAATCAGGGCTTGACGGTATCGGGACCCGATTCGTAACCTGTGTAGCTGTTGTAAGATGGGTCGTTACGTTTTCGGGAGGAAGCCTGTATGAAGCGGACCGTTTCGGTTCTATCCCTGCTCGCCCTGCTGCTGCTCCCGGTGGTGGCCGGAGCGCAAGGGCAGCCGCAGATCAATCCGGAGGCAGGGAAGAAGTACAATGATGCGCTCGCCCTTTACCGGGAGGGTAAGTACCAGGACGCTCTGAACCTGCTGATCGAGGCGACCAAACTGCAGCCTGGATTTTACCTGGCCCACTACCTGGCCGGGATGACCTACAAGCAGTTGCGCCAGCTCGATCCGGCCATCGAACAGTACGAGGCCGCGGTCAAGTTCAATACGGATTACCATCAAGCGTACTTTGCACTGGGCGAGGCCTATAAGGAGAAGAACGACCTGAACAGGGCGATCGAGGCTTATACCAACGCCATCCAGGCCTGCGATCGGACCGGTCGGACCTACTCGAAAGCCCCCTTCAACCTCGGGGCGATCCTCATGGAGCAGGGGCGGAACGACGAAGCGCTGGTGGCCTTCGGCAAGGTGATCCAGTGGGAACCCGACAACGAGCACGCCTACAACTACATGGGCCGGATCTACCGGGAGAAGGGGGACTGGTCGACGGCGCTGATGAACTTCTCCCTGGCCATCCAGAAGGAGCCCAACTGGTGGGAGCCCTACTTCCAGCAGGCCAACGTGCTCAACGCCATGGGGGACTATGCCGCCGCCATCGAGGCCGCGGATAAAGCCCTGGAGCGGCAGCCGGGCAACGGCGGCGCCCTCTACGAGAAGGGGATGGCGCTGAAGAACCAGGAGAAGTGGGATGAGGCCACCGCCGTCTTCCGGCAGGCGAGCCGGGACGCCATGTGGCGGCAGAATGCGAACCACCAGATCGAACTGATCACCAACCGGGAAAAGTACGTCACTGAAAAGCCCGACACCGTCAAGACCCGGATCCCGCCGGCCTGACAGTTCCAGCGGAAGGGAGCAGCGAAAAGGGCGGCGCGAGCCGCTCTTTTTCGTCCAGGTAGAGGGGTGCGGGCCGGATCAACCGATACTTGCGCCCGGCTTCTTCTCCCGCGCATCAACCGGACCGGTGATATAGATCATCGGTTCCTGTCTCAGATCCACCCGCCGCTCCTCCTCTCCCAGCGGGACTCCGGTCGAAGAGAAGTGGATCTGGACCAATGGGCGCAGGGGATAGCCCTGGTTGATCTCCACGACGGTGCCCACCTCGCCGGTGCTGAGACGGACATCGGAACCCAGAGGGAAGACGCTGATCTCCTGGATGAACGCCTTGACCAGGTCACTGGGGAAGAGCCTCCCGCCAAGCCGGATGAGCTGCTGGAGCACGTTGAATGGGATCATGCTCTCCCGGAACGTACGCGGGTGGGTCAGGGCCTCGTAGGTATCGGCCAGTCCGATGATCTGGGCGTACTTGTGGATCGCCTCCCCCTTGAGTCCTTCCGGATAGCCCGATCCGTCGAAGCGCTCATGTTCCTGGTAGACCACCTGGGGCAGCCAGGGGTAGGCGTCTGCGTACGCCTTTACGATGTCGCGGCCGTAAGCCGGGTGCTGCTTGATCTGTGAGTAGCCTGACGGGTCGAGTTTCCCCGGCCGGGCGATCAGTCCCTCAGGTAACCGGGTCATACCCACATCGTGAATGGCCGCCGCCAGGGACAATTCGAAGAGCTCCTGGTCGGGGAGGTGCCGTCCGCGGCCGATCTTGTTGACCAGGATGGTAGTGTTGACCTGGTGATAAGCCAGGAAGAGGTCGACCTCCTCGAACTCCGGCCGGGGCTCAATCATCTTGAGGAAGTCTTCGTTGGAAGTGCGGGCACCCTTGATGAGTCCGGTAACTGCCTCGGCGATTTCGTTGAGGGGTGGATTGGACCGGTTGCGATGCCCCTTGAGGAATGTGGCGATCGCGGCGACGGTGACTTCGTAGGGTCCCCGGCTCCTGACCGGTGCGGGGGTGGTCGCCGGGGCGACCCGGGGGGTGGCCGTCGGGGTGGGAGGGGGAACCGGGGCCCGGAGCGGCGCCTGGGGCTGGAGCGTCCGCGGGGGGGCAGGAGCGGCCGGCTTCGGTGAGGGTTGCGCCACCGGAGGCGGACTCGGCGAGGGAGGAGTCTTCGCGACCGGAGGAGCGACCGGCTCGGTGACCGGCGGGGGCACCGGGACCGGTCGGGTGAACACCCGGCCGGATTCGGTCCGGGCAGAGGCCGCGGTGGCCGGCTGGAGCCGCGCGAACAATTCCTGGGGATCGACCGTCGGACCGAGCTTGCGGGTTTCCGGTAAGGCCTGGAACGACGCTTCCTTCATCGAGGTCTCGTCGACCAGGACAACCCAGGTCCGGGAATCGAGCGCGGAATGGTCGATCAGACTCGGGGTCCCATCATGATGTCCGTCCAGCACTACCCGTACCCGGGTGAGCAGGCGGAGACGTTCCAGCACTTCCTCCGCCGACCCGGCCCGGTGAAGACGCCAGCCGCGTTCTTCAACGGCACTTCGGACCAGGTCCACGATCTCCTCACGGGCCGTCAGGATGAGCACTTCGGGCGGGCTCTCCGACGTGGGTGTCTCGGGGGTACCTGGCTTCTGAGGTCCCTTACCCCCCGGTAGGACATCAGCCAGCCGAACCATTCCGACTCCCTTCCTTGACGCGGTCGCGATGTTCGATGAAGAGCATGAAGCGTCCGATGATGGAGAGGATTATAACACCCTGAAGCAGGGACAGGATGGGCAAAGCGCCGCTGGCGCCCCTCAGGATGATGGCGCTCAGGGCCAGGATCGCGCTGAGCAGGCAGATGAAACCCACCGCATCGAAGCGGTTCAAGCCCAGCTTGAGCAGCCGGTGGTGGAAGTGATCCCGGCCGGTGTACTCCAGCCACTCCCGAAAGGTGCGGATCCGACCGTCCGCGATCCGGGTGATGGTGATGAAGGTGGTGTCGAAGATGGGCACTCCCAGGATGAGCAGTGGTACGATGAGATCGAGGGTCATCCCGCCCGATCCTCCCCACTCCCCGACGATCGCGATCGAGGCCAGCAGGAACCCGAGCAGGGTGGCTCCGGCATCCCCCAGGAAGGCGGAAGCCGGCCGGGGGCGGAAATTATAGGGGAGGAAACCCAAACACGCCCCCGCCAGGGCGGCACAGAGCAGCAGGAAGAAAGGCTGGCTCGTCTGGACGGCCACCAGCCCGAAGGCGAGGGCGGCGATGATGGTGAGCGAGGTCGCCAGTCCGTCCACCCCGTCCAGGAAGTTGACCGCGTTGGTCACCCCGATGAGCCAGATCGCGGTGATAAGGACTTCCAGCCCGACTCCCCACCAGACGGCCGGCAGGAAAGTCACCATCACACCGCCGCTCATGACCACCGCCACGGCCGACACCTGGAAGAGCAGCTTGACCGACGCTTGGACCTCGAACAGGTCGTCCATGACCCCGATGACCAGCAGGAGACCACCGGCCAGCAGGATGGCACGTACCGCCGGGTTCAGCAGGTAGACCGGGTAGACCAGGACCGTGACCAGCATCCCGCCGTAGATGGCCAGGCCTCCGACCAGCGGGACCGCTCCCTGGTGCTGTTTGCGGGCGTCAGGGTGGTCGAGCAGTCCGATGCGGCCGGCGAGTGCCTGCAGGAGTGGGACCAGTCCCAAGGTCACCAGAGCGGAGAGCAGACCGGGACCGCCCCAGTTCAACCAGTCGGGAGTCTCCACCCGCTGCCGGAGCCAGAGGAAGAGGAGCGTGAGCAGGAGCGCGGCGGGGGTCGCGATGAGGGTGATCCGCTTCACACCATCCCTCCCGGGACCGGGCCCCCAGCCAGCACCTCCAGCACGCGCTGCTGCTCCTCCTCGGTCAGCGAGGGGTAGAGGGGCAGGCTGATCAGACGGTGGAAGGCCTCCCGGACGTGTGGCCGGCGGCCCGTCCCCAGCAGCACATCCAGGGTGACCGGCACTGGTCGCCGGCAGTGTACCCCGCGTTCTTCGCAGTGGGCCAGCAGTTCCGTGATGTCCCCGCGGGCCCAGCAGAGGTAGCGGAAGAACGAGGGGTCCGCCCCCGGGCCGGCGGCGACCGGGGTCAGACCGAGGCCGGGGACCTCCTGGTCGTATCGTGCGGCCAGCCGGCGGCGGCGTTCGAGGAACGAGGGGAGCCGGGCCACCTGCACGCGCGCCACGGCGGCCTGCAGGTCGCTCAGTTTGAAATTGAAACGCATCGCCCACTCCGACCGGCCATCGTAGTCGCGCCGGTCGCGTGCCCGCTCCAACAGGACGGGATCGGGGGCGGCCAGCAGTCCCCCCTCTCCGGCACAGAGCATCTTGGTCGCGTAGAAGGAGAGGATGGCGGCATCCCCGGTGGCGCCGACCGGTACCCCCTCCCGGGAAGCCCCCACACTGCCGGCGCAGTCCTCGATGATTGGGACGGTTACCTCCCGCCAAGGTGACAGCTCGAGCGGATAGCCCCAGGGGTGGACCAGCACTACCCCCTCGATGGGGCCGGCCGCAGCCAGTTCCGCCACCCCCGGTGCGATCCCTTCCGGGGCGTTGTCGAGCAGCACGGGCTCGGCCCCGGCCCACTGGACGGCGTGCAGCACGGCCGAACAGGTGAACGCGGGCAGGGCCACCCGCCGGCCGGCCCCCAGACCGAGCGTGCTCAGGGCGAGCAGCAGGGCCTGGCTGCCCGATCCGCAGGCCACCCCGTCCAGGTGCCCGAGCAGCGGGGCGGCCTCGTGTTCCAGGGCCGCGACCTCCGGGCCCTGGGCGAGCTGGCCGCTGCGCACCACGCGCAGCAGAGCGGCTTCCTCGGCCTCACCCAGGGTCGGACGCGAGTGGGGGATGGGCTCAGACATTGATCAGCAGGCGCTGGCTGGCGAAACCCTCGGCATAACGCACGCGGGCCTGGATACCGCGGAAGGTCGCGGCGCTCCGGGCCATGTCCAGGATCGAGGTCTCCTCGATGTGGGTCTTGGTCATCTGGGAGGCGTGGGCTTCCAGCAGGCCCATCTTGCGCTTCAGCACGGCGGTGATGTCCACGAAGACGTTGGCGTTGAAGTTCTGGGAAGTGGGTCCCTCGTAGAGGAGGAAGTTCGGGATGTAGCGGGTGGCCGACAGGGTACAGGCCGTCAGATGCCGGTGGTCCTGATGGGTGTCGTCATGCCAGTGGGTGAAGATGAAGCGGGGCCGGACCCGGCGGATGATGCCCTCCATCTCCTCGATGACTTCCTGGGAGAGGGGGATCCGGGTGTCGGTGTAGTCCCCCCAGATGAGTTCTTCGATCCCCATGAGCCGGGCGGATTCCTCCATCTCCTGCCGGCGGATCCCCGGCTCGCCCCCGAACGATCCCTGTGTGGCCACATAGAGGAATACCCGATGTCCCGCGTCGGTGTACTTGATGAGGGTCCCGCCGCAGCCGTACTCGATGTCATCAGGGTGGGACCCGATGGCCAGGATATCGATCCGCTCGTCCGGGACGTTCATGGGGACTCCCCTCTCAGCCGGCCGGGCGCCCGTTGGCGCTGCGCAGCAGTGCCAGGGCCCCGGGCCCGCAGTTGCATAGTAGGTCCACGGCCGACATGGCGGGAAGGAAGTCGCCGAAAGGCTGCGCATACTCGGGGTGGATGAAACGCTGTACCTCGACCCGGATGCCCGCCTTCTCCCAGCGATCGAGTTCCATATAGGCACCACCCCCCGCGCCAGCCAGGTAGGTGTCGGCGCCCAGCCGGCGGCAGAGCTCGATGAGGCGCTCGTCGGGTTGCTCGGGGGTCTCTCCCAGTTCCGAGGCTGGACAGATCGGAGTGGTGATGCCCAGCAGTCCGGTCAGAGCCTCCACCGTGGCCCGGTTGAGGGGGGCCAGCCATTCCCACTTCCCCTCCCAGACCGGGTCGAGGGCCGCCCGCACCCAGTCGTAGTACGGCGTGGCCGCGTAGTTGGTCCGGAGGGCTTCCTGGTGTTTGCGGCCCCAGGTGTCCCGCGCCGGATCGATCCGGACCTCGCGGATGGCCTGGCCATGGTCGTGCAGGATGGGTACGGTGAGCCACTGCCAGCCGGCGGCGGTCTTGATGCGGTTACGGTTCTGCCACTCCCCCTTCTTGAACTGCACGGTATCGAGCAGCACGAAACGGTCCGCCCGATCGATCTTGTCCAGGTAGCCCGACCAGGGTAAGTACTGCGGCTGGTGTACAGCGAGGATCATCGGCGTTCCCCGAAACGAACGAACACTGGATTGGTCAACAACCGGTAGGCCTGGCTGTCCACCTCGAGCCGGAAAAAGTGCTGCTCACCGGCGGCTCCGACCGGCTCCACCCAGTCCAGTCCCATCGCTCCACGGCCGGACCGTTCGACCACCACCCGGCCGTCCCTCACCAGGCGGGCACGCACCAGCGGGGGATCGGGTCCTTCGAACCGCCAGGCCGCTTCGACCCGCAGCGGTCCCGTCCCCTCCAGCCACTCCCCACTGCCGGCCGATTGCCCACCCCGGACCGCCGCGAATCCTGCCAGCTCGAGCCTTCCCGGCGCTACGGCCGAGCGTGCCGACCAGCCATGCCCAGCGGCCAGCGCGGCCAAAATGTCCCGGGGGGAGGCGGAAGGGGTCCGGACGAAACTGAGTACCTCGTCCACCCGTTTCCCACTGGCACCGCCGGTGACCTGCGAGGGGTAGTGGAGGGCCGACTCCCCCCACCCCCAGACGGGCTCGGCCCGCTGGCCGGCCAGATAGGCGAGCAGGGCCTGGTCCCACTCACGTCCGGGCTCCTGGGCCGACGAGGAGGAAGGGTAGATCACTCCGAGCATCTGATAATCCCAGGTATCCAGGAGCACCTGGGGGTGAGGGTCGGTGTGGATGTGAACCCATCCCCGGAGCGGACGGCTGTCGTCCACCGCCTCCACCTGCGTCCACATCGCCAGTCCACCCCGGGCCCGCACGCTGTCGATGAAGGTCTGCCAGGGACGCACGCCGGGGTCGGGTCCGTAGGGGGAGAAGGGGGCGGGTGGGGGGGGGCCCGACCAGATCAGGAGACCGAACAGGGTGAGGGCGAGCAGGGTGGGGAGGACCCGGAGACGGTTGAGTGCGACCAGGAAGGCGAAGCCGGTCGCCACCACCAGCACGAGCCAGGGCAGGTCGCGTGGCGAGGCGATCAGCCGGCTCCGCAGGCCCACCACCGGGAGGTGCTCGTAGTCCGAAGGCTCCGGGAGACCGAGGACGAGCAGGTTGCGCTGCCAGTCCCACATGGTGAGCGAACCCGACCAGGGGGCACCGCTCCAGCGGTAGTAGGGCGCGGCCTCGACACCGGCGATCAGGATCACTTCCGGCACCTGCCGGTCGGCCTCGGTGACTTCCCGGAAGTAGCGCTCGATTCCGTAGCTGCTCACCGACACCCGACGCAGGCGGGCGCCGCCGAAGAGCCGCAGGAGGGGAGGAGCCCAGGTCCAGTCGGCGACCAGTTGCTCGGTGAGCACGACCGCCCCGATCCCCGCCTCCCGGGCGGCCTGCTGCAGCCGGACCGGCCCCTCGGAACCGTAGGTGTCGAAGAGGGCGTGGCTGTGCAGGAGTACGGCCAGGGTAGTGTCGGGGGGAACGGTTGCGGCAGCGACGGAAGGACCCAGCAGGAGGATGGTGACCAGCGGGAGATAGCGCATCCGCATCAACCGGTTCAGTACTCCCCCTCCAGGGTGCGGGAGACTTCGTAGACGATCATCTCATCGACCCGCTCCTGTCCGCGCGAGGCGCCCAGGAGGAGGGCCAGGTTGCAGATGTTGTTGATCCGCCGGGGGATGCCCGCGCTCAGGTCGTGCACCAGTTCGTACGCCTTCTCGGTCAGGATCTCCCGCTCACAACCGCCGGTCTTGAGACGATGCCGTACGTAGGCCGTCGTGTCCGCGAGGGTGAAGGGCCCCAGGTGGGCCCGCATCGCCACCCGCTGCGCCAGCGGCTTGTTGAGGTCCACCTTGAGGCTCAGTTCGGGCTGCCCTACCAGGAAGAGACTGAGGAGGGAGCGCCCTTCGCTCTGGTAGTTGAGGAGCAGCCTGATCTCCTCGAACGTCTCCCGTCGCTCGATGATGTGCGCTTCGTCGATGATCAGGAGGGTCTGGCGGCCGTCACGCTGGTTGTTGAGCAGGTGTTCCTCCAGGCGGCTGACCACGTCGGCCTTGGCGTGCGGCACCACCGAGAGGCCCATCTTGATGAGGATCATGCGGAGCAGCTCGACGTCATCCAGCTGGGGGTTGGAGACCATCACGAACTGGTAGTTACTCCGTTCCAGCCGGGTGCGGAGCAGGTGGATGAGCAGCGTCTTGCCGCAGCCGAAGACGCCCGTGACGACCGCCGCGCCCATGTCGTTCTGCACGCAGAAGAGCATGCGGGTGAGCGTCTCTTCGTGCTGCGGGGAGTGGAAATAGAATTCGGGGTCGGGTGTGTTCTTGAACGGCATGCGCTCAAGACCCCAGAAATCCAGGTACATGCTCATGCTCCCATAGGGTGAAGCTGGACCGGCTTACACGACCCTTCAAAAACAAAGATTGCGCCGGACGATGACACTATACCAGCCCGCCGGTACTCCCGCCACCCAGCACCCGTTGGTAGAGCTGCTGATGCTGCTGCACCCCCGCCTCCAGACTGTAGGTGGTACGGACTCGTTCCCGGCCGAGTCGGGCGAGCCGGGCCCGTTCCCCGGGGTCGCGCAGAAGCGGCGTCAGCACTGCGGCCAGACGGTCGGGGTCGCTGGGGGGTACCAGCCGTCCGGCCCTCCCCTCATCGAGCACGCTGGGGATCCCGCCCACCGAGGTGGCTACCACCGGCAGGCCGGCCGCCATCGCCTCCAGCAGCACCCGGCCGAACCCCTCGTTGACCGAGGTCAAAAGGAAGAGGTCGCCCAGACCGAGCAGGCGGGGTACCTCGTCGGAATGGCCGGTCAGCCGGACCCGACCGGTCAACCCGCTCTCGTTGATCAGCCGGGAGAGTCTCTCTTCCTCGGGCCCGGCGCCCACGATCCAGCACTGCCAGGGAGGGAGGTCGGCCGGCAGCAGGGCCAGCCCCCGCACCAGGGTGGCCTGATCCTTCACCGGTACCAGACGGCCCACCGAAAGGAGCAGGAGTTCCTCCTCCCGCAGACCGATGTCGGCCCGGCGCCGGGTACGCTCGGCCGTCTCGGGCGGGGTGAAGAGTGCGCAGTCCACCCCGATGGGGATATTCACGTGCTGGTCGGGCCGCCCGATCCCGGCGGCCAGATAGGAGGCCGACTCCTCGGGGGTCAGGCCGACGATAAAGGAGGACCAGCGGGCGGCCAGCCGATCGAGCCGGAGGAAGAGACCGCGCCGCAGGCCGGTGAAATACCCCTCCAGGATGGTGCCGCGGGGGGAGTAGACGGAGGGGATCCCGGTCAGGCGGGCGGCCAGCCGGCCCAGGAAGCCGGCCTTACTGGTGTGGGCGTGGACCATGACCGGCCGGCGGCGGCGGATGAGCCGGACGAGTTCGACCAGGGCGGCCGCGTCATGCCACGGATGGGGATCGCGCCGCAAGTGGTGGATCACATGGAGGGGTATCCCCAGGCGTTCGGCTTCGGGGAGCAGATCGAGCGCGGGGGGAGGTGTAAACCCGGTTGCCAGTTCCACCTCGATCCCGGCCGCCCGCAACCCTTCGAGCAGCAGCAGCAGGCTGCGAGGGGCCCCACCGGCCTCCAGGCGGGTGATCACGTGCAGGATCGGTCGGCTGTCCGTCACCTCAGACCCCGGTCAGTTCGTCCACGGCGGCGACCACGGCGTCGGTAGTCACCGCGCGCATCGAAGCGGCCAGCTGCCGCCGCCGGGCGGCTGACCGTTGGGTATCTGCGCTGGAAAGTACCCGGAAACGCTCGGCCGGGAGGTAGGGATGGAGGGTGTCGGTGGGCAGGTTCCCGAAGATGGCCACCACCCGGGTACCCAGGGCCGCCGCCAGGTGCATCGGTCCGGAGTTGCTGGTCACCACGACCTCCGCCCGGCCGAGCACGGCGGCCAGCCCCATGAGGTCCACGCGTCCCGCCAGTGAGACGGCGGGCGGTCCGATCGCCTCGGCGATGCGGGTGCTCTCAGCCGCCTCGTCGGGTCCGCCCAGCACGGCCAGGCTGGCGAACCGCTCCTTCAACCGGTGTCCGGTCACGATCAGGTGCTCCGGCGGCCAGCGCTTCTCATCCCGGTTGGCCCCGGGGTTGAGACAGAGCAGGGGCTCGGGAAGTCCGGGCAGACCGTCGGGGAGCGCCGGCGGCGTCAACCGGGGCGCGGCGTGTTCACCGGGAGCGCCGGCCAGGTCGGCCACCCGGTGGTAGCGGATGACGTTGTGAAGGCCGGCCAGGGTGGTCTCAGGGAGGGCCGTCCGGAAGGGGAGGGTGGTGGAGCGGTAACCCCGGCCGAGGGTCTCTCGGGCCCCGATCCCGCGCAGCAGCAGGTGCATGCTGACCAATCCCCGCAGCGAGCCGATCTCGTGCAGACTGATCACCCGGGCGATATCCTCTCCCCGCACCTCCTCAAGGAAGGCCGCGAGTCGGCGGCGGGCCGAACCGTGCCGGAGGGGAGCGGGCAGCCGTACCTGGTTGAGCGGGAGGGTGAGGATCCGGCAGTCCAGGCCGAGCAGCGGGAGCAGGCCCGTTGCCCGGGGGACGACGGCCAGCCGCAGCTGCCCGGCGCCATGGTGCCCTTCCAGACGTCGTATGGCCGGGGAGGCCAGCAGGAGGTCGCCGATGCCGGCCAGGGCCAGCACCAGGGTAGGTTCCGAGTGGGGTTCGGAGGGCGGGATCACTTGGTCAACCACGCATGGACCTTCATGGCCGGGAAGACCCGCAGGGGTGTTGACTCATAGAGGTACGGCCAGCGGTTGGCGATCGGCTCGATCAGGCGGTTGTAGAAGGCCCGGCCCTTCCCGAACTCCAGACGGACCTGCACCGAAGCGAACCGGAAATCGAAGTACCCACCCCGGTTGACATAGTAGAAGAACGTCTGATAGCCCCAGAACGACCGGTGGGTGGGATCGTGGAAGGCGTACTGCCATGTGAAGTGGGGCACGGAGAGGTAGGCGGTCCCACCTGGCTTCAGGATCCGATGGATCTCCCGCATGGCCCGGTTGTGATCGCCGAGGTGCTCCAGGACCTGGTGCATCTCGATCCGGTCGACCGAATCATCCGCCCAGGGCCAGGGATAGACGTCCAGGTCGTGGATCACGTCGACCCCGGGCATGGCCCGCAGGTCGACGTTGACATACCCCTCGAGCGGACGGGCCCCACTACCCAGGTTCAGTCTGAGCTGTCCGGATGGTTCCATCGGCGACCTCAGGGGCGCAGGAGTCCGGAGAAACGCGTCCACTCCTTCTGCTTCGGTACCGGCAACTCCTCAGTGTGAGCACCGGTGTTGAAGAGATGAAGGAGGGTCACAACCCCGGTGAAGAACCAGAACGGTTCCATGATCCGCACGATGATGAACGTATTGCTCCCGAGGGCGTGCAGGATCAGCCCGGCCAGACCCGCCAGGTAGCCGATGGCCAGCCCCCGCTCCCACTCGTCGGTCGCACTCCGGAACGAAGCCAGCCCCTGCCGGACCAGAGCGACCAGGAGCCAGAGGAAAGCGGCCAGACCGACCAGGCCGGTCTCGATGAGCACCCGCATGTACTGGCCGTCCACGAAACTATAGCCGGTGACGCCGTAGCCGATCACCGGTTCACGGGGGAAGTCGCGCAGGACCTCCTGGTAGGAGGCGAGACGGGCCGAGGTCGAAGTGTCGAGACGGATGCTCCCGATGACGACCTGGTCGCTGCGCACCCCCTGACCGCCGAAGGTGTAGCGGATCCGCTCGGCCACCGAGGTCGGAGCGATCAGGACCATGATCAGGAAGATGGTCACTATGGAGAAACCGGCGATGATCTTGCGGCGGGAGAAGTAGATCAGGACCGGTGCGACCGCCAGGGCGGCCAGATAGGAGGCCCGGGAGAGCGTGAAGATGAAGGGGACCCCGAGCAGCATGATGCCGGTGACGTAGCGCATCCCCTGGCGCAGGCTGGGTGCGGTGAGCATGAGTCCGGCCAGGATGGACGCGAGGAGGATCAGATACCCCCCCAGGGTGTTCGGCTCGCCCGTCGTGCCCTCGAAGGGAGCGGAGACGCGGACCCCCCGCGGGATCTGGGCGATGGCGAAGAAGGCCACCGCCACCGCGGTCAGGATGGCGACTATGGTCAGGCGCCGGATCTGCTGCTTGGTGGTGATGAAGTTCAGGGTCGCGAAGTAGACGATGAAGTACTCGGCGTACTTGAGGACATAGAGGGTGCCCAGCATGGGGCGGACCCGATCGAAGAGCATCCCGATCAGGGTGGAGACGGTGGCGATGGCCAGGTAGATGGCGATCGGCCGGTTGAGCGGGCTGGAGAGGAAGACCCCCAGCTCCTTGTAGATCGCTCCCCGCGCGAGCCAGGTGGCGGCCAGCAGCAGGAGCAGGAAGTCATCGAGGCGCAGGGTGACTCCGCGGCTGGCCGAGGCTCCTGCGCCCAGACCACCGACGATGATCTCGGGACTGAGCAGCATGGAGAGCAGGAGGATGTAGAGACCCGCCTCGGGATAGAGGAAGGCGATCGCGAAGATGATGATGCCGAAGGTGACGCCCAGGGCGACCAGGTTGCTGGACTGCGCGACGACGGTGGCGACGAAGACGCAGATGACGCCCACGATCAGGAAAATGATGACCTTGAGCGTCTGTTCGCCCGGTTCCAGCCTGGCCATCGGGCGTTCAGGGGAGCGGGGCGATGGTGCTGCGCAGCAAGGCCAGAGCGGTCAGGCCGGTGCGCCGCACCTGCTCGGCGGCCGCTTCCCCTTCCTCCTTCCCGGTGAAGCGTCCCACCCAGACCCGGTACCAGGTGCCGAGCCCGGGGACCTCTTCGGGGCGGGTCCAGATCCCGGCCGCCGTCAGTTCCGACGACGCCTCGAGCGCGCGGACGAGCCGGTGCGCCTCCGCCTCGGTCGGGAAGGAGCCGGTCAGCACGCTCCACACGGAGGCAGACACGGGGAGAGCCGGTGGTGATGTGGACTCGGCCAGCACGCGGACGGTGGGGGTGGGGACGGCGGCGGTGCCGCCGCCCGACCAGACGCCGAGCAGGCTGAGCACGATGATCAGCACCACGACGACCAGGGCGACCAGCCAGGCCCACAGCGGGATGAGATCGAGCAGGCTCCGGCGGGGAGCGGACTCAGCCGGCTGATCGGACTCCTTCGCGGGCTCGCTCCCGGGTGGTTTCGGCGTGGGCTCCTCCGGTGGCGTGAGGCGGGAGTAGGGGAGTCGCGCGAGCTGCGTGCGGTCCGGCTTTCCCTCATCCACTTCTTCGTGGTAGGGCACGCCGATCCAGGAACGGTCCAGGTCGGCCTTGATCCGGCCGGGTTTCTCCGGCCCCGCCCGGCGGGCGGACTCACCTTTGCGGAAACGGTTGAACATCATCTGGAGGAGCGTCCGGCGGGCCTTCTTCTCCTCTCCTGCCTTGGCTGCCGGCGTCCCCTTGCGGCCCCGACCGAAGACCCGCTGGAGCAGTGTTCTGCGGCCCCTCCCCTCCTCCCCGTAGTACTTGGTCATGTACTGGCTGTAGGGGGAGTAGCCGCTGATCTCGGCCCGCACGTCGTTCATGGCGATGCCGAGCACGTGACCCCCCACGTTCTGCAGGTGGGTACGGGCTCTTCGCAGGGCGTTCCGCGGCACCTTCCCGACCTGGTAGACGAGTACGCTCCAGTCGACCTGACGGCCGACCACGGCGGCGTCGGTGACCGGGAGGATGGGGGGGCAGTCCACGATGACGTAATCGAACTCCTTGCGGACCTCGGCGATCAGCTCTCCGAAGCGGTGGGAGTTGAGCAGTTCGCTGGGGTTGGGGGGGATGCCCCCGGCCGTGATCAGGTGCAGGTTGTCCAGCCCCGGCATCGACATGACGCTCTGCAGGCTGAGCGGCCCAACCATCATGTCGGTGACCGTCTTGACGCAGTCCCGCCAGTTGAGCTGGCCGGTCAGGATGTCGGTCATGCCGCGCTCCCGCGGCACCCCGAACGACTTGTAGAGGGTCGGGCGGCGCATGTTGCAGCCCATCAGGAGCACCCGGCTGCCGGCCTGGGCCATGGTGATGGCCAGGTTGATGATGGTGGTGGTCTTCCCCTCCTGCAGGGAGGAGGAGGTGAAGACGAAGGTGTTCTTGGTCTCCTCGCCGGTCTCGGCCGCGGCGGTGGCGAACTGCAGGTTGGTACGCAGGGTGCGGTACGCCTCGGCTGCCGGTGACTTCGGGTCGTACTGCGGGATGAGGCGGGCGTACATGTCCAGGTTGGGGTCGTCCCTGAGCTGCGGGCTCTCCTGGACCAGCCGGGCCGCCACCTTGTCCACGCCCAGGTGGGGGATGACCGCCAGCACGGGCAGTTCCAGGTACTCCTCGACGTCCTCGATGGTGCCGATGGAGGTGTCCATCGACTCCAGCAGAAAGGCGAGCAACACCCCCAGCATGAGCCCGAGCAACAGCCCGACGATCGTCTTGAGCCCCTTCCCCCCCTCCTGCTGGTCGGAGGTGGCCGAGGTCGGGTAGTTGACGATGGTCACCTCACCCGATTTCTGGCTCTCCTGGATCTGGATCTCCTGCCGACGCGTCTGTAGCTGCTCGACCAGTTGGGTGTTCAGCTCCACCGCCCTCCGCCGGGTGGCCAGCTCGATCTCTTCCTGAGGGTAGTCGTGCAGGATTCCGTTGATCGATTCAAGCTGGGATTGGAGCGAAGTCAGGTCCATCTCCAGGGTCGTGCGGATCTCGCGGCGGACTTCCTCGATACGTGCTTCCAGGGCGCGCACTGCGGGGGCCTGGGACGTGTAGGTAATAAGCAGGTTCGCCCGGCGGGTCAGGAGGTCGGTGAGCGGCCGGAAGGTCTCGACCTGGTAGCTCACTGCTGCCGGGTCGACGGAAGATCCGGAGGAAGGGAGGTTGAAGTCCCCAATCCGGAGGCGGCGCAGCTGTTCCTGCAATAGTACGATCCGGCTCTGCAGGTTGCGCTGGCGATCGATCAGGACGGAGAGGCCGGATACATCGGCGCTCGCGGTTTCTAAGTTATCCTCGAGGAATTTCTTGAGGTCGGTCTGACTCGTAGCGAGTCGGTCTTGCACGATGCCGAGCTGCCCCTCGACGAAGTCACCCGCCTCTTTCGTCCGGAATTTAGCCTGATCGTTACTGAACTCCATGAAAGCGTTGGCTGCGTGTCTCGCCAGCTTCGTGGCCCTCTCCCCAGCCGTGCCGGTGCGATCCGGATCCTTGACGCTCGCGATGATATCGACCAGACCCGAGGCCTCCACCTGCTGGGCGCTGATCTGGCCGGAGAGGACATTGAGGGTATCTAGCAGTGAGCGCCGGGTCTCTGCGATTGTATCCAGTTCCAGTTCGCCTAATTGCGTGTACAGCTTCTGTGCTACCCGGAGCAGCACTGGCTGGCTGCTGATGAGCCGGACCTGGGTGGAGATGTTGTCCTCAGGACTCCAGTAGAATGTCTCCATGATGAAGCTGGTGATGTCGCTGGCGCGCTGGATCCGCACGGTGGCCCGGGCCCGGTAGGTGGGTACCTGTTCGGTCAGCATGTAGGAGAGCCCGCCCAGGCCGAGCGCCACCGCGGCGATCACGATGATGTGGCGCCGGACGATCCGGTAGTAGTCGCGCAGGTTCAGCTCGTAGCGAGGCATCAGGGTTTCACCTGGTTGACGAAGAAGGTGAAGACCACACCGGTTTGCAGGATCCCCCAGATATCTCGGAAGAACGTGCCCACGGTGTCCATCGAGCTGCGGCTCACGTAGACGATGTCACCGGGCAGTACGACCATGTTGGCGGTCAGTTCCCCTTTCCTGAGGATGCGGGTGTAAGGCACCCGGAAGAGCTGGGTGTCCTCCCCCCGGCCCCGCGCCACGGTAACCCACCCCTGGCGGGCCCGGGTGTTGGGCCCGCCGGCCAGTGCGACCGCGTCCACCACGGTCATGCCTGGCTGCGGCCGCATCAGCCCCGGAGTGGTGACCTCGCCGAGCACATAGACGTAACGGCGGGTGCTCATCAGCGAGGGGATGGTCACCACGTCCCCCCGGTCGAGGAGCGGGTTCTGGGCGTTCTCCCCCCGGTAGAGGACGGCGGACAGGTCGAACATGCCGGTTCGCCCCGAGGCATCGGTCACGAGCACGGCGGTCAGGTCGCTCTGCTCGGTGAAGGCGGCGTGCCGGAAGATGAATTCGAGCAGGTTGGTGGCCCCTTCGAGGGGATAGATACCGGGGCCCGATTCCCCAGTGGCGACGCGGGTGGTCAGCTCCCCGAGCAGAGTGACCGGCGAGCCGCGATAGACCGTCACGCGCAGGCGGACCTGCGGGTCACGGACCGTGCGCCCGAGCGCCTCGATGAGACGCGCTTCGGCCTGGGGGAGGGCGAGTCCCCCGATGCGCACCCGACCGGTGGCCAGGCCGGCCGGCAGTCCGACTTCTCCCCCCTCGCTGATCCGGACCGGGTAACTCCGCTCGGTCTCACCGATCGCGATAGTGAGTTCCAGTTCATCCCTCGGTCCGAGCCGGTAGTAGGGGACGCTGTCGATGGCCAGGAAGGAGGCGTTCGCTTCAGGAGCGGGCGGGCGCTGCCAGGGAGCGGCCGTCTGCACCGATTCCGGGATCGGCAGGTAGATGCCGGAGGCCGGCGGTGGCGGGGGAAGGGTACCGGGTGGCGCACCCCCCGCGCAGGCGCTGCCGAGCAGGAAGACGACCCCGGTCGGGACGAGCCGGGCAGGGAGCTTCATCCGGTCAGGCTCCTCGACAAAGCTGGACGGCGCCAGCGTGCGACGGATGCTTCAATCCAGCATCATGATAGGTACTGCACCCGACAAGGTAGAAAGGGGGACTACCCCTGTCGAGAGCCCGCTCTCCCGGGGTCCGCGGGTCCGCTCGGAAGGAATGATGTTTACGCCCCGGTGCCGGTTGGAACAAACTGGGCGGGAATGAGACTGCTCCACGTCATCCAGGACCTCGGTATCGGTGGGACCGAGCGGCTCCTCGAGGGGCTCCTGCCCCGTCTCCGGCAGGCGGGACACGAGGTCTTCCTCTTCTGTCTCTCCAACCTGGGGCCGCTCGCTTCCTCACTGCAGGAGGCCGGTATCGTCGTGGAACGGCTCGGACTGCACAGCTACTGGAGTCCACGCCAAGTGTTGGCCCTCAGGAAGGCGATCGAGCGGAGCGGGGCGGACCTGATCCACGCCCACGGCTCGTTCGCCAACATCATGACCGGTTTCGCCTGCTCACTCCCCGTCCGGCGCGACTACCTCATCCACCACCACACGATGTGGGAGGATGTCCACCCCCATCGGCAGCTCCTCGCGGAACGCCGGGTCGCCCACGGTGCCCTCCGGGTGGTCTGCATCTCACAGGCGGTGGCCCGTTCTCTGTGGGAGGCCGGAATCGCGACCCCCGAGGAGACGGTGGTCGTGCTCAACGGTATTGACCTCGAGCGCTTCCCCCTGTCTCCCTTCCGGACCCACCCCCGGATCGTCTCGGTCGGCTCGCTCACCCTCCACAAGGGGCACCGTTTCCTGCTGGAAGCGGTCGGCCGGCTGGCCGGGCGCTGGCCCGGCCTGGAAGTGGTCCTGGTAGGAGAGGGCCCGGAACGGCCGGCTCTGACGAAGCAGGCGAACCGGCTCGGTCTCGCGCAGTGGGTCCGTTTCACCGGTGCGCTCGCGGACGTCCGGAGAGAACTGGTCTCCGGCGGGATCTTCGTCCTGCCCTCGGTCCGACGTGAGGGTCTGGGGATCGCCCTGCTGGAAGCCATGGCCATGGGACTTCCGGTGGTGGCCACCCGATGCGGCGGGATCGAGGAGGTCGTGACCGGGGAGAGCGGCCTGCTGGTCGAACCGGGCGATGTCCCGGCCCTGGCCGAGGCCATCGAGACGCTGCTGACGGACCCCGCCCGGGCGGAGCGGCTGGCGGAAGTCGGCCGGAGCCGGGTGGCCGAGCGGTTCTCACTCGAGCACTCGGTCCGGGACCTGCTCGCCCTCTACAATGAGATCTCTCATGCCTGAGACCGACACTCCCATGCGGGTGCTCTACGTCTCCAGCTTCGGCGGCTTCCAGGGAGGGGGTCAGCACAGCCTGCGGCTGCTGATCGAGCACATCTCCCGGTTGGGGGTGACCCCCATCGTCGCGGCACCCCAGGAAGGGGACTTCCTGGCGGCCGTCCGCGCCCTCGGTCACCCGACCCATGTCATGCCCCTACCGCCCCTGCGGCCCTGGACCCTCCCCCGGGTAACGCGCACGGTCGCCGCGATCCGGGACCTGCTGGCCCGCGAGCGGATCGACCTGATCCACACCGACGGTCCACGGGCGACCCTGGTCTACGGCCGGGCCGCCCGGGCGTTCGGGTGCCCCCTGGCCTTCCACATCCGGGTCAGCGAACAGGAGCCGGTCTGGCTGGAGCGACTCCTTGCCCGCTCCGCGGACGCCCTGGTCTGTGTCTCCTCGGGGGCGGCGGAGCGGTTCCGCCGGTTCGCCCAGGAGAAGATCCACCTGGTCCCCAACGGGGTGGACCTGGAGGCGTTCACCCCCGGGATCGCGCCGGCGGAGGAGGTGGCGGCCCTGCGCAAGCGCGGGGATGAGACCGTGATCGGGGAGATCGCCTACCTCACCCGCCGTAAGGGGCAGGACCTGCTCATCGCCGCGGTCGCCGCCCTCCCCACTCCTCTCCGCGAACGGGTGCGACTCGTCTTCGTGGGCGCCGGGGAGCCCGCTTTCCGGCATCACCTGAAGGAGCTGGCCGTCCGCTCGGGACTTGAGGGACAGGTCCACTTCCTGGGCCCCCTGGCCGATGTCCGGCCGGTCCTGGCGGGTCTCGACCTGGTGGCGCTCCCCTCCTTCAACGAAGGACTCCCCCGGACGCTGCTGGAAGCGGCTGCCATGGAGCGGACTCTGGTCGCCAGTGACGTAGCCGGCTGCCGCGACGTCGTGGTCCCCGGGCGGACCGGTGTGCTTCTGAAGGCCCGGGATGTGCGGGCCTGGACCGAGGGTCTGGCCCGGCTCCTGGCCGGGGAGACCTGGCGATCGATGGGGAAAGAAGGAAGGAGGTTCGTGGCCGGGCAGTTCGACCTGGCCACGGTCGCCCCCCGGGTGATGGCGGTCTACCGGGGACTGCTCACGGACAGGAAAGGGCGTGCGGGATGATCGAGGTCGCCGGTTCGGAGCGCCTGCGGGATCGCCGGGTGCTGGTCACCGGGGGGACGGGTTTCATCGGTTCCAACCTGGTCAGTGCCCTGCTGGGGATAGGGGCCAGGGTGAGGGTGCTGGACAACCTCTCGACCGGGACGCTCGACAACCTGGCGGAGCATCAGGGGGACGGACGGCTGCTGGGCTACCGGCCCCGGGCGAGCATCCGTGAGGGACTCGATCCCACGGTCCGCTGGCTGGCCGACCGCCAGGAGCGTCCCTGATGGACCGGCGGTCGCTCCGGCGCCGCTACCTGGGCCTGCGGCGGATCGTGCTGGTCCTGTTCGGCCAGCGGGGCCAGCGTCGGGTGAGCCTCCCGCCGGAGGATCCCGAACGCCTCCTGGTCATCCGCTGGGACCGCATCGGCGACATGGTCCTGACCACTCCGCTGCTGGCCGCACTGCGGCGGCGCTTCCCCTCGGCCCGCCTGGACGTGCTGGCCTCCCCGGCCAACGCCCCGGTCCTGCGGGACCATCCCGACGTGGACCGGGTGGTGGTCTGGACGGGTCGTCCCCGCAGCCTCCGGGGCCGGGAGAGCCGGCACGCCCTGGCCGGGCTGCGCCGGGAACGCTACGGGCTGGTCGTGGATCCCATCATGGACTGGCCGCTTCCCCCGGCCCGGCTGGCCGCCCGGCTGGCTCCGCTGCGGATCGGCTTCGGCGGCGGGGGCCGAGAGGTCTTCTACTCACTCCCCGCTCCCCTTCCGGACGAGGGGGCTCATTTCCTGGCCAACAACGCGCGACTGCTGGCCGCACTGGGCATCGAGGCGCCCGCCACCCTTCCCCGTCTCGGTCTGCCTCCCCGCGACCCGCCGACCGCCCTGCGCGCGCTCGGGGTCCAGCCGGGGGGGTTCTATCCCGCTCAGCGCTGGCCTTTCAAACGGTGGGTGGAACTGGTCTCCGGGCTGCTGGACTCGGGCGGGATCACGAGCGCGGTCCTGCTCCTGGCACCGGACGATGAAGCCGCCCTGGCCCGGACCTGGGCATCGGGTTGCCCGGGACAGCCGGTCGTGCGCCCTGCCGATGCCTGGGAACTGGCCACGGCCATCCGCGGCCTGGACTTGCTGCTCTGCAACAACAGCGGGCCGCTCCACCTGGCCGGCGCGCTGGGTGTACCCACCCTCTCCACCCTGGGACCGACCGACCCGGTCCGGTGGTGGCCGGTCGGTCCCCACCAGGTCGTGGTCCGCTCCCCCGATGGGACGATCGAGGGTATCCGGACCGAACAGATGCGGGCCGGCTGGGAGGAACTGGTGAAGGGGCTCAGCCGCGCAGCCGGCCGACCACCAGCAGGTTCTCCCCCAGGCCGCCCTCGATCGCGTTGATCCCCCGCCAGAACGCCCGGTCGAGGAAGGTGAGCGGGCCGAGGTCGTTGACCAGGGTGGGGACGATGGTGCGGGCCCGCACCATCTCGAAGGGGGAGCGGGCCAGCATCTCACGGAAGCGGCGCCGGGTGTAGTAGTAGCGGTGCTCCGGGTTGTGATCGGGGAACATCCCCAGCAGGAGCAGTTTGAGCCGGCTCCGGAGGCTGGCCATGTTGGGGGTAGTGGCGATGAAGTGGGCGCCCGGCCGGCAGACGGCAGCCACCTCCTCCAGGATCTTCCACGGTTCGTAGAAGTGCTCCAGGATCTCCCCCAGGATGATCAGGTCGTACCGCTCCCCCAGCTGGGCCAGGCGGGCGGCGTCCGAGAGCTCGAAGGGCACATCCATCCCCTCGGCGGCGGCCAGCCGGCGGGCAGTCTCCAGGCGCCGCGGGTCGAAATCGATCCCCTTCACCCGGTAGCCGTGGGCGGCGATCTCGAGGGCGATATCCCCCCCGGCGCAGCCCACGTCCAGGACCAGTAACTCCGGCGGGAAGCGGAGTACCTCGCGGATGATCTCGGCCTTGCGGAGCTGGTGGTTCAGCAGGCGCCACTCCGGGAGCTCCAGGAAGGCGCGCAGTCGGTCCTTGGGGATGCGGCTCAACGCGTGCGCTCCCTGGCCTTCAGGGCCTCCATCAGCCGGTCGATCCGGTGTTCGTAGGTGTGGTGCTGGCGGACGTGCTCGAGACCGGCCCGCGCGATCGCCTCGCGTTCGTCGGGGTGCTCCAGGTAGTGAGTGACCCGTCGGCGGAGTTCGGCCGGGTCGGTGAACGGGACGTAGTGCATCCCAGGAGTCAGCAGGGCATCCAGGTCCGGCGGGCGGTCGCTCATCAGGAAGGCGCCGCAGGCGAGCACTTCGAAGACCCGGGGGCTCACCTGGGCGAAAGGGACCTCCCCCCACGGCTCCATGAGGTGGATGTTCAGCACCACGGCGGCGGAGGCGAAGAGCCGCCGGCTCTCCTCAGGTCCGATTCCGCCGGGGATGATCCGGCACTCCGGCCACGGCCGAACGCCCTGCCAGCCGGGCCCGCGAATCTCCAGGGGGAGTCCCTCCAGCGACCGCAGGAAGGCCTCCCGCCGGGGATACCAGGAGCCGCAGAAGCGGATCACGGCTTCCCGCCCGGCCGGGACCGGGTAGTAACAGGAGAGGTCCGCGGCGGCCGGCAGCCAGAAGGTCTCCAGCCCGAGTCTCCGCTCCAGCACGGCGGCCATGTCCTGCCCCTGGACGGTGACGACATCGTAGGTACCGGCCGTCTCGAGAACCCGCCGGCGGTAGGCCTCGTCCCCCGGGAAGTCCGCGAACCAGACGACCGTGACCGCCCCGGAGCGCCGGCGCGCGTCCTCCAGGGCCTTCACCGGCAGCCATCCCCCGTAATTGACGAAGACCAGTTCGGGGGAGGTGGCGGCGACTGCCTTCCGGAAGCGGTGCCCCAGCCGGGCCGACTCGATCGCCTGGCCCGCCCCCCGCTCCCCGACCAGCCGTCCCGGCAGCAGGTAGTCGCGGTACTCCACGAACCGGACCGGGTGCCCCCGCGCTTCGAAGGCCTGGATGAGGAACTCGGTGACGGTGGGGAAGTCGGGGTTGCGGTGGCCGACGAAGAGGATCCGCATGGTCACCCCGTCCGCTTCCGTCCCAGGATGGGATCGAGGTACCGGGTGGTGAAGAGCACCGCCACCACCACCCCCCCTTCCGCGACCAGGGCCAGCAGCAGCGGGCCCCAGCCCGCTCCGGCGTTCCGGAAGAGGAGGCGTCCCGCCCCCCCGGCCAGCAGGCTCACGGCCAGCGGTTCGGCCAGCAGCCGCAGCATGACCGGTATCGGCAGCAGCCGGAAGCGGCGGGTCAGGCCCACCAGCAGGACGCCGTAGACCGCCACCGAGGCGACCAGGGTGGCGACGACCACGCCGAAGAGTCCGTACCGCCCCACCAGCAGCACGCTCAGGATCACGTTGACCACCAGCTTGACGATCGAGGCCTGCATCTCCAGGGTCGGGTCACCCAGGCCGCGGGCCGCCGCCGCCGCCGGGTTGGCCAGAACGAAGGCGAAGGTGGCGACCAGCAGCAGCAGGGCCACCTGTCCTCCGACCGCATATTCCTTCAGGTCGGTCCAGACCCGCACCACATCCGGGGCGTGCAGGCAGAGGATCACGGTCATGGGGACGGCCAGCACCCCGATGAGCCGGTAACCCTGGTCCATCGTCCGGGTGACGGCGCCTTCACCGGCTCCGGCGGCGGTGGCGGGCACGATCGGCGGCACCACGACCGCCGGCACCATCATAAGCAGTCCGGCCAGCTTCTGGCCGACGTCGTAGAGCGCGGCGCTGACCGGGCCGGCCACCGGCCCCAGGAAGATCTTTAGGATGAGTTTATCGGCGGTGCGGTTGCCGATCTCGGCCGCCGAGGAAGCGTAGATCTTGATGCCGAAGAACCAGAGGGTCCTGAGGGTGGCCCGGTCGACGGAGCCGGGCCGGATCCGCAGGGGGGGATAGAGGAGGTGCCCGACCAGGACCAGGAGCACCAGGTTGAGCGCCGAGGCGGCCATCCAGACCAGGGCCAGCTCGGGGATCCCTCCCCCGCGGCGGATCACATACCACGACCCGCCGGCCATGGTGAGCTGGAAGAGGACCATCACCAGGTTGGTCCAGCCCATCCGCTGCAGACCGTTGATGAGGGCCCGGTAGGGCGTGCCCAGGTTGCGGAGCAGGAAGGCCGCCAGCAGGAAGAGGAAGGGGCCGGTGAATCCGGGGCCGACAATCCATTCCAGCAGCGCCCGCCAGAGCGGGATCCCCACGAACCAGAGCAGGACCACGGCCAGGGTCAAGACCGAGTAGATGGCCACCCCGGTGGAGACCACCCGGGAGACCTCGGCGGGGCGACGTTCCCGCTCGGCCGCGGCGATGAAGCGGGAGAAGGATGTGCCGATGCCGAAGGTGAACAGTTCGGTGTACTCGACCAGGGCGAAGAGAAGGACCCAGATCCCGTAGCGGGTCAGTCCCAGACCGTTGATGAGGATGGGAGTGAGCCAGAAGACCACGGCGAAGCGGACGAGCTGGCCCAGCCCGGTGGCCACGGTGTTCCCCAGGTAGCGATCGGTCAGGGGCTGATCGGTCATCGGTCCCCGGTGGAGCGGGGGCCTCTCTCGGTCGAGCCGGAACGAGTCAAAACGGCGTGTCCACGTCCACGAAGTGGTTGAGCGGCCCCACCCCCGAACCCAACCCGGGGGCGGTCCGGATCGCCTCGGTGATGTAGAACTTCGCCCGCCGGACGGCATCGACCAGGGGCAGGCCTCGGGCCAGCCCGGCGGTGATAGCCGCCGAATAGGTGCAGCCGGTGCCGTGGGTGTGATGCTGATCGAGCCGCTCGCAGCGGAACTCGAGGGTCTTCGATCCGTCGTAGAGCAGGTCGACCGCCTCGTCCTCCTCGGGCAGATGCCCCCCCTTGACCAGGACCGCCTGGGGGCCGAGCGCCCGGATGCGCTCGGCGGCCAGGGCCATCCCCTCCAGGTCGCGGATCGCCCCGGTGCCGGTCAGGGCCGCCGCTTCGTGCAGGTTGGGGGTCACCACGGCGGCCAGGGGGAGGATGTGCTCGATGAGCGCGGCGACCGCGTCCGGCTCCAGCAGGGCGGCCCCCGCCTTGCTGATCATGACCGGATCGACCACCAGGCGGGGGATGGGACGCTCCCGGAGCGCCCGGCCGAGCGCCCGCACGATCTTGGAGTTGGCCAGCATCCCGGTCTTGGCGGCGTGGGTGCCGATGTCGTCCATGACCTGGGTGAACTGCGCCACCACGAAGCGGGGTGGGACCGCATGGATGGCGCTGACCCCCAGGGTGTTCTGGGCGGTCAGGGCGGTGATGACCGAGGTGCCGAACACCCCGTGGGCGTGGAAGGTCTTGAGGTCGGCCTGGATGCCGGCCCCGCCGCCGGAATCGGACCCGGCGATCGTCATCGCGGTGACCACGGCTCGTCCTTTCAGTACCCGATGGCCGCGCCGTCCGACTGGCGCGGGTCGGCCGCACCGATGCGCAACCCGGTGCGGGCGTCGATCACGATGCAGTTGGCGTGTCCCTGTCGTCCCCCCATCCGCACCCGGTAGCCCATGGCCTCCAGGGCCTGGACGGTCTCGGGCGGCACTCCGTCCGATTCGATGGTGATATTGTCGGGTAGCCACTGGTGGTGGATCCGGGCGGCCGCCACGGCGTCGGTGAGGTCCATCCGGAAGTCGATGATGTTGAGCACGACCTGGAGGACGGTGTTGATGATGGTGCGCCCCCCCGGGCTGCCGACCACGGCGAAGAGCCGGTCGTCCCGGACGAGAATCGTCGGCGTCATGCTGGAGAGCATGCGCTGGCCCGGACGGGCCAGGTTGGGCTCGGTCCCGATGAGCCCGCGCTCGTCGGTCAGGCCGGGTTTCCCGTTGAAATCCCCCATCTCGTTGTTGAGCAGAAAGCCCGCTCCCGGGACGGTGATCTTGGAGCCGTACCCGGCCTCGAGCGTGTAGGTCATCGCGACCGCGTTCCCTTCGGCGTCCACGATGGAGATGTGGGTGGTCTCGGGACTCTCCTCCGGCAGGGTCAGGTCGGACGGCGAGGAGGTACCCGCCCGAGCCGGGTCGATCCCCGCCCGGAGCTGGGCCGCGTACGCCTTGCTGGTCAGGTGCTCGATCGGGACCGTCGCGTAGTCGGTGTCGGCCAGATAGAGCGCCCGGTCGCGGAACGCGCACCGCATCGCCTCCGTCACATGGTGGAGGTAGGCGGGGGAGTTGTGGCCGAGCTCGGCCAGATCGTAGCCCTCCAGGATGTTGAGCATCTCGATCAGTGCGGTGCCGCCGCTGCTGGGCGGGCACATGCCGATGACCTCGAAGTCCCGGTACGTCCCCGTCACCGGAGTGCGTTCCTTGGCGACGTAGTCGGCCAGGTCGGCCTCGGTGATCAGGCCCCCGCCGCGGCGCATCTCCTCGGCGATCAACCGGGCCGTATCCCCCCGGTAGAAGCCGTCACGTCCCTGGAGCCGGATCCGCTCGAGGGTGCGGGCCAGGTCGGGCTGCGCCCAGACCTCCCCTTCCTTATAAGGAACACCGTCGCGGGAGAACTTCTGCCGGCTCGCGGGGTAGGAACGGAAGGAACGGAGGGCGCCTTCCAGGGAGCGGGCCAGACCGCCGGTCAGGGGGAAGCCCTCCGAGGCCAGCCGCTGGGCCGGGGCGACCAGGTCGGCCCAGGCCAGCCGGCCGTAGCGCTCATGGGCCAGGGCCAGGCCGGCCACGGTGCCCGGCACCCCCACCGAGAGATGGCTGTTGTGGTGCCGCCGGCTGGAGTAGGCGCCTCCCGGTTCGGTGAACATCTCGGGTCGGGCGGCCGCCGGGGCGCGTTCCCGGAAATCGAACGCCGTGGTCCGTCCGTCGTGGAAACGGATGACCATGAAGCCCCCGCCGCCGATATTACCCGCGGTCGGATAGGTGACCGCCAGGGTGAAGCCGGTCGCGACCGCCGCGTCCACCGCGTTCCCTCCGGCGGCCAGCACGTCCCGGCCGACCGAAGCGGCCAGGGTGTCCGCGCAGACCACGATCCCGTGGCGGGCGTGGGAGAGGTCGGTCGCCGGCGGACGGGCGCAGGCGGCGCCGAGCAGCAGGCCGGAGAGGAAGAGGGTGTTCCTCGCGAATGCGGACAGGGCGTGTCGGGTCGGCATGGGACAGGTCCTCGACGGAATGTTGAATAGGGGCGTGAGGGGTCTTGTATCCCCTAGGCGTCCCCGGGCACGGGCGCCGATCAGGCGCGTTCCGGACCACCGGAACGTGGGCAAGTCTATTACTCCGGGTGGTGTCGAACAAACGCTATGAATGGACTAATGACGACTTCGAACGGACGACGGCGCCTCCTGCTGGGCGGAGGCGGACTGGTCGTCCTGATCATCCTGGCCTTCCTCCTCTTCCGAAGTAGCGGTGTGGTCGGTGGCCAGACCGAGTTCTACCGCGTCACCCGCGGACCGATGGAGGTCACCGTCACCGGTGCCGGCACCTTGCGGGCGCGGAACGCGGAGTTCGTCCGCGTGCCCGACCAGGTGAGCGGCGACCTGCAGCTGATCTACCTGATCCCTGAGGGGGAGCGGGTGGTGAAAGGCCAGATCGTGGCCCAGCTCGACACCGCGGCGGCGCTCGAGAGTCTGGAGACCCAGCTCGATGCGCTCGAGACGGCCCAGGCCCAGTATGACCAGCAGGTCACCGACTTGGCCGACAACATCAAGAACCTGGAGAACTCGGTCCGCTCGGCCGAGCTCTCCTACGAACAGGCCCAATTGCGCCTGCAGGCGCTCGAGTTCTCCTCCGCGCTCGACCAGCAGGCGGGGGAACTCGACCTGGAGCGCGCGCGTATCTCGCGGGACGAGGCGAAGCGCAAGCTGGCGGCCCAGAAGATCATCAACGAGGCCAACCGGCGGCAGAGTGAGGTCAACCTGATCGGCCGCCGCGATGATGTCGAGGAGACCCGGGCCGAGATCAAGGCGTTGACCCTGCGGGCCCCGATCCAGGGGCTGGTCATCTATGTCGAGCAGGGCCGGATGATGGAGCGCACCAAGATCCGGGAGGGGGACACGGTCCGCCGCGGGCAGCAGCTCCTCCAGATCCCCGATCCCTCGGTGATGGAAGTGACCTTCTTCATCAACGAACTGGACGCCGACCGGGTGCAGCTCAGCCAGAAGGCCCGGGTGCGGCTGGAGGCCTACCCGCGCGAGGTGTTCGAGGCCAGTGTGACCGACCTCTCAACCCTGGCCCAGGACACCAGCGACGGCGGCAACGTGCGGGTCTTCCCGGCTGTGGTGACGCTCGATCAGACCGACGATCGGATCCGGCCGGGTATGACGGCGAGCGTGGAGATCGTGGTGGACACCCTCGAGGACGCGCTGCGCATACCTCTGGCCGCGCTCGGTGTGATCGGCAGCGGCTGCTGTGTCAAGGTGGTCGGCCGGAAGGACCCCGTTACGGTTACCCTGGGAGCCCGCAACGAGTCGATGGTCCAGGTAGTGGACGGTTTGCAGCAGGGGGATCGGATCGAACTGGGCTGGCGGGAGGACACCACCGGCCTGCTTACCCAGCTGGCCGGACGGCGCGCGCTCCCCGAAGGGACACTGCAGGCCATCCAGGCCCAGGGAGCGGACTACGGGAAAGCGAAAGTCGTGGTGCAGCAGGAGGGGGCGGCCGGCCCGGGCGGCGGCCGTGGCCAGGGTCGCGGCGGAGCGGGGCGCCAGATGCAGCTCGACCCTTCGAGCATGACCCCTGAGCAACTCGCTCGTTTGCAGCAGATGCAGGCGGAGGGCGCGCCGGCCGCCGGCCTGCCCGGCCAGGAGGGACAGGCGGTCATGCGGGTGCCCGGCCAGGCGGGGGAGATGGTCGTCCAGCGGGCCGGGCTGGATTCGGCCCGCACGGCCCAGATCATGGACGGCCTGCGGCAGCGGATCGCCACGCTTCCCGACAGCCTGCGCCGGGAAGTGCAACAGATCATCGGTTCCGGGAGCTTCGACTTTCGGAACATCTCGCCCGCACTGCGCGACAGCCTGCGGGCCTGGAATCTGATGAGCGGGCAGCGGATGCGGACCCCTCCTCCGACGGGGACCCCGCCGCCGGCCGTTCTTGACCCGACGGGAGGACGTTAGATGAAGTTCCGGGTACATCTCCCGCGACTCGGCCTGCGGGGCTGGATCGCCGCTGCGGCCATCGCCCTGATGCTGGTCGTGGTCGGCTCCGCGCGTCTCTTCGGCCTCGGCCGGAAGGCGGATTCGGTCATGGTGACCGAGGCCGTCGAGCGCCCCTTCGTGGCCATGGTGGTCGAGCGGGGCGTCCTGAAGGCCGGTGGGACGACCAGTATCGCCGCCCCCCGGCTGGTCTGGGGGGGCGGGTTCAGCAGCCGGGGGGGCAGCTTCGGCGGCGGTGGGGGGGGCGGCCAGCAGAGCGGCAGTGCCCAGATCGTCGAGATGGTCCCTGAGGGCAACGTGGTGGAACCGGGGGACATGATCGTCCGGTTCGACGCCCTCGCCCTGCGCGAGGCCATCGTCAGCCGCACCAACGACCTGGAACAGGCCCTGGCGGAGAAAGAGAAGACGTTGGCCGAGCAGGACAGCAAGATGGCCTCCCTGGTCGCCTCCTTGGAGATGACCCAGTTCAGTTTCGAGAAGGCCAAACTGAACCTGGAGAAGATGGAGTTCGAGGCCGAGATCCGGAAGCGGCAGGAGGAGATCAGCTTCAAGAAGAGTGAGATGTCGCTGGTGCGGGCCCAGGAGGCCATCGAGACACAGAAGCGGGTGGATGCGTCGGAACTGCAGCGGGTGCAGTCGCGGATCACTCGTAACCAGACCGACCTGGATGGCATGAAACGCGAGCTGGAGAAGACGGTCATCTACGCCGATCAGCCCGGTCTGATCAGCTACGAACCGAGCTGGGGGCCCTCCGGCCAGACCAAGGTGAAGGTGGGGGATACCCCTTACCCGGGTCAGACCATCATCACCATGCCCAACCTCGCGCGGATGACCATCACCCTCTCGGTCTCGGAGCTGGATATCCACAAGATCGCCAAGGACCAGGAAGTCCTGGTGGTGGTGGACGCCTACCCCGACACCATCTACCAGGCCGTGGTCACCGATGTGAGTCCGTTGGCCCGCCGCATGGGCTTCTCCCAGGTCAAGGTGTTCGACGCCGTGGTGACCATCCGGGGCACCGACCTGAGACTGCGGCCCGGAATGAGCGCCCAGGTCAGCATCATCACCAGCTACGAACCGACCGCGCTCCAGATCCCGCTCGAGGCGGTCTTCAAGCGGGATGGACAGGCGCTGGCCTACCTGCTCGACGGATCCTTCAAGGAGGTCCCGATCGAATTGGGGCCGGAAAACCGGAACTTCGTAGTGGTCACCGCCGGGCTGCAGCCGGGTAACCGGGTGGCCTTGCGCGACCCGTTCGCGCCGCTCCCTTCGATCGCAACCGCCGGAGCGGAAGCACTCAAGGAACGGCGGAACGTCAGTTCGGCCGGAGGCACCAGTGACATCCTGCGGATGCTGGGGGGTCGCGGCGGCGGTCCCGGGGGCGGCGGCGCGATGCGGGTATTCCGATAGGTGATGAGGATGAATAAGCTGCTACGGGATCGACGGTTCCTGTTCGTTCTGGCGGTGGTGGTGGTCGGGGGCCTGGCGCTCCCGAAGCTGCTGGCCAATCCCTGGAAGGACCTTGTCTTCACCACGGCCACCGAGGGGGAGTTCATCCGCGACGTGGTGGTGCGCGGTGAACTGCGCGCCGAACGCTCCCGGTCCATATCGGTCCCCGAGATGCAGGGCCAGACCCAGATCGTCTGGCTAGCTCCGGAAGGTCTGCCGGTGAAGGCCGGTGACGTGGTCGTACGTATGAACGACGCCGACCAGGAGAGCCGGGTGGCCCAGCGCGAGACCGACCTGGAGACCGCCAACCAGAACCTGCAGAACTTCCTGGCCAGCCGGCCGGGACAGGTCAGTTCCTCCCAGGCCTCGGTCAGGACCGCCGAGTACGACCTGGAACTGGCCGAGATGCAAATGACGGCTGCCGAGTTCGAATCGGACCAGGTGAAGGAACAGCGGCGGATCGACTACGAGAACGCCAAGTTGAGCCTCGACAACGCCCAGCGGGCGCTGGCCAGCCAGGAGAGCAAGCTCAATCTCCAGGAGCGCCAGTACCGCACCCGTATCCGACAGTCGGAGCAGCGCCTGCGCGACCAGCAGCGGCAACTGGAAGCCACCATCCTGCGGGCGCCCATCGACGGCCTGGTGGTCTATGGCGAGACCTTCGGGACGGCCTCGGAAGGGATGCGCAAGATCCGAATCGGCGATTCCGCCCACCGGGGACAGGCGATCGTGACCATCCCCGACCTCAGCCAGATCCTGGTGGACTTCAGTGTCGGGGAGGGGGACTACCGGAAGCTCCGGACCGACGAGTTCGTGGAGGTGCGCATCGACGCCATCCAGGGGCCGGTCTTCCCGTCCCACCTGGAGTGGGTCGCGGTCATCGCCAACTACGACGTAACCCAGAAGACGAGCTACTTCAAGGCAGTGGCCCGGCTCGACTCCCTCTCGGCGGGTATGCGCCCCGGGATGACGGCCACCCTGCGGGTCATCGTGGACAAGCTCGATAAGGCCCTCTACATCCCCTATCGGGCCGTGTTCGAGGAAGAGGGGAAGACCGTGGTCTTCCCGCGCCGCTCCCTCCCCGAACCCCGGGAAGTGCACCTGGGCGAGCGCAACTTCGAGTATGTGGTCGTGCTCGAAGGATTGCATCCCGGCGAGGAGATCGCCCTGAGCGATCCGCGCGAGAAGAAGGCGAAGGAGACGACCGCCCCATCCGGGACAAGCCCCGCTCCGGGGGGACCGGGCGGACGCCGTCCGTGACCTCCAATGTGAGAATGGGAAGGGAAGCGAACACGTGAACCTCGGCGAGAGCGTCAGCGTCAGCGTCCAGGGTCTGCAGAGCCACAAGCTTCGCAGCCTGCTCACCATGCTCGGTATCATCTTCGGCGTGGCCGCGGTCATCGCCATGCTCTCCATCGGGGAGGGGGCCAAGCAGCAGGCCCTCGAGCAGATCAAACTGATGGGGATCAACAACATCATCGTGCGCGACACCGGGGTCATCGGCGGGGATGCGGCGGCGGAGGACCAGCGCAGCAACTTCTCCCGCGGCATCACCCTGCAGGATGTGGCCTCCATCGGTGAGGTGCTCACTTCGGTCACCTCGGTGGCGCCCCAGAAAGAATTCACGATGGACGTCTCCTACGGCGATATCACCGCCTCCACGACGGTGCTGGGGACCACGTCCGACTACATCCGGATCTTCAAGTTCGCGCCTATCGAAGGAGCCTTCATCACCGAGCTCGACCTGCGTGAGCGTTCCCAGGTCTGCGTGCTCGGCTCCGACATCAAGGAGGAACTCTTCTACTATCGCGACCCGGTGGGGGAGAAGGTGCGGCTGGGTACCGAGTGGTTCACGGTGGTCGGGGTGATGGAACGCCGGGCCATCTCGTCCGGGACCAGCAGTGAGGTGGTCGCCCGCGATGTGAACCGCGATATCTACGTGCCGCTCACCAGCGCCCAGTCGCGCTTCATCATCCCGACGCTGGCCAGCCCGGTCGACCAGATCACCCTCGAAGTCGAGGACGCCGCCAAGATCGGGGAATCCTCGGTCATCCTCGACCGGTTGATGCTGCGCCGGCACAACGGCATCCAGGATTACCGCATCATCATCCCCGAGGAGCTGCTCCGCCAGAGTCAGGAGACCCAGCGCATCTGGGGGATCGTCATGGGGGCCATCGCGGGGATCAGCCTGCTGGTGGGGGGCATCGGGATCATGAACATCATGCTGGCCACCGTGCTGGAGCGTACCAAGGAGATCGGGGTGCGCCGGGCGGTGGGAGCGACCCGCCGCGACATCCTCTACCAGTTCCTGGTCGAGGCGGTGTTCCTCTCCTTCCTGGGCGGGCTGATCGGTATCGGACTCGGCTTCACGCTGACCAAGATCATCAGCCTCTACGCCAAGTGGCGGACCATCGTCTCGCTCTTCGCCGTGGTCCTCGCTTTCGGGGTCTCGGCCGGGGTGGGGATCATCTTCGGGATCTACCCGGCCCGCAAGGCGGCCTTGCTCGACCCGATCGAATCGCTGCGCTACGAGTAGCTGGAAGCCGGACGGGTCAGTCCGTCTCCGGGGTCCGGGGGCGGGCGATCACCAGCAGGGTCCGTCCGATCGGGGGGGGCGCGATCCGTTCGAGCAGTAGCAGCGGCTGCAGGTACCGGTAGAGGGCCACCCAGCGGGACCGCAGGCGCCGCAGGACCGGGATCCGCGAGGCGCACCAGCAGCCCACCGCCCCGACCATATCGAAGTACTCCAACCGGACCAGGGTCAGACCCGCTTCCTCCACCATCCTCCGGGCCTGTTCGGGCCGGCAGCGTTCCGGCTCCCCGGCCGGGGCGGGACCGGCCGGCAGCAGTACCACCAGGTGACCGCCGGGAGCCGGCATATACGTCCTGTCCGGCAGGAAGGGGAGCCGCTCGGGGCAGCCGTCCCCCGGGGGAGCGGTGATGATCGTGTCGAAGACCTCTCCCTCCATCCCCACCTCACCCTGGTCGGGGGACCAGGGCCGGATGGCGACGTTGGGACGATGGGAGAAGCGGGAGCGGAGCCGGGCCACCCGGTCGGGATCGGGCTCGAGGACCAGCAGTCGGCGGGAAGGGAGCAGGTGCAACAGGAGCCCATCGCGGTCGGGGCCCGCGACCAGGACCCGGGGCCCCACCGCCGGCGCCAGGCGGCGGAGCAGTTCCCGGTGATAGCGCCGCAGCCGCTCCCGGCGCCAGCGCCAGGCGGCCTCGGGGTCGGCCAGCGGTGCCTCCAGCAGGCCGGCCCGCAGGATGGTCCCGACCGCCCGGAGGGCGTCCCACCAGCGGATCTTCTTCCCCTCGTCGTAGGAGCGGCCGGCGTAACGGATGGGGACCTCGTAGACCCGTTCCCCCAGTCGGCCGAGCTTCACGGTCACCTCCGGCTCGAACCCGAACCGTTCCGAGCGCAGGCGCATCCGGCGAAGGGTATCGGTCCGCACCAGTTTGAAACAGGTCTCCATGTCGGTCAGGTTCAGGTTGGCGAAGAGATTGGCCAGGGCGGTGACCAGACGGTTCCCGAGGGCGTGCCAGAAGAAGAGGACGCGCCGCTCCGGGGACTGGAAACGGGAGCCGTAGACCGCGTCGGCCAGGCCCTCGAGTACCGGCGCCAGCAGCCGGGGGATGTCGGCCGGGTCGTACTCCAGGTCGGCGTCGTAGATCAGGGTCAGGCTCCCCCGGGCCTGGGCCAGACCGGAGCGGAGGGCGGCCGTCTTACCCCGGTTGCGCTGGTGGCGGATGAGCCGGAGGGGATAGGGGCTCTCCTCCCGGAGCCGTTCGACCAGCTCGGCGGTGGGATCGTCGGACGCATCGTCGATGACGATGGTCTCACAGGGAAGCGGTAGTTCGACCTTCCAGAGACGCCGCAGGGCCGTCTCGATGGTCGCAGCCTCATTGTAAGCGGGGATCAGGATCGTCAGGAACTCGCGACCGCGTGTGTCCTCAGGAGGGGTCACCATGGGAAAGCGGGATCAGCGTTCCTTCCGACCACTCACCTCGTGCTTCTTCAGCCAGTCGATGACGGCCTGGTAATCATACCGCACCGTGCGCCCGACCTTGATGAAGGGAAGACCCTTCTCCTTGCGCCAGTTGTTCAGGGTCGACTTCGAGATCCCGAACGCCTGGCAGATCTGGTCGGTGGTCATGATGGTCGACATCTGAGTTCCTCCTCACGTACGTACGGTCTGTAGCGGAGAAAGACAGACCACTACGAATATAGCGGAAGAAGAGGATTCGATGAAAGCGTTTGAGCATCACCTACATATCATTTTATACCGGTCCACCCCGAACTGCCAGTTCGACGCGATCCCGCCGTTCCGGCAATATCCCTTGCCAAGCCGACAACTGACGGCCAGGATGGCACGAAACACCACAGGGAGAATCGGTCCAGGATTACAGTCCGACGTGATCGAATCTGATTATCTTGTTGCAATACAATAAGTTAAAATATATGCGCCGGCACGGGACCAAGATTGGCATACCGTTTGATGTTATCTCTGTGCGGTAGCTACGACCCACAACGATAACATGAGTCGGCGCCAGGTGGCGCCGTGCCAAGGAGGCGAATGACGATGACGCTGGTTCGTTGGACCCCACAGCGGGACTGGCTCTGGAACACGCAGCACGAGATCAGCCGGCTGTTCGACGACATGATGGGCCAGACTCCCGCCCGCAGCGGGAACGAGACCTGGGTCCCGGCCGTGGATATCGAGGAGCAGGAAGAGGAGTACCTGGTCTCGATCGACCTGCCCGGTCTGCGCCGGGAGGACGTCAAGGTCACCGTGAAGGACAACGTGCTCTTCATCTCCGGGGAGCGCCGTCAGGAGCGCACCGAGGAACAGGCCAACTACCACCTGACCGAGCGCGCCTACGGCTGCTTCCGGCGGGCGTTCACCCTGCCCCGTACGGTGGATGCCGGTAAAATCCGCGCCAACTACTCGGATGGTGTGCTCAAGGTGAGCGTGCCGAAGGCCGAGGAGGCCAAGCAGCGCGAGATCGACGTCGCCGTCAAGTGAGCGGGGGCGGCTCGAACCGAGTGAACCGGCCCTGCGGGAGGGAAGGATCCTTCCCGCGGGGCTTTTCCCGGCCGGACTGACCGGTCGAACGTCGGATAGCGACGGGAAGGGGACCTGGAATGGGGAAGATCATCGGTATCGACCTGGGCACCACCAACTCGGTGGTCGCCATCATGGAAGCGGGTGAGCCCAAGGTCATCACGAACGCCGAGGGGGGACGGACCACCCCGAGCGTGGTGGCTTTCTCCAAGAGCGGCGAACGGTTGGTGGGTCAGGTGGCCAAGCGCCAGGCCATCACCAACCCCGCCAACACGGTCATGAGCATCAAGCGCTTCATGGGGCGCGGCTATGAGGAGGTCGTCGTGGAGCGCGACGAGGTCCCCTACGATGTGAACCGCGGGCCCTCGGGCGATGTACGGGTGAAGGCCGGCGGCCGCGACTTCAGCCCGCCCGAGATCTCGGCCATGATCCTGCAGAAGATGAAGCAGACGGCCGAGGACTACCTGGGCGAGAAAGTGGCCGAGGCGGTCATCACGGTCCCCGCCTACTTCAACGACAGTCAGCGCCAGGCCACCAAGGATGCGGGCGAGATCGCCGGTCTGAAGGTAAAGCGCATCATCAACGAGCCGACCGCAGCGGCCCTGGCCTACGGTCTGGACAAGAAGAAGGACGAAAAAATCGCCGTCTACGACCTGGGGGGAGGCACCTTCGACATCTCCATCCTGGAACTGGGGGACGGCGTCTTCGAGGTCAAGTCCACCAACGGGGACACCCACCTGGGGGGGGATGACTTCGACCAGCGCGTCATGGACTGGCTGGCCGATGAGTTCAAAAAGGCCGAGGGGATCGACCTGCGGCGAGACCCGATGGCGCTCCAGCGCCTCAAAGAGGCCTCTGAGAAGGCGAAGTGTGAGCTCTCCACCACCATGGAGACCGAGATCAACCTCCCCTTCATCACCGCCGATCAGAACGGGCCGAAACACCTCAACCTGAAGCTGAGCCGGGCGAAGTTCGAGGCGCTGGTGGACGACCTGATCGAGCGTACCGTGGGACCGGTCCGACAGGCCCTCGGGGATGCCGGCTTGAAGCCGGGTCAGATTGATGAAGTGATCCTGGTCGGCGGTTCCATCCGCATCCCCAAGGTCCAGGAAACGGTGCGCCGGCTCTTCGACGGGAAGGAACCCCACAAGGGAGTCAACCCGGACGAGGTGGTCGCGGTGGGCGCCGCCATCCAGGGGGGGGTGCTCGGAGGTGAAGTGACCGATGTGCTGCTGCTCGATGTGACCCCGCTCTCGCTGGGGATCGAGACCCTGGGCAGCATCTTCACCCGGCTGATCGAGCGCAACACGACCATCCCGACCCGCAAGTCGGAGATCTTCAGTACCGCCTCGGACGGTCAGACCACGGTGGATATCCACGTGCTCCAGGGGGAGCGCGACATGGCCATCGACAACAAGACGATCGGGCGTTTCCAGCTGACCGGTATCCCGCCGGCGATGCGGGGCATCCCGCAGATCGAGGTCACCTTCGACATCGATGCCAACGGGATCCTTCACGTCTCGGCCAAGGACAAGGCGACCGGTAAGGAGCAGAGCATCCGGATCGAGGCTTCCAGCGGTCTCTCCCGCGATGAGATCGACCGGATGGTCAAGGACGCCGAATCGCACGCGTCCGAGGACCACGAACGGCGGGAACGCGCGGAGACGCGCAACCGCGCGGAGCAGCTGGTCTACCAGACCGAGAAGCAGCTCGAGGAGCAGAAGGAGAAACTGACCGAGGCTTCCCGCTCCGAGGTGGAGCGGGCCCTGGCCGACCTCAAGGAGGCGCTCAAGGGAGAGGACCCCAACCGTCTCCGCGAACGGACCGAACGGCTGGAGAAAGCCTGGTACCAGGCGGCCCAGGAACTCTATACCCAGACCTCGGCCGGACAACAGGCTTCAGGCGATGCCCAGGCTGAATCCGGCGAGGCGGACCAGGGGCGGGGGGAAGGGGCCGTAGAAGCCGAATACGAGGTCATGGACGACGAGCAGGAGAAGAAGTAACCGGACCCTCCGGATTCGGTTGGAACGGGCCGGGGAATCGCATACATTTACGGGCCATTTTCACGGGTTCCCGTCTCCCGCGGGGCGGGAACCGGCCGACTCCCAGCGCTGTCGGTGCATCTGAGGCTTCGAGGAGGCGTACGTGGCCAGGCCCGCAATGAAGAAGAAGGACCGGGAGAGGTTCATCCGGCTGATCCTGGAGGAGCGCCGGCGCAAACTGGACGTGCTCGGCCGGCACCAAGGGACACTGGATGAGATCAAGGACACCCGGGCAGCGGAGTACGAGGAAGAGGTCACCCTGTCGGATGACAAGGAGTACCTCTCCAAACTGATCGAGCAGCAGACGCGCGGTCTGGAAGAGATCAACCACGCGCTCGAGAAGGTGCTCGATGGCACCTACGGGCTGTGCGAGCGCTGTCGCAAGCCGATCAACCGGGAGCGGCTCGAAGCAATCCCCACCGCGATCCTCTGTTTGGACTGCAAGCGCCAGGAAGAGGAGGAGGGGATCGTGGGACGGCACCGCCGGCAGGAGCGCGTCCAGCGCACCAGTCTACCCGGTGAGGAGGAAAGTGACCGGGAGGACCTGACCATCGGGGCGGACGAGGAATAGCCCCCGGGACCCAGGACCTGTACCCCGACACCCCCGCACAGGGGGCGTTCGTTTTTCAGATCAGCTCGACCGACCATTGATCGGAGACCCGCACGTGCACACCGTGGCCGCGGGCGGCCATCCCGCCGTTGACCACCAGGGTCTCGCCGATACGGTCGATCCCCCGGGCCTCATGGATATGGCCGCATAGGACCAGCTCAGGCCCCTCCTGTTCGCAGAAGGTCCGCAGTCCCTTAACACCCACATGACGGCCGTCACCGGTCAGGTCCACACTCGTACCCCAGGGGGGTGCATGGTGGACCACGATCCGCAGCGGGGCGGTCCGGATCATGCCCCAGCCGCGGTGGAGCGCGGCCTCCAGCTCGGCGTCCGAGTATTCCAGGGGGGTTCCGAACGGCGTTACGTTGCTGCCCGACACACCACACAGGCCGATCCGGTCACCGATCATCCGGCCCTGTCCATGGAGTGAGACACCCCGTTGCGCCAGGTGGGCTTCGATCCCGGGCGAGTCGCAGTTGCCGGCGATGGCGTAGGTCGGGCCGGGGAACACGGACAGCTCCTCCAGGATGCGGTCGGCGTCCCGGGGACCGCCGAACTGGGTCAGGTCGCCGGTGATCACGATCGCGGCGGCGGAGGCGGCGGCCGACTCCAGGGCCGGGGTCCAGCCGATCCGGCCGTGGATGTCCCCCAGGGCGAGCAGGGTCACTTCAGCCACAGGATCTGGACCTCTTCGGACAGTTTGCGGAAGAGCGGGTCTCCGGTCAGGACCGGACAGTGGTGGGTCTCGGCCAGGCTGGCGGCGAAGCAGAGGCCGTTGGGGGTCCGGAACTGCTCCCGGAACCGGCTGGCCCGCTGGATCAGGTTCATGTCCATGTTGACGATCTCTATGGGGAGCTGGTCGAGCACGGTGGTCGCCTCGTGGGCCCGCTCCTCCCCCTTGGCCCGCAGCAGACTGAAGTAGACCTCCCCCCAGTTCACGATCGCCATAAAGCAGTTCAGGCTCCCCTGTTCGGCCATGCCCAGGGCATTGGCCACGAACTCGGCCCCACTCTCCCCCTCCAGGTAGACCAGCAGGGCATGGCTGTCCATGACCAGACTGCGCAAAGGGGTGGTCCCGGTCGGAGCGCTCATACGCTACCTCCCTCCCGCCGTTCACGCAGCAGCTCCTGCAGCGAGGAGATGCCGCCCCGGAAGAGGCCCTTGGCCTCCAGGACCGGGTCTTTGAGGACCGGGCGCAGGATGAGTTCTCCATCGCCGTCGATAATGTTCACTCGGGTGCCCTTGTCGATCTGATATTTCCGACGCAGGCGTGCCGGAATGACGATCTGACCTTTGGAAGAAGCCCGGACGATCGGCATCCTCCCACCTCGATTCCCGAATGGTCGTGATGGACTCTTTCTAGGCCAAAGTAAGACCAGGGACCGACAAACGGAGTGATTTCTTACGAGATAATATGAAGTCTTACGAATATGGTAAATGTAAGACGCTCCAGCTGAAATCCTTACACCAGGCTTTGGGGAGAGCGGTCTCGGTGCCCGCAAGATGTAGCCGTAGCAGGTCGAGGACGTTCCTTCGATCGGGGCCACGAACGCTTGTGCCCAGGGCGGGACAGCGGATCCTCCGGAGGACACCCATGCCAGATTGACACGAGCGGTTCCGAGGCGGGAGGGAGCCGGTCAGGCCTGCTCGACCGTCTTCAGGATGACCGGCTCGGGGAGCAATTGGGGGCCTCGCAGCGCGCGGACCGCCTCGACCACCAGGGTGATCCCCAGACCCAGGAGGAGACAAGCGATGGTGCGCACCGGTGGGGCGGTGGTTCCGTCGACGACCAGTAGCAGGGTGGCCGATAGGGTCATCGTCACCATGAACAGCATGGGCAGACCCACGTAGATCCAGCTCCGCCCGGTCCGCTTCAGCCAGACCGTAACCGCCAGCAGGGCCAGGCCGGCCAGGAGCTGGTTGGTCGCCCCGAAGACCGGCCAGATGGCCCGCCAGACCGGGATGAGGCGGCCGTCGGGCGTGGTGTAGGAGAGGAAGGCCAGCCCGGCCGGCAGGGTCAGGGTGATCAGGGTGGCGATCCAGCGGTTGCGCGCCGCCCGGTTGTCCCAGCCGAAGAACTCCTGCAGGACGTAGCGGCCCAGACGGGTGCAGGTGTCGAGGGTGGTCAACAGGAAGGTGGAGAGAGCCAGCAGGCCGAGCATGGTGCCGAAATGGAGGGGGATCCCCAGGGCGGTCAGGAAACGCCCGATCCCGGCCGAGAAAAGACCGACCGGGTCGCCGCGCAGGGCTTCGATCCCGAAACCGAGGACCATCACGGTGGCCAGCGAGATGACGGCCACCACGCCTTCCACCAGCATGCCGCCGTACCCGATGCGACGGGTATCGGTCTCGCAGCGGATCTGCTTGGCGGTGGTGCCGGAGGCCACGATGGAGTGGAAACCGCTGCAGGCCCCGCAGGCCACCGTGATGAAGAGAATCGGGAAGAGCGGCCCCAGGCGCGCCACCTCGCGGAAGACCGGGTCGGCCGGGTCGACCAGGGCGGGCCAGGTCACCGCCAGTCCGCCCGTCAGAGACCCGGCCGCGATCCCCAGAGCGCCGCCCAGCACCAGCAGGTAGAGCAGAAAACTGGAGAGATAGTCGCGTGACTGGAGGAGGATCCAGACCGGGGTGACGCTGGCGATCAGGCAGTAGATGAGCAGCAGGGTGATCCAGAAGTGTTTCGGCTGGGCGAAGAAGGCGGGTATGTAGCTCCCGTCGGAGTGGATGCGGCTGCACAGGCCGACCGTCACCAGCAACAGGGGGACGAAGATCAAGGTGGCGGCCCAGACCGGGAGCCGGGTGTGGTTGTTGACCAGGCCGAGCCCGACCGCCAGCAGCATGAAGATCCCGGCGGCGGTGGCCACCCCGCTCCCCTGGGCGGTCTCCAGGCCGGCGGCGTCGTGTACGTCGACGAAACTGACCGCGGTCAGGTCGACGAACACTACGATGACGTAGACCATGGTCAGCCAGATGAAGGCCAGAAAGAGCCGAAAGGCCAGCGGCGACATGTAGTCCCGGGCCAGTTCGGCCACCGATCGGGCCTTGTGGCGGATCGAAGCGACCATGGAACCGAAGTCGTGCACGCCCCCGATGAAGATCGATCCGAGTACGATCCAGATTACCGTGGGAAGCCAGCCGAAGAAGAGCCCGGCCAGGATCGGTCCCACGATCGGTCCCGCACCGGCGATCGAACTGAAGTGATGGCCGAAGAGCACGGGAGTCTTCGTCGGTACGTAGTCGGTGCCGTCGTAGAGGTACTCACTGGGGACCGACCGTCGGTCGTCCAGACCGAGTCGGGTGGCCACGAAACCGCCGTACCAGCGATAGGCGATGATGAACAGCAGCAGGGCGCTGAAGAGCACGAGAGCCAGCATCGGTCTCATCACCTCCGGACACTTGGCTGCAGAGAGGATCGGGGCGAACGTTATACCCACCCGCCTTCCCGGCTCAAGGGGCATGCCGGTTGACCCCCTCGCGCACGCCTTCCTATACTCCTTCCCGGAGCATCCCGCCGGGATGCCCCGGTGCGGAGGAATGCGAGGATGGGAGGTGAGCACCCCGGATGGAACTCCAGTTGCCCGAGTGCCTGAAGTGTGGTGAAGGCACTCTGATCCCGCTCTCCGACTACGGTCGGGAGGGGGCGAGCATCCCATACAAGGCCTGGGTCTGCACGAATCCCGAATGCCAGTTCCACATCCGGATCGACAACGGGGAACTGAGCATGGGTGAGGGCATCGCCCGTTCCCAGGTGAAGAAGTAGTCCCCCCGAGAACCCTGGCATGGCCCGCAGCCGAATCACCCGCGACCTTGGGTTGCGCGCGGTAGCGATCATCTCGGCTCTGCTGCTCTGGTTCCATCTGGCGACCGAGCGCGACGGCTACGAGCGCGTGATGGCGGTACCCCTGACCCTCTCCGGCCTCCCCGAAGACCAGGTGGTCGTGGACCCGGTCCCGGCCCAGGTGAAGGTCCGTTTCCGTGGCAACGGTAAGCAGTTGCTACTGTTGACTTGGCGCCACAAGGCGGTGGTGGTGGATGTGAGCGGGGTGCGGACACGCCGGACGCTCTCCCTCGACCTCTCCCAGGTGCGTTACCCCGAAGGACGTGAACTGGAAGCGGTCGAGATCATCGCTCCCCAGGAGATCACCGTGGAACTCGATCGGGCGGGTACGGTCGTGCTGCCGGTGGGACCGGTGCTCGAACTGGGCACCACGGCCGGGTACACCCGGGTCGGCCCCACCGCTGCACGCCCCGGATCGGTCGCCGTCTCCGGTCCGCGCTCCCGGATCGGACACCTCGGAGTGGTCTGGACCGACACCTTACGGCTCGACCGGGTGCGCACTCCGGTGGAGCAGGAGGTCCCCCTCCAGGTCCCCGACATCTACAACGTGACGCTCGAGCCGCGCAGCGTGCGCATCATCCAGGACGTCCAGCCGATCGTCGAACAGAGTTTCGCCGAGATCCCGGTCCGGCTGCTGGGTACGGGAGGACGCAACCGTTACCTTGCCCAGCCCCGCACCGCCCGGGTCACCGTCAGCGGGGGCATCCATCTCATCGAGGCGCTGACCGAGGACCAGGTCCGGCTCTTCATCGATGTGCGCTCGGAGGCGGCCGACGGTCTGACCCCCCTCGTCCCCCGGGTGGAACTCCCCACCGGAATTACCCTCCTGAAGGTGGAACCCCCGACCTTCCGGGTCACCGAGTACTGAGGCAGGCGCGGAGAACCATGGCCGAGACGAACCAGCTGGAACGCCCCCTGGTGCTCGGGATCGAGACCTCGTGCGACGAGACCTCGGCCGCGGTGGTGTGTGGGTGGAGGCGCATCCTCTCCAACGTGGTGGTGAGCCAGGACCTCCATGCGGCCTGGGGAGGGGTCGTCCCCGAGCTCGCCTCCCGGGAACACCTCCGGACCGCCCTGCCGGCCGTGCGCCAGGCCATGACCACGGCCGGGGTGGACTGGGGCGACCTCGACGGGATCGCCGTCACGCGCGGGCCGGGTCTGATCGGAGCGCTCCTGGTCGGGCTCTCGCTGGCCAAGGGGCTCGCCCTGGGGAGTGGTCTGCCGCTGGTCGGGGTCAATCATCTCGAGGGGCATATCTTCAGCCTGATGCTGGAGGACCCGAACTGGTCCGCCCCTTTCTTGATCCTGATCGTCTCAGGCGGCCATACGGAACTCCACATGGTGGAGGAACCCGGCGTCTACCAACGGCTGGGCGCCACTGTGGACGATGCTGCGGGCGAGGCCTTCGATAAAGTCGGGGTACTGCTAGGTCTTCCCTATCCCTCCGGTCCCGCCCTCGACCGACTGGCCGAAAACTCCGCTGCGGGCGAGCTGCGGTTCCCGGTGGCCCGGCTCGGTCGGCCGGGGCACAACTTTTCCTTCAGCGGGGTGAAGACCGCCGTCCTCCAGCACTGGCAGCGGCTGACCGAGGCGGAGCGGGAGTCAGCCCGCGGTCCGGTGGCGGCGGCCTTCCGCCGGGCGGTCGTGGATGCCCTGCGGGCCGGGATCGAAGCGGCCCTGGCGACCACCGGGGCGCCCCGTATCGGGGTGGCCGGCGGGGTCGCCAACAACCGGCTGCTGCGCCGGGAGGTGGCCGAACTGGCCCGTTCCCGCGATCTCGAGGTGGCCTTCCCGAGTCCGCGTCTGTGCACGGACAATGCCGCCATGATCGCGGCCGCCGGCGCGTTCCATCTGGCCCGCGGGATCCGGGACGAGATGACCCTCGAAGCCGATCCGACGTTGCGCCTGAAGAGCACCCCCCCCCATCCCCCCGAGGAACCACCGGGCGGACCGGCCTGAGCCGGATGACCGCACCGACCCCCCGCTGACGCCCTTCCCCCCGGGCCTGTGCACGGAGCGTGCCCATGCCCTGGCTGGTCGTCATCCTGATCGTTCTCTCGTCCCCCCCTGTCCCCGATCCCGTCCGGATCGTCGAGGTACTCTCCGATGTGGCGGGTCCGGAAGGTGATGGGGCGGGTGAATGGGTGGAACTCCTCAACGAAGGCGACCGGGCGGTCGAACTGGCCGGATGGTCGCTCGGGGACCGGACCGATCCCGACGACCGGCTCCAGGCCTGGGAGGGATCGGGCCTGCTCCGGCTGGAGCCGGGTGGCCGGGCGCTGGTGCTCGATCCCGACAGCGACCCATCCCGGATCCCCGTTCCGGCCACGACCCTGCTGCTGCGACCCGAGGACTCTTCGATCGGGAACGGCCTGCGGGCCGCTGGTGACCGGCTGGTCCTGACCGACCGGACCGGTGGCGTGGTGGACACGGTGGCCTGGTCGGTGGAGGCCGGGGAAGGGATCTCCTGGGAACGGGTCGGGCTTCCCTCGCCGGCGGTGGGGAGCTGGCGGCCCAGCCGGGCCCCGACCGGTTCCACCCCCGGGGAGGTCAATTCCTGGACGCCGCAGCCGGGGGACCGGACGGTGTGGCTGGGGGCCCCGGCGTCGCCGATCGCCGGGACGACGGTCGGACTCATCGCCACCGTGCGGGAGGAGGGGGGGCAGCTGCAGTCGGGTCTGGAGGCGCACCTGCGGGGGGAAGGACCCGGGGGAGCGGTGGTCCTCTGCCCGCCCGAACCGGTGCCGCTGCTGGGTCCGTTCGACTCCCTCCGGGTGGCCTGGAGCTGGTGCCCGGAGCGGGGTGGGACGTGGCGGTGGGAGGTGAGCCTCGAAGCACCGCCCGGCGGTCGGGGCTGGTGGGACCGCGACACCCTCACGGTCGGGGTGCGGGCGGCACCACGTGAACGCTTCTTCAGTGAGGCGATGCCTGAACCGCTCCCGGCCCAGGGAGAATGGCTGGAGCTGAGTGTGGGCTCCCGGCCGGCCGGGAATGGCTCCCTGCCGGAGGTCTCCTGGGCGGGCTGGACGGTCGCGGTGGGGGGGGTCTGGGGGGGCGCACTCCGCCGCCTGGTGCTCCCGTCCCGGTCGGCACCCGGGGTGCTGCTCCACGCCGCGAGCGAACCACCGGTGTCGGCCCAGGTCCCCTTCGCGCTGCTTCCCTGGCCGGGTCTGCGCCTGAGTGATGCCGGCAGCCGGCTCCTCCTCTTCGATCCCTACGGTGCG
>CAZFHZ010000001.1:0-82477 GCA_964519015.1 uncultured Gemmatimonadota bacterium | reverse complement strand
CTAGATCTCCCGGAGGAGGCGGATCCCGCCGGAGGATTCGAGGTCGTCGAGCGGGCCTGGCCGGCCGACGACCGGCCCTTCACCCATGAGGGGACACCCATCGCGCTGCGGGCCCGGGGGCGGCGCATCCTCGAGTGGGGTCAGGACGCCACGGGGCTGGTGATGCCCCTGCAGTCGAGTCCGGCCTGGTCCACCGAGCCGCTCGAGACGCTCACCCTGATCCCCATGGGAGCGGCCCGGTTGCGCATCAGCGCCTTCCCGGTGGCCGGCCCGTCCCCGGAGGCGCATCGCTGGAGCGCCCCGCCGCCGATCCCCGGGCCTTAGCGGCCGGCGCCCGGAGAAGGCGTTTCAGAGCAGGGTCCCGTGGAGGATGAGGGCGGCGATCGAGAAGTAGATGACCAGTCCGGTGACGTCCACCAGGGTGGCGACCATCGGAGCGGAGGCGCTGGCCGGATCGAACCCGAGCCGGCGCAGGGCCAGCGGCAGCATGGATCCCATGAGCGAACCCCAGAGGACGATCCCGACCAGGCTGAAGGCTACCGTCAGGGCCACGACCGGGTAGTGCGGCCCATACAGGCTGAGCCGGGCCGGCCAGAGCATGATGCGCACGAAACCGATCGCCCCCAGCACCAGGCCGAGACTGAGACCGGTCACGATCTCACGCCGCATCACCCTCAACCAGTCGCGCAACCGCACCTCCTGCAGGGCCATGGCCCGGATGACCAGGGTGGTGGCCTGGGAACCGGAGTTGCCGCCGCTGCTGATGACCAGCGGGATGAACAGGGCGAGCACGACCGCCCGCTGGATCTCGTTCTCGAAGAAGCCCATGGCGGTCGCCGTCAGCATCTCGCCGATGAACAGCAGCACCAGCCAGCTGGCCCGCTTCCGGATCATAGTGGGCAGGGAGATCTTCAGGTAGGGTGCGCCCAGGGCCGAGCTCCCGCCGATCTTCTGGATGTCCTCGGTGGCCTCCTCGTGCAGCACGTCCACCACATCGTCGACGGTCACGATCCCGACCATCCGCCGGTCGTCATCCACCACCGGGAGGGCCATCAGGTCGTGCCGAGCGAAGGCACGAGCGACTTCCTCCTGGTCGGTCTCATCGTGCAGGGTGACGAGCCGGGTCGCCATGACCTCCCGGATCCGGTGCTCCTCGGAGGCCGCGATCAACTGCCGCATCGAGACGACCCCCAGCAGGCGCTGGTCGCTATCGAGGACGTAGGCGTAAGAGACCGTCTCGGGTTCGTCCTTGATCTGCCTGCGCACATAATGGATCGCCTCGGCCGCGTCCATCTCCGGGTGGACACGCAGGAAGCGGGGATTCATCAGCCCGCCGGCGACATCCCGGGCATAGGCCAGCAGTGCGTCCACCTCCTCCCGGACCGACCGGCCGAGCAGGCCGAGCAGTACGGTCCGGAGGGGGGGAGGGGAGTGCTGGAGGACGTCGGCCAGCTCGTCAGGGGGGAGCAGGCCGATCCAGATCCGGCGCTCCTCCTCCCGCATCAACTCGAGCAAACCGGCCTTCCCCCGGGCGCTCACCGAAGCGAAGAAGGACTCCGCCTGATCCAGCGGCATAAGCCGGAACCACTCCAGCCGTTCCGGCCCGGCGAGCACCGGCCAGGCGTCCTGCAACTCCTCGCTCAGCAGTCGGTTGCGGGACTCCGAAGGTGACGCTTCGACGGGCATGGGGGACTCCTGGGGATAAGGGTCACTTGCCGACGACCCCGCTCAGGTCGCCCGAGATGAGGGTCGCGGCATCGGTGAGGGATCGGGCCAGACCGAACAGGCCGTGGCTGGCCAGGTAGCGGGGGCGCCAGACCGGGTCGAACTTGTCCTTGAAACTGCGCAGGCCCTGGAAGTGGTAGATCTGCTCCCCGTGCCGGAAGAGATAGCCGCTGAGCCGGTGGAAGACGGGGGCCATCCGGCGGCTGCTCATGCCGGAGAAGGGCACCATGCCCAGGTTGAACCAGTGATAGCCCTCGCCGCTCCCCCAGAGCATCAGCCGGGTAAAGAGATACTCCATCGTCCCTGCCGGTGCCGCGGAGCTGTGCCGCATCAGGTCGATCGAGAGTTCCTCCTTCCCACCGGAGGACCAGATGTTGGTGAAGGCCAGGATACGCCCCTCCTGCTCGGCCACCCCCATCGGGAACTCCATCAGATAGGCGGGCTGGAACCAGCCGAGCGAGAAGTGCTTCTCGCGGGCGTTCTTCTCGGCCATCCAATCCTCGGAGATTCGCCGCAGCTCCTCCATCCGGCCGGCGACCTCGTCGGGGGGGATGATCCGGAAAGTGACCCCCTGACCCTCGACCTGGCGGAGCGTGTGACGCAGGCCCTTACGGTTGTGCCCTTCCAGGTTGAAGTCCTCGAGCGACACCCGAGCTTCCTCACCCAGGCGGGTCAGGTCGAGCCCCATCTCGAGGTAGAGGTCGAGGTGGGCGGTGCCCACCTCGTAGAAAACCGTCCGGGCCCCATGGTGGACGCTTCTTTCCCGGAAGAGCCAGGCGGCCTCCTCGGCTGCCGCCGGGGGACCGACCGGGTCCCCCATCGCCACCCAACTCCGACCGGCGATGCCGTACATCACGAACGCGCTCCCGGTCATGTCAAAGAGGAAGTGCTTGTCCCCCAGCAGGGCGAGACAGGCCGAAGCTTCCGGGGCCCCGGCCAGGATCGAGCGGACATCCGCCATCTCGACCGTCCCCGGCGCCGGGGGGTGGAAACGAGCCGTCCGCAGGAGCCGGGTGAGCGCGAAGGCCGCCACCACCATCGCCGCTCCCACACTCGCCCTGAGGAACCTTGGGGCGTCACCGCTGAAAGTGAACTGCCACCACAGTTCATGGTCGTAGCCCACATTCCGGTAGGCGAAGAGGCCGAGCCAGACCGAGGCCGCCAGAGCGAGCACCACCGCCACCGTCCAGGCCGGGGTGAGCGCCTGGGCGGTCAGCGAGGCCCGGCGGTGGAACTCCCGGCGGCTGCCGACCAGCAGGAGCAGCATGAGGGCCAGCAGTCCCGCTTCCTCCCAGTCGAGCCCCTTGAGCAGGGAGAAGAAGATTCCCGCCCCCAGCAGGAGCAGTGTCCCGTGCAGGGCCGCGTCCAGACGGCGGCGGATCCCGGCCGAGAGCAGCAGCAGGCCGGCCCCCGCCACACTCCCCAGGAAATGCGAGACTTCCACCACCGGCAGGGGGAGCACTTCGCGGAGCCAGGCGAAACGGCTGTGGACAGGGGGCGTGGCCCCGGAGAGGAGCAGGACGAGTCCCCCCAGGAAGGTGGTTAGTGCGAACAGGTCGGGGAGGATGGGGGAGAGAGTTCGGCCGATCGAGCGGGCCGTACCGGCGATCCGCACCCGATGCCGGGTCAGGGTCTGTAAGGCCAGCCCCCCTTCGGCGATCAGGAGCGGGAGCAGGTAGTAGATGAGCCGGTAGACGACCAGGACACCGACCAGCCGGGGGGTGCCCACCGTGGGCGCGAGGGTGAGCAGTACCACGGTCTCGAAGACCCCGAGCCCGGCCGGGATGTTGCTGATGATGCCGGCCAACTGGGCGAAGAGGAAGATCCCCAGCACCTGCAGATAACCGGTCCCACTCCCCGGCGGGAGCAGGATGTGGAAGACGGCCGCCGCCAGGAGCCAGTCGGCGGAGGAGAGGAGGACCTGGGCCAGGGCCAGACCGGGACCGGGGAGCCGCACTTCCCAGCGGTGGATCCGGATCGGCCGGCGCAGCCGGGCCGTGGCGACCAGATAGACGACCACCGGCAGGAGCAGGATCAGACCGATCACCTTCAGGATCGCGGGCGGGATGGAGAGGGCCTCAGGCGGGGCGAACCCTCCCGAGAGGAAGGTCAATCCGCCGACCGCTCCGAGCCCGAGCCAGAAGGTGATGCTGGTGAACGCGATGATCCGGGCGATCCGGTCGGGCGGCAGCCCCCATCGGCTGTACATCCGGAACCGTACGGAAGGCCCCGTCACCAGGGTCAGCCCGAGACTCTGGCTGAAGGCGTAGGCCGAGAAGGAGGTCCAGGCGATCCGGCGCAATGGGAGCGGATGATCGACGTAGCGGAGGGCGAGCAGGTCGTAGCCGGTCAGCACCGCGTAGTTGAGGATCGTGAGCAGAGCGGCGGCCGTGATGAGCAGGGGAGGTACCGCCCGTACGTAGCCGCTGATCTCGTGGTAGCTGTGCTCACGCAGGACCTGATGGAGCACGACCAGGGCGGCCAGGAAGAGGACCCCCCCGATGAGGGTGGAGAGAACCTTCAGCCGCGACCCCATACCACCACCTTTCCGGCTCCCCCGGTCGGTCCCGGGGATCGGCCGTACCTTGAGTGGTCGCTCCTACACCACTAGCATACACTCCGGGCTCCCGGATGCACCCGACCGCATGGGTCGTTCAGCGCCGCTTCATCGGCAATGAGGTGCGGGTCGTCCGGATCCAGGAAGAGCTCGAGACCGCGCGGCGCATACAGCGGGCGGTCCTGCCGGCCGGCTCCCCGAGCATCGAGGGCCTGGAACTGGAATCCCGCTACATCCCCATGGAACTGGTGGCGGGGGACTACTTTGGCCGGGAGATCCTCCCGGACGGTTCGGTGCTGCTCATCCTGGCGGATGCGTCGGGGCATGGCGTGCCCGCCGCGATCATCGCCTCGATGGTCCATGTCGCTTTCATCCGGGAGCTGGTGGTCGACTCCGACCCGGGGAGCCTCCTGACGGCGATGAACCGGGTCCTGCACGACCAGCTCGAGTTCCAGTTCGTTACCGCGGCCGTGGCCTGGATCTCCCCCGACCGCCGCACCCTCCGGTTCGCCGGGGCGGCGCCCCCCCCCATGCTGCTCTGGCAGGGTTCCCGCGGGGCTCCGATGGAGCTGGTGTCAGGCGGGCGCATGATCGGCTACTTCCCGCAGGAACTGGCCGCCTGGCGCGGGTCCCCGGAACGGGCGAGCGGCTTCGAGGACGATCTGACCTTCATGGTGGTCCGCAACGCTTCGGGCGGATCCGCCTGAACCGGCCCGGGACGGCGGCCCCTCCGGACGTGAATACAGGTTCCCCCGGAGTGGTATCCCGGGATAGAGTCGATGACCACACACGCTCAGGTTCCGCGCAACAGGAGGATCACATCATGTATACCGGGTCCGCCCGCCTCAAGAAGGAGGCACTCCACCTCCTCCAGGTCGCCGCCCTCACCCTCCTCGTCCTGCCCCTGCTCGTCCCCCGGGACGCGAGTGCCCAGGACAACCGGGTCAGGAGGGCGAACTACGCCCTGGCGGAGCGTTTCTCGCCCCCCAGCATGCGCACGATGCTCTTCAGTACCTCGGTGGGCGCCAGGTGGCTCGAGCACAGCGACCGCTTCTGGTATATGTGGGAGACCCCGCAGGGACGGATCTTCAACCTGGTCGACCCGGTCCGCAAGACCCAGACACCCATCTTCGATCCTGCCTGGATGGCCGCGGAGCTGAGCCGGCAGACCAAGGACCCTTATGACGCCGCCCACCTGCCGATACGCAGTATCGAGTTCGTCAAGAACGACACCGCGATCCAGTTCACGGTCCAGTCGACCAAGCCGGCCGAACCCGACACCGCGCAGAAGGGGAAGGTCATCCGCCCCAAGCGGGAGGACATGCGGTTCGAGTACGACCTGGCGGGTCGACGGCTGACCCATCTGGCGGACTGGAAGGAACCTCCCGCCACCCCGCGCTGGGGGTCGGTCTCCCCCGACTCCTCGGTCGTGGTCTTCGCCCGGGAGTACAACCTCTTCCTGATGTCGTGGGCGGATTTCATCAAGTTCCGCGACAAGCAGGACACCACCGACGTGGTGGAGCACCAGCTCACCGATGATGGTGTGAAGTACTACGGATTCGGCGGCGGGGGGGGTGATCGGGAGGAGCAGGAGGAGGAGAAGCCCCGCCGGCAATCCCCCGGCCGGCTGGTCTGGTCTCGGGATTCGAGTAAGTTCGCGACTACCCGCTCCGACCAGCGGAAGGTGAAAGACCTCTGGGTGATCAACTCGCTGGCCAATCCCCGTCCCACCCTGCAGACCTACAAGTACGATATGCCCGGGGAGAAGAACGTCACCCAGTACGAGATGTGGGTCTTCGACGTCGCCTCCCAGGGCCGCCAGAGGATCGCGATCGACGAGTTCAAGGACCAGTCGGTCTCCATCCTCACCCAGCGCCGCCGCCAGGGGGCCCCCTCCGCCTCGATCTGGCTGGGCGGTCGCGCCGACCAGATCTGGTTCGAACGGCAGAGCCGGGACCTGCACAAGGTGGACATCTGCGTGGCCGACACCCGCACCGGCGAGTCCCGCGTCGTGATCGCCGAACGGCTGAATACCTACGTGGAGACCCAGAGCCCCGAGCTGATCAACGATGGCACGGACATCGTCTTCTGGTCGGAGCGGGACGGCTGGGGGCACTACTACCTCTATGGTGTCAACGGGACCCTCAAGCGCCAGATCACCCGCGGTCCCTTCAACTGCCGCGGTGTCGAGGGGATCGACGAGAAGAGCCGGCTGCTCTACTTCGAAGCCACCGGCCGGGAGGCGGGCGAGGACCCCTACTACCGGCATCTCTACCGCATCGGGCTGGACGGTACCGGCCTGCAGCTCCTCAATCCCGGTGACTTCAACCATTCGGCCAACATGGACGAGGAGACCCGCTGGTTCGTGGACAACTACTCGCGGGTGAACACCGTCCCGAAGGCCGCCCTCTTCGACAACCGCGGGCAGAAACTGCTCGATCTGGCCGAGGCGGACCTCTCCCTCCTCACCGAGGAAGGCTACCAGTTCCCCGAGCCGTACAAGGTGAAGGCGGATGACGGGATCACCGACCTCTACGGAGTCATGTACAAGCCGTTCGACTTCGATGAGAAGAAGAAGTATCCGATCATCGCCTACGTCTACCCCGGGCCGCAGACCGAGAGCGTGGACAAGTCCTTCTCGACCAATGCGAGCAACGTCTCGCTGGCCCAGGCCGGGTTCATCGTCATCACGGTCGGCAACCGCGGGGGGAACCCGGAGCGCTCCAAGTGGTATCACAACTACGGCTATGGCAACCTGCGCGACTACGGCCTGTCCGACAAGAAAGCGGCCATCGAACAGCTGGCCGCCCGCAATCCCTGGATCGACATCGATCGGGTGGGTATCTACGGCCACTCCGGCGGGGGCTTCATGTCCACCGCAGCCCTGTTGATCTTCCCCGATTTCTTCAAGGTGGCGGTCTCCTCCTCCGGCAACCATGAGAACAACGTCTACAACAAGTCGTGGAGTGAGAAGCACCATGGGGTGACGGAGATCATCGACAAGGACGGGAACGTGGCCTTCGAGTACGATATCGACAAGAACTCGGAGATCGCGGCCAACCTGAAGGGTCACCTGCTCATCACCACCGGGGACATCGATAACAACGTCCACCCGGCCAACACCATGCGTCTGGCTAATGCCCTCATCCGGGCCAACAAGCGCTTCGACCTGTTCGTTTTCCCGGGACAGCGCCACAGCTACGGCGACATGGGTGACTACTTCCACTGGCTCCGGCTCGACTACTTCACCAAGTACCTGCTAGGCGACTTCTCCCAGCCGGTCGACATGCTGGAGGTTCGACGCCAGCAGGAAGCCGACCAGCGGCAGGGAGGTCGCGGTCGATAGGTGGGTATGGATCAAGGCGCCCTCCGATCCGTGATCGGGGGTGTCGACCCTCCTGCGGGGCTTCCCGGCGGCTGCCGGGAAGCCCCGCAGGCTGTGCGGGATATGTCCACCCACATCCACCCAACGGCGGCCGATCGCCGGAACGCATACCCTCACTGAGACCCGGCGCAACGGCATCTTCACGCGGGCAACCGCCTCCCGGAATCCATTGGCACGATCGTTGCCATCCGTCGTCCGTGCGGAACGACTCCCCGGGTCCGGTTCAGATCGGGGCCTTCCGCGACTTATCCAGGATCGACCGGGGAGGTCGGACATCAAGCTTGGAGCGTACCCTATGAAGCGAATCCTCACCCTGGCCGCCGCGGGCCTGCTCGCAGTCGCCTGTTCCGGTGGACCGACCGGTCTGGACCACTCGGCTTCGGTGGATCCCGACGCCGTGTTCCAGTTGACCCTCGGTCCCAACGTCACCTCGATCCTCGATTCGGTCACCGATCCCCTGACTCCGGTTCTGGTCGCAGAGGCGTGGGAGTTCCAGAAAGAGGAGAATCTCTTCGATCGGGCGGATACGATCGCCGACCGCATCATGAAGGCCCGGCCCGACCTGGTCGAGATTCGGCAGGTCCGGTTGATCCCGACCATCGGCGAGCCATCGCCGCGTGACCTCCCGGGCACCGGCGCCTGTGTCGACTTCGCCGATCAGTTGGTGAAGAGCCTGGTCGATCGGGGAGCCACCTACGCGCTGAATTTCCAGAGGATCGAAACCGACCTGACGGTCAGCATGGCGCTGGACGGCTATCCGATCCTGCCGATGCGATTGATGATCTGTCGCGCCGAACTGACTCCGTGCATGGTCGAATTCCCGCCCCCCGAGTGATCGGGTCGGCCCGGGAGCGATCGGGGAAGAGGGGGGGTGGACACGACGGGCAGGTCGGCCCGCCGTGCAACCCCCCCGGTTTCCCACCGTAGTATCCCCAGGGAGCGCACGACCCGCCTTCGACCACGGCCCGTGGAGGGAGTAACGGGTATCGTGCCCGATCGACCGTTTCCGTCCGACCTGGCCCAAGCCCGGCGGCTCTTCGAGCTGACGACGCTGCTCGAAGTGTGCCATGGGTTGCGGCTCGGTCGCGACCCGTTGCTGCTCACGTTCGACTATCTGACCTCGATCGTCGGTCTCACCGGAGCCCGCTGGGGACTCCTCTGGCTGCGAGGGGAGAACGGTGCCGGCCTGGACTGTGTCCACCGCTGCGGACTCGGTCGGAACGACCCGGGTTCACTCGTCCTCTCATTGGATTGGACCGACCGGTTCCTGGGCGACCCGAGCGCGGTACGCTTCCCGGGAGCGGACGGAGCGGAGACCGACTCCTCCCTGCCTCCCCGGTTATGTGCACTCGACCCTGCACTCCTGGTGCCGCTGGTCTCCCCGGGTCGTGTGAACGGGTTGGTCGCACTGGGACGCAACTTCCTCGAGCGACCCTGGGACCCCCCTCTGCTCGAACTGCTCGGTGACACCGCTTTCCTGACCTCCCTGACGCTGGATCGTCTTGCCGCCGACGGTCTCTGCGCGACCGCTCATTGGGGCGGGAATGCCGAGCTGTGCGATCGGTACCCCGCGCTGGCGACCATCGTGGGAGGGGGGAGCGCCGTCCAGGATCTCCACCGGCAACTGGTGACCGTCGCCGCCGCTGCCTGCACCGTACTCCTGGAGGGGGAGACCGGCACGGGGAAACAGCTGGCGGCCGAGGTGCTCCACCGTCTGGGGCCGCGCCGGGAAGCCCCCTTCATCGAGGTGGACTGCAGCTCGATACCGGAGAACCTGATCGAGAGCGAACTTTTCGGACATGCCCGCGGTGCGTTCACCGGTGCCGACCGGGAACGGAAGGGAGTCTTCGAACTGGCCGACAGCGGGACGCTCTTCCTCGACGAGGTCTCCAACCTCCCCTGGACGGTCCAGGGACGTCTGCTCCGGGTGCTGCAGGAACGACGCTTCCGGCCGGTCGGAGGGTCACGGACGGTAGCGGTCGACGTCCGGGTCATCGCCGCGACCAACGGGGACCTGCGGGAAGAGGTCCGCTGCGGACGGTTCCGGGAGGACCTCTTCTACCGGCTCTATGTCTACCCGATCCGGATCCCACCGCTGCGGGAGCGGCGGGAGGATATCCCCCGGCTGACGGCCCTCTTCCTGAGACAGGGCGCTTCCGAGAACGGTCTGCCGATACCCGTACCCACCGCCGGCTTCCTCGAACGTCTTCAGGAGTATGACTTCCCCGGAAACATCCGCGAACTCCGCCACCTGCTCGAGCGGTGTATCCTCCGGGCCGGCGGAGGGCCGCTCCCCGCCTCCATGCTGGACGAGTTCGAGACCCTCGTTCCGGTGATGGGTGATGCGCGTCCTCCTCGCAGGATCCCGGCGGCGGACCTGCCCGGCACCCCTCTGCCGCTCCCCCCGGCGGCGGTCGCGCTCACCCGGGGGGGACTCGGTTCCTGGGTCGTGGAGGTACTCCGGACGCATGCCTTCAACATCAAGGAGACGGCGCGCCGGCTGGAGGAACTGGCCCGCCACGATCCCTACGCCGCTCCCCCGGTGATCGACCGCGGCACCTTGACCGGCTACCTGCAAGGGGAGTGTCTGCGACTCTACCTGGAAACAGGCGAGGTAGATCGTATCATCGACCGACTCGGCGGGGGGGATGAGCGGGCCGCGACCGCGGTCGCCACTCGAGTCCGGCGGATCGTCGAGACCGCCCGGTCGGTGGCGCGCGCGGCTCCCGATCGGGCCGGTGCGGTGGCGGCCGTGCGGCAGCGGTTCGGCAAGCTCCCTTCGACCTACCACGATATCCTCAGGCAGGTCGCTGAGTCCGCTCGCGCTCCGGCGGCCTCTTCCCCCCTCCCGTTCGATCCTCCACGGGAGTACCATTCCGGCTGAGACCGTCCCGTCCCTCACTGCCGGGAGCCGTTCGATGCCGCGCCGCCCCCTTCTCTCTCTGCTGGCCTGCCTGCTGCTGATCCTGTCCACTCTCCCAGGGGCGCGGGGACAGTCGGCCGAACCCCTGAGTGTGATGACCTTCAATATCCGCTACGGGACCGCCGCGGACGGTCCTGACCGCTGGGCGCTCCGCCGACCGATCGTGGAGGAGCTGCTGCGGTCCGAAGCGCCCGACCTCATCGGTCTGCAGGAGGCGCTCCGCTTCCAGATCGACGAGCTCCTGGCGGCGCTGCCCGAGTACGGGGAAGTGGGGGTGGGCCGCGACGACGGCCGTTCAGCCGGCGAACACGCCGCCATCCTGCTGCGCCGCGATCGCTTCACCGTGGCCGGGGCGGGGACCTTCTGGTTCTCCGAGTCCCCCGGGGTGCCCGGCTCCCGGCACTGGGGGAACGGCATCACCCGCATCAGCACCTGGGTCCGGCTGATCGACCGCCGCTCCGACCGCGCCTTCTACCTCTTCAACCTGCATCTCGACCACCAGTCACAGCCCTCGCGGGAACGGAGTGTCGAGCTGCTGGCCGCCCGGATGGCCGCTCGGACCTTCCCGGAACCGGTCATCGTGACCGGCGATTTCAACGCCGGGGAGCAGAATGCCGCCCTCCGCTACCTGCGGGGAGAGAGCGACCGCGCCTGGGCGGAGGGCTTCTCCGCTCCACCCTCTCCGCGTCTGCGCGACAGCTTCCGGATCGTCCACCCCGAAGCCGATTCGGTGGGTACGTTCCACGGTTTCCAGGGGGGGGCCGGGGGGGAGAAGATCGACTATATCCTGGTGGATGAGAGCTGGGAGGTGCTCGCGGGGGACATCCTCCGCACCGCCCGGGCGGGGCGATACCCGAGCGACCACTACCCGGTCACCTCTCGGCTCCGGCTGCGCCCGGCGGGTGATCGATTGTGATGGCGGGCCCCCCGTGGTCGTGTGATCATGCCGGTCGACCGGCCACCGGAAGGAGATCATCGTTCATGAACGACCTGCCCAAGTTCGACCGGATGCAACTTCCGCTCACCGGCCTGGCCATCTTCGTCGTCGGCGGTCTGATCGGCGCCTGGGGGATGCGGCTCCTCGACGATGCGACCCAAGCGGTCCGCGGTGATGCGGTCGATGCAGGCTTCGTCGAGGACTTCTTCGGCCTGCCTCTGGTCGGCGATCCGAGCCTGATCTCTCCCTGCTGGTCGATCCGGTCCACCGAACATTTCGAAGACGCACCCATCCGGATCGTGGCCTACCAGGACTTCCGCTGCCCGGACTGTCTCTACCTCTATCGACAGTTCCAGCAGCTGGAAGGGGAGTTCGCCGGGAAGATCAACGTGGCCTTCCAGTTCTTCCCGCTCGAGGCGACCTGCAACACGGTGGTCGAGAAGGACCTCCACCCCGGGGCGTGTGAGCTCTCCTGGATCGCCGCCTACGACCCGGAGAAGTTCAAGGCGATCCACGATGAGATCTGGGAGAACTTCTCCTCGGGGCGCAGTCCCGAATGGCGCCGCGAGCTGGCCGCCCGCCACGGGGTCACTGCCGCCCTGACCGAACCGGGGGTGCGGGAGACCGTAGGACGGATCATCGCCACCGGGGCGGAGTATGAGAAGACGAGCGAGCGGTTCAGCCACGGCATCCGTTCCACTCCGACCATGATCCTGAACGGCCGGATGGTCATCGGGACCTTCCCGCTCGAGCAGCTCCGTTCGATCTTCCAGGCGTTGGTGGACGACCAGGAGCGGGGCACCCGCCGCTTCCTGGAGAACTGGGAGAAGCGCTGAGCGTCCGGCACCGGAAAGGATCCTTGACGGCTGATGCGCGCCCGGCCGATCGGCTGGGCACTCCCTTCATCCTGCGCTTCTGGCTCCCCCTGGCCGCCACCTGGCTGATGATGGCGCTGGAGGGCCCCTTTCTGGCAGCCCTGATCGCGCGGCTCCCCGACCCGGCCCCCAACCTGGCCGCCTTCGGGGTGGCCTTCGCCTTCGCGGCGCTGATCGAGGCCCCCGTCATCATGCTCATGAGCGCCTCCACTGCGCTGGCCGATTCCGCCCACAACTTCCGCCGCCTGCGCGACTTCAGTTACCTGCTCGATGTGAGCATGACGCTGGTCATGGTCCTCTTCGTGCTCCCCCCCGTCTTCGACCTGCTCGTCTTCCACGTGATGGGCATGCCCGGGCCGGTCGTGGACCGGGTACACGGAGCGCTCCTGCTCCTGCTTCCCTGGCCGGGAGCGATCGGCTACCGCCGTTTCCACCAGGGGCTGCTCATCCGCGACCGGTTGACCCGCCGGGTGACCTACGGTACGGTGGTCCGCCTGACCACCGTGACCACCACCGGGCTGCTCCTGGCCCGATTCTCCGGATTGCCCGGCGCCTCGGTGGGGACGGCCGCCCTCTCGGCGGCGGTCTGCGCCGAAGCTGTCTTCACCCGTATCATGGTGCGGGGGAGCGTCCGGCGGCTGCTGGCGGGGGAGGGGGACCTCACTACCGGCGACTTCCCCCTCAGCTTCGGCCGGATAGCCAACTTCTACTACCCGTTGGCTCTGACCTCGGTGATCAGCCTGGCCGCCCATCCCATCGTTGCCTTCTTCATGGGGAAAGCGCGCGACCCGGTGGCCTCCCTGGCCGTCCTGCCGGTGATCAACGCTTTCACCTTCCTCTTCCGCAGCCTCGGCCTGAGCTACCAGGAGGTCATGGTCGCTTTACCGGGACGGCGGGGGGAGCACACCCGTGAACTGATCCGGTTCGCCCTCTGGCTCGGTCTGGCGGCCACCGCCGCCTACGTCGCGGTAGTCATGACCCCGCTGGTCGGCTTCTGGTTCGAAGGACTCTCCGGCCTGAGCCCGGCCCTGGCCGCCTTCGCCCGCCCCCCGGCCCGGGTCCTGGCCGTGTTGCCGGCCCTGGCGGTACTCCTCTCGACCCAGCGGGGGCTGCTCGTGCACGCCAGGCGGACCGGACCCATCACCCAGGCCACCCTGATCGAACTGGGGGGGATCGTCGCGGTGCTCCTCGTAGGGATCGGCCGGTTCGAACTGAGCGGCGCCACCCTGGCCGCCGTGGCCTTCCTGATCGGCCGGGTAGGGGGCAACCTCTACCTGAGTCCCCCCTTCCTCCAGGTCTGGGCCCGGTCCAGGCCCGGATACCCGGACGACCGTTGAACGCGACCGGGCCGGATACCCCCGGGGAGAAAGGCCTTGACGGATATTGACTAACCGGTTAGTTAATATGGAAAACGACCACTGTGGAGCGGGAGGACCGCCATGGGGCACAGCCCGAAAAGCGAAGGGGACACCCGCCAGCGGATCCTGAAGGCGGCCACCGAGCACTTCGCCGAGCGCGGCTACGACGGGGCCCGCACCCAGGCCATCGCCGATGACGCCGGGGTCAACAAAGCGATGCTCTACTACCACTTCCGCGATAAGCGGCACCTCTACCGGGAGACCCTCAAGAGTCACTTCCTGGAGATCATCCTCCAGGTCATCCCCTCCTTCACCGACGCGACCCGCGAGCCCCGGGAACGGGTGATGGAGATCGTCCGGGCCTACTCCCGCTTCCTGCGCGACCATCCCCACATGCGAGCGCTCATGCTGCGCGAGATGGCCACCGGCGCCCGGGAAGTGATCGCGGTGGTCACGGATATCCGCCGCGAGGTCCCGGCGCTGGACCCCCGGGCATTACTGAGTGGGCTGCTGGAGATGATGGCACGGGGACAGATCCGGGAGGAGGATCCCCGCCAGGTCTTCCTCCACCTGATCTCCCTGGCCCTCTTCCCCCATATCGCCCGGCCGCTGGTCGCCTACCTGGCCGAACTCTCCCCCGACGAGATGGACCGGTTGCTGGACGAGCGGCCGGCGGCGGTGGCCCGCCTGCTCGAACACGGTCTGCTTACCACGGAGGTCTCGTGATGCGTATCCCGACCCTTGCCCGCCGGTCGAACACCGGTGCCGCGGCCGCCGCCCTCCTGATCCTCTTCCTGGCCGGCTGCACGCCGCCGGCTCCCCAGCTGCTCTGGGGCTCGGGCACCCTCGAGGCCGATGAGGTCGTCATCGCCCCCACCATCGGCGGCCGGCTGCTGGCCCGCCCGGTGGCCGAGGGGGACCGGGTGCGCACCGGGCAGGTGCTGGCCCTGATCGACTCGACGGCGCTGGTGGAGGCGCGGGCGCTGACCCGGGCCGGCCTCGACGGGGTGGCCGTGCAGCGCCGTCAGGCCGAGACGGCGCTGGCCTCGGCCGGCGAGCGGCGGGAGCAGGCGCTACGCAACCGCGACCGGCTGGCCGCCCTCCGTTCCAGCCAGGCCGTCGCCCAGGCGCAGCTGGACGAGGCGGAGACCGCCCTGGCCCTGGCGCAGCAGCAGGTGACGGCGGCCGAGACCGCTTTCGATGCCCTGCGTGTCCAGGAGCGGCAGATCGGTCTCCAGCTCGCCTCCCTGCAGCGCCAGATCGGGGAGTGCCGGGTGACGGCACCCCGCGACGGTACCGTCCTGACCACCTATATGGAGGCGGGTGAGGTCGCCGCGCCGGGCAGGGGGATCCTCCGGATCGCCGACCTGACGGAGGTGTTCGTGCGGGTCTACGTGCCGGCCGACCGGGTCGGCCGGGTCCGCCTGGGGGGGGCCGCCACGATCCGGGTGGATGCCTACCCGGGACGAACCTTCGAGGGAACCGTGGTCCACATCGCCGAGGAGGCGGAGTTCACCCCCAAGAACGTCCAGACCGCCGAAGCGAGGGCGGACCTGGTCTACGCGGTCAAGGTGCACCTGGCCAACCCGGAGGGGCTGCTCAAGATCGGTCTGCCGGCCGACGTGGACCTGCCCGAGATCGTCCCGGAAGGTTGAGCCGGTGCTCGTCACCGAGGCCCTCGTCAAGAGCTACGGCCGGGAGCGGGCCCTCCACGGGCTCGACCTCCGGGTTCCCGAGGGGGAGATCACCGGGCTGATCGGACCGGACGGAGCGGGCAAGACCACCGTCATGCGGTTGCTGACCGGACTGCTCCGACCCGATTCCGGGCGGGTCTTCATCGACTCGGAGGAGACGACCGCGCGCCGGCCGACCGGGGGACGGATCGGCTACATGCCGCAGCGTTTCAGCCTCTATCCCGACCTCAGCGTCGATGAGAACCTCCGCTTCTACGCCCACCTCTTCGGGGTGCGGGGCGCGCTGCGCCGCGAGCGCACCGCCCGGCTGCTCGACTTCGCCCGGCTCGAGCCCTTCCGCCGGCGCCGGGCGGCCGCCCTCTCGGGGGGGATGAAGCAGAAACTCGCTCTGGCCTGCACCCTGGTCCACGCTCCCCGCTTCCTGCTGCTCGATGAACCCACGACCGGGGTGGATCCGGTCTCCCGGGCGGAGTTCTGGGAGATCCTGATGAGCCTGAGAGGGGAGGGTTCCGCCCTGCTGGTGAGCACGCCCTATATGGATGAGGCGGACCGCTGCGACCGGATCGTCTTCCTCCGGGAGGGGCGGGTGCTCGACCGCGGGACCCCCGCCGAGCTGCGGGCCCGCTGCGGGCTGCGGGTGGTGGAGGTGGACACGCCGGAGCTGGCCCGGGTCCGGGAGGCGCTCACCGGGCAGCCGTGGGTCCGGGACGTCGTCCCCTTCGGGACCCGGCTCCACGTCACCCTGACCGCCCGGGCTCCCTCCCCGGAGGAGATCGGCGCCGCGGTGCGTGCCCACGGCCTGCCGGTGACCGGTCTGCGGCCGGTCCCCCCCTCGCTGGAAGACATCTTCATCACCCTCGCCACCGCCGGGGAAGACGCATGAACTCCCCGGCCGAGACGGCCATCCGGGCCGTCGCCCTGACCCGGCGGTTCGGACGCTTCACCGCCGTGGACGCGGTCGACTTCGAGGTCGGACGGGGGGAGGTCTTCGGGCTGCTGGGGGCCAACGGGGCGGGGAAGACGACCATCATCCGGATGCTCACCGGCCTGCTGCGGCCGACCTCCGGGGAGGGGTGGGTGGTGGGGGTCCCGGTCCACCGTTATCCCGAGCGGGTCAAGCCGCGGCTGGGCTACATGTCGCAGAAGTTCTCGCTCTACGAGGACCTCACGGTGCGGGAGAACCTGACCTTCTTCGGCGGGGTCTACGGGCTGGCCGGCCGGGCGCTGGCCCGGCGGAGGGAGGAACTGCTCGGCCTGTTCGGTCTGGAGGAGATGGCGGGCCGATTGACCGGCTCCCTGCCGGCCGGTCACCGCCAGCGCCTGGCGCTGGCCTGCGCCCTGGTCCACCGGCCGCCGCTCCTCTTCCTGGACGAGGCGACCGCTTCGGTCGACCCGGTGGCCCGCCGGACCTTCTGGCGGGTCATCGGTGGTCTGGCCGAGGAGGGGACCACCGTCCTGGTGACCACCCACTACATGGACGAGGCGGAATACTGCCACCGGGTGGCCGTAATGCGGGAGGGACGGATCGTGGGGGTCGGTCCTCCGGCCGAGCTGCGCGCGCGCCACAAGGTCGAATCCATGCAGGCGGTCTTCCTGGCTCTGGTCGGGGAGGGGGCGTGATGTTCGGGCGGATCGCGGCGGTCATGGGCAAGGAGTTCCGGCACATCCTCCGGGACCCCCGCAGCCTGGCCATCGTCCTGGTCATGCCCATCATCATGACCTTCCTCTACGGCTACGCCATCAACCTCGACATCAAGGACATCCCCTTCGGGCTGGTGGACCACGACGCCTCCCCCGAGTCGCGGCAGCTGGTCGAGGCCTTCCTCGAATCGGGCCAGTTCATCCTGGTCGCGCGCTATCCCGACGGTGAGGAGGCCGAACTGGGGATGCGGCGGAGGGAAACGGTCATCACTCTGGTGGTCCCCCTCGGCTACGGGGAGCGGGAGGACACGCCCGACCCGCTGCCGGTCCAGCTCCTGGTGGACGGCTCCAACGGCAACACCGCTTCGGTCGCCCTCGGGTACGCCCAGGGGATCCTGGCCCGACGCATCCGTGGGATCCTGCTGGCGCGGCTGGGGGGGGAACTCCCCGTCGAACTCGAACCGCGCTACTGGTACAACCCCGAACTGAAGAGCAGCCACTTCATCGTGCCGGGCCTGATCGCGGTCATCATGATGATGGCCGCGGCCATGCTCACCAGCGTGACCGTGGTGCGGGAGAAGGAGAGCGGTACGCTGGAGCAGCTCCTGGTCAGCCCGGTCCGCTCAGGTGAGCTCATGGTCGGCAAGGTGCTCCCCTACGGGGTGCTCGGGCTGGCCGACGGCGCCTTCATCCTGATCTTCGGGGCGCTCCTGTTCGGGGTCCCGGTGCGCGGCAGTCTCTGGGTGCTGCTGGGCTTCACCACCCTCTACGTGCTGGCGGCGCTGACCATCGGTCTGCTCATCTCCACCCTGGTCCGCCAGCAGCAGCTGGCCATGCTGGTGGCCATGCTGGTGACCGTGCTCCCCTCCTTCATGCTCTCCAACTTCATCTTCCCGCTGCGGAGCATGCCGCCGCTGCTCCAGCTGATCAGCCACGCGGTCCCCGCCCGCTATTTCATCCCCATCGTGAGGGGGGTGCTGCTGAAGGGACTGGGGGCGGACATCCTCTGGTCGTACGGCATCTACCTGGCCGGCTTCGCCGTGCTGCTCACCCTGGCCAGCATCATCCGCTTCCGCCCGCGGCTCGACTGAGATGAACGCCCTCCGCGTCATCGGCCACGTGGTCCGCAAGGAGTTCCTGCAGGTCCTGCGGGACCACCAGATGGTCCGGATCATCCTGCTGATGCCGGTCCTCATGCTCCTGCTGCTGGGTTACGCGGTCACCGTGGACGTCAAGCATCTGCCCCTGCGGGTGCTCGACTACGACCATTCTCCGGAGAGCCGGCAGCTGATCGAGCGTTTCCGTTTCCACGAGACCTTCGATCTGGAAGGAGTGGCCGCCGGGCCGGGTCAGGTGCGGGCCGAACTGGATGCCGGGACGGCGACGGCGGTGCTGGTGGTGCCGGCCGGCTTCGGGAGAGCCCTCGGCCGCTGGGAACCGGTCCGGGTCCAGATCCTGCTGGACGGGGTGGACTCCAACGCCGCCCTCATCGCCTACGCCCACGCCCGCGGCATCGTCGAGGACTTCACCCTCGACCAGGTACGGGAACGCCTCCAGGGTCAGCCGCTGCCCGACCTGATCCCCCGGGTGCAGGTCTATTACAACCCGGAGTTGAAAAGCCGCTTCTACATGGTCCCGGGCATCGTGGTCATGTTGCTGACCATGCTCACCAGTCTGCTGACCAGCCTGGGCCTGGTGCGGGAACGGGAGAAGGGGACCCTGGAACAGCTCTCGGTCACTCCGATCCGTTCCTGGCAGCTCATGATCGGCAAGACCCTCCCCTTCGTGGTCATCGCCTTCTTCGTACTGACCCTGGCCCTCTCGGTCGCGCTCCTCTGGTACCGGGTACCCATGCGCGGCTCCTGGGCCCTGCTGATCGCCTTCTCGCTCCTCTTCCTGCTCAACACGCTCAGCCTGGGGCTGCTCATCTCCACCATGGCCCACTCCCAGCAGCAGGCCCTCTTCATGGCCTGGTTCGTGAACGTGTTCGCCATCATCATGTCGGGCTTCTTCTTCCCGATCGCGAACATGCCGTCGGCCTTGCAGAAACTCACCCTGCTCAACCCGGTGCGCTATTTCCTGGCCGTGGTGCGGGAGCTCTTCCTCAAGGGGAGCGGCCTGGAGGCCTTCCCGGTGGAGACGGCCGGGCTGCTCGTGCTCGGTCCACTGGCCCTGATGCTGGCCGCTCTGCGGTTCCACAAACAGGCGCGCTGAGGGGGCTTTCTCCGCGACCTGCCCCGGGGTTGCTCGCTCCGGGTTGCTCTCTTCGGAAGAGTCGACGCTGCGGCCCGAAACATGGGAAAGCGCTCTTAAATACGGCATATTAAGACTACAGACTCCAGTACTTAGGTTTGCTAAGAATCCGCGTATGACGTTGCCACACAATGAATTACGGTATCCTAACAAACGAACCTACTGTAGATACGAGGTGCCCCTGATCCATAATCGGATAACGCGACCGACTTAACTGAATTTACTCTTGCCCCCTCGGGTGGGGCGTACCATGGTGCCCTCGTTCTACACCGCCTCCCGTCCGGCTCCCCTGGTGGGGCCGGCATCCACCGGCGCGCTCCACTACAGGCGAGCCGCCGCCGCCGGGAAGGCGGAACCGATCGGACAAACGGCGATCTCGCCCGATTCCTGAAGAGGCCCGTATGCATCACCGGTACCGTTTCCTCTCGGCGGGAGTACTGACCCTGGCGATCGCGACGCTGGGTCTGACGGGCTGCGAGAAGAAGGAGAGCGGCCCGACCAACGAGGCTCCGGTCATCGCCTCGATCTCCGCAAGCACGACCACCACCACCAAGAACCAGCAGGTCACCCTGATCGTGGTCGCCAGCGACCCCGAGGGGGATGGGCTCAACTTCCAGTGGAGCGCTCCCAGCGGGTCGTTCAGCACCACCGACAATGACACCGTGGTCTGGACCGCACCGGAAGCGGAAGGGATCGTCTCGATCGCCCTCCGCGTCGACGACGACGTGAACATCACCACGGGCAGCATCGACATCGGGATCGGCGTTTACGTCCCGACGGTCCAGCCCTACTACGTGGGCGCGGCCCAGTGCTCGGGCTGTCATTCGGCGACCACCACCGCCTGGATGACCACCATGCACTCCGACGCGTTCGATCGAAAGCATGAGGACTTCCACGCGGACTACTGTCTGGAGTGCCACACGGTCGGCTACGACACCACGATCGACAACGGCGGCTACGACGAGAACCCGATCGCAGCTCTTCAGAACATCCAGTGTGAGAGCTGCCACGGTCCGGCCAGCGCCCACCTGGCCAGCACCGACAAGGCCAACGACCCGCAGATCGCGGCCACCCTGGATGCGAGTGTGTGCGAGCCCTGCCACACCAGCACCCGCACTTCCTTCTGGACCGACTGGGCGGCCTCCGGGCACGCCGCCGGTGAGACCGTCGTCGGCTACCCGGGTGACGGCGGAAGCACTTCATGCGCCGCCTGCCACAACGGGGCGGGCTTCGTCCAGAAGGCCGACGGTGTGAGTGTCACGTCCAACCCGGCCCAGCCTATCGGTTGCTCGGTCTGCCACGACCCGCACAGCGCCGCCAACACCCACCAGGTGCGCGTGGCCTCGGCCACCAATCCGAACGGGGTCGTGATCACCGACGGCGGATTGGGCACGATCTGCATGAACTGCCACACCGGGCGCCGTACGGACAGCCAGGTCGCCGGAACCCTGGTCAGCGGCAGCGAGCACTTCGGGCCGCACCACGGGAACCAGGGCGCCTTCCTCTACCCGGCCGTCTACGCCGATCCGAGCGGCGGTACCTTCACCTTCTCCTCCTCGAACCACCTGCTCATCGAGGACTCCTGCGCCACCTGCCACATGCACGGCGAGGGGGTCCAGCCGCCGGCCACCAACGGCTTCAGCTCGCACAAGTACGAGCCGAGCCTGGAGGCCTGTGAGCCCTGCCACGGCGTCCTGACGGACTTCGACGATGTCATCGCCAAGCAGGACTTCGACGGCAGCGGGGCGATCGAAGGGGTGCAGAGCGAGGTCCACGGCCTGATGACCCTGCTCGAGGACGCGCTCTACGCCACCGGGCTGGACACCACCGGGACCGACAACGACATCCTCATCGCCGCCGGCTGGTCCACCGACAGCACGGCCACCTGGGCGGGGGTGAACCTCACCACCTACCCCCTGGCGGCCATCCGTGCGGCGGGCTGGAACCTGGCTTCGGTCTCCTACGACCACAGCTACGGGGTTCACAACGCCGTCTTCACGATCCAGCTGCTCCAGCAGTCGTACAAGACGCTGATGGGGACCGACGTACCCAGCGCCTACATGCTGGAGGAGAACGCGGGGATCGCCATCCGGCCCTGACGGATGAGCCATCGGCTCACACCGACAGGCGGATCATGAGAAGGGCCCCCGGTCGACTGACCGGGGGCCCTTCGCTTGGTATCCCCATCCGGGCCAGGGGCTCAGCCGGCCGGCAGTCCGCGGCGCTTCCAGACGGCGAAGATAGCGGGGTAGACGGTCAGCTCGAGCAGGAAGGAGGTGACCAGCCCGCCGATCATCGGGGCCGCGATCCGGCGCATCACGTCGGCACCCGTCCCCGCGCTCCACATGATCGGGAGCAGGGCGATCATGGTCGTCAGCACGGTCATCAGTTTGGGCCGGATCCGCCGGGCCGATCCCTCCACGATCGCTTCGGTCAGGTCGGCGGTCGTAGCCAGTCTTCCCTCCTCTCTCCGGCGCCGGTGGGCCAGTTTCAGATAGAGCAGCATGACCACCCCCGTCTCCGCGTCCAATCCGGCCAGTGCGATGAGGCCCACCCAGACGGCCACGCTCAGGTGGTAGCCCAGCAGGAAGAGGAGCCAGAAGGCCCCGACCAGGGAGAAGGGGACGGCCAGCAGCACAATCCCTGCCTCGGTCACCGAGCGGGTGTTGGCATAGAGCAGGAAGAGCACCAGGGCCAGGGTGATGGGCACGATCAGGCGGAGCCGCTGCTTGGCCCGTTCCAGGTAGGTGAACTGGCCGGCCCACTCCAGGCGCACCCCCGGCGGCAGGGTGAGGTCCCGGGCGACCACCCTGCGGGCCTGGTGGACGTAGTCGGCGATGGGCCGGTCGGCGATGTCCACGAAGACGAATCCGAGCAGTTTCCCGTCCTCGCTGCGGATCATGGGAGGGCCGGTGCGATGCACGATCCGGGCCACCTGGGAGATCGGGATCTGCACTCCCGTCGGGGTCGGGACCAGGATGCGCTCCAGCTGGTCGGGCTCGTCCCGCCATTCACGAGCATAGCGGATGCTGACCGGATAGCGCTCCCGTCCCTCGACGGTCTGGGTGACGCTCATGCCCCCCACCGCCGTCATGATCACTTCGTTGATGTCGGCCACCGAGAGCCCGAAACGGGCGGCGGCCTCACGGTCGATGTCGAAATCGAGGTAGTTCCCGCCGGTGGACCGTTCCGCATAGGCGCTGCGGGTGCCGGGCACATCGGCCAGGGCATCCTCCACCGACCGCGCGGCCCGCTCGATCGTCTCCAGGTCGTCCCCGTACACCTTGATCCCGAGCGGGCTGCGGATCCCGGTGGCCAGCATCTCGGTCCGGGTCTGGATCGGCATCCACCAGACGTTCGGCATCCCGGGGATGCGGACCTCCTCGTCCATCTCCCGCACCAGGTCGTCCCAGGTCAGTCCCTGGCGCCACTGGTCGCGGGGCTTCAGGACCACGGTGATCTCGGCCATGTCGAGCGGAGCGGGATCGGTGGCGGTCTGCGCCCGTCCCATCTTCCCGAAGACCCGCTCGACCTCCGGGAAGCGGCGCAACTCCCGGTCGAGTAGCTGGAGGGCGTTGGCCGCCTCGGTCGCCGACATGCCCGGGGGGGAGGTCGGCATATAGAGAATCGCCCCCTCGTTGAGGGGGGGCATGAACTCGCTCTTGAGACGCAGGAAGACGGGGATGGTGGCGGTGACCAGCAGCAGGGCGCCGGCGATGACCACCCAGCGCCAACGGATCACGATACGGACCACCGGCTCGTAGAGCCTGACCAGCCAGCGGTTGAGCACATCGTGCTCCTCCCGCCGGAGCCGTCCCCGGATGAGCAGAGCCGCCAGGGCGGGGGTCAGGGTCACGGCCAGGATGGCCGCGAAACCCATCGAATAGGTCTTGGTGAAGGCGAGCGGGCGGAAGAGCCGCCCTTCGGTCGCCTGGAGGGTGAAGACGGGCAGGAAGGAGACCGTGATCACCAGCAGGGAGAAGAAGATCGAGGGTCCGACCTCCTGCATGGCGCCGATGAGGACCTCCAGGCGGGGTTCGACCCGTCCCCGCTCCTCCCACTCCGAGAGCCGCTGATGGATGTTCTCGATGATGATGATCGAGGCGTCCACCATGGCGCCGAGGGCGACCGCGATGCCGCCCAGGGACATGATGTTGGCGGTCAGCCCCTGATAGAACATCGGCACGAACGCGGCCAGGACGGCCAGGGGCAGGGCGATGACCGGGACCAGGGCGCTGCGGGCATGCATCAGGAAGAGGAAGATGACCAGGCTGACGATCACCATCTCTTCGAGCAGGGTGCGCTTCAGGGTCTCGATCGAGGCCTTGATGAGCTCGGAGCGGTCGTAGGTGACCACCAGCTCCACCCCCTCGGGGAGGCTCCGGCGCACCTCCTCGAGCCGTGCCTTCACCCGGTCGATCACCCGCAGGGCGTTCTCGCCGTAGCGCATGATGACGATCCCCCCCGCGACCTCCCCCTGACCGTCCAGCTCGGCGATCCCGCGGCGGCTGGCCGGTCCGATCTCGACCTCGGCCACATCGCGCAGGCGGACCGGCGTGCCGTCCGGAGTGGCCCGGAGCGGGATACCCCCCAGGTCGTCCAGGCCGCGGAGATAGCCGCGTCCCCGGATCATGTGCTCGTGACCGGCGATCTCGATGGTGTGTCCGCCGGCGTCCTCATTGGAGGCGCGCACCGCCCGGATGACTTCGGAGAGGGTGATGCTGTGACCGAGCAGCCGGACCGGGTCGAGCAGGACCTGGTACTCCTTGACGAAGCCGCCGATGGAACCGACCTCGGCCACCCCCTCGACGCTCTCCAGTGCGAAGCGGACGTTCCAGTCCTGGATCGAGCGGAGCTGCTGGAGGTCGTGCCCTCCCGTCCGGTCGAGCAGGGCGTACTGGAAGACCCAGCCCACTCCGGTCGCGTCGGGACCCAGGGTGGGGGCGACCCCTGCCGGGAGATCGGCCTGGACCGTGTTCAGGTACTCCAGGACCCGGCTGCGCGCCCAGTAGATATCCGTGCCATCCTCGAAGACGACATAGACGAACGAGACCCCGAAGAAGCTCTGCCCTCGCACGAAGCGCACCCGGGGGGCGGCGACCAGTCGGGAGGTGATCGGGTAGGTGATCTGGTCCTCGACCAGGTCGGGACTCCGTCCCCCCCATTCGGTCTGGATGATCACCTGCACGTCGGAGAGGTCGGGGATGGCATCGAGTGGCGCCGCGCGCATGGCCCACCAGCCCCAGAGCCCCAGGCCGGCGGCCAGGGCCACGGTGAGCCATGGATTGCGGGCGCTGCCGGCGATCAACCGGCCGAGCAGTCCGGTCCCTCTAAGGCCGCTCCCCTCAGTGACCGGCATGTCCGCCCTCCCAGTAGCCGGCGGCCGACCGCAGGCGACTCTCGGCGGCGATCAGGAAGGTGCCCGAGGAGACCACCCGCTCTCCCGCCTGCAGACCGGAGAGGACCTCGATCCGCTCCTCGGTCCGGCGTCCGGTCTGGATCTCGCGCGGCTGGAAGCGTCCCTCCCCCACTTCGACCATGACGATCCGGCGCGGGCCGGTGTAGATGACCGCCGAGGCCGGGACCTGGAGCGGGCGGCCCAGGTCCACCTCCAGGTCGACGTCGGCATACATATCGGGCTTGAGTTCCAGCGCGGGATTATCCAGTTCCAGGCGGACCCGTCCGGTGCGGGTCGCCCCCTCCAGGTAGGGATAGATGCGGGTGATCTCGGCCGAAAAGGAGCGGTCGGGGAGGTAGGAGAGCCGGACGCGGGCCTGCTGTCCGGTCCGCAGCAGCGCCAGATCGGACTCGTAGACCTCGGCCTCCACCCAGATCCGCCCGAGGTCGGCGATCCGGTAGAGCCGCTCCCCCGGCCTGACCGAGGCGCCGCGGACCACCTCCCGGGCCACCACGAACCCGCCGGCGGGGGAGAGTACGGGTACGTGGAGCATCGGCTGCCCGGTGCGGGTGATGGTCTCGATCTGCCCGGCCGTCATGTCGGCGAGCAGGAGGCGCTCCCGGGCGGTCTCCACCAGGGGGCCGGATGCGCCGCCGTCCCGGACCAGCTGGAGGTAGTCGCGCTGGGCCGCGTAGAGTTCGGGGCTGTAGAGCGTGAAGAGAGGCTCCCCCTCTTCCACCCGGTGGGAGAGGTCGCTGACGAAGAGGTCCTCGATCCAACCTCCCACCTTCAGGCTGACGTCGGTGAGCCGTCCATCGTCCCAGGTGAGGCGACCCACGGCCCGGACCTGGAGGATCATGGGCTCATGCTGTGCCGGTTCGATCCGGACCCCGATCTTCTGCTGCCGGACCGGATCCACCAGCACGACCCCGCTCTCCAGCTCCTGTTGCCGCACCGGCACCAGGTCCATCCCGCAGATCGGGCAGGCCCCCGGCTGCGAGGCGTGGATCGAGGGATGCATCGGACAGGTGTAGTAGGCGATCGTATCCGGATCGGCCGGCACCGGTGCCTCCCCGGTGCTCAGGAGTCCGGGGGGGATCTCCGCCTCCCAGGTGCTGGCGCTCCCGCAGGTGAGCATCTTCGAGCCGTAGTAGGGGTTGGCCAGCGTCTCCACCTTCTGGAACCACTTCGGGTAGGTGGGGGTCATCGGGCAGTAGAAGACCCAGCGCCCGCGGGTGAGGCGGGCATCCGCCTGGGCGAGCGCGATCAGCAGCCGGGAGAGCTCGCCGAAGTCGTGCCGGGCCGCCTCGATCTCCTCACGGGTGCCCAGGGTACGGGCGGCGGCGGTCGCAGCGGTCAGCAGAGACCGCATCCGGGGGGCCGAGGCGGGCACTTCCCGGACGGCTTCCTCCAGCCGGGTGGCCACGGCGGCGGCTTCCCCGGCGAGACCGGTGACAGAGTCGGAGGAGAGACCGCTCCGGATCTTCTCGTAGCTGTCGAAGGCGGCCTCCAATCGGCCGAGCGCTCCGGGTGTGAAGGCATAGGGGCCTTCCTGACGCGCAGCTGTTGCGATCCCGGAGGAGCGGGCGAAGGCGCCCGAGGCGGCGAGCACCAGGAGTAGACTCACCGGGAGCAGCACCGCGACCAGCCACCGCCGGTCCCTTCTCTTCTCTTCGTTCCGTGGCATCAGAGGGTTCCTTTCGGTTGCCGGCCGGGGATCCGGCCGAGCGCTTCTTCGAGCGCAGCGCGCGTCCGCCAGACCGCCGCCAGCGCGGTGGCATCTTCCCGTTCGATGGTGAGCAGTTCCCGCTCCGCCTGGATGACGGCGGAGAAATCATTCCGCCCGGTCCGGTAACCCGTCCGGGCCGCTTCCAATTGTCTGCGTACGGTCGGCAGCAGCCGCTCCCGGTAGAGGGCGAGGGTGCTGTCCGCCTCGAGGGCTTCCTGGAGCCGGGTGTCCGCCTCGAGCCGGATCCAGTCCCGCCGGCCGGCCTCTTCGTACTCGGCCGCCTGAAGGGCCGCCGCGGCCTGTTCGGTGGCGGCATCCCGGCTCCCGAGCCGGAGCGGGAGCGCGAGGGCGAGCCCGACCACGGGGCGCCAGGCGGGCCGCTCCAGCATGGAGTTGTAACCCACCATCGGTGTCAGATCGGGGTAGTAGCGGAGCCGGGCCAGGCGCAGCCCGACCCGGGCGGCTTCGCTCCGACGGGCCGCGGCCTCGAGCTCCGGGTGGGCAGAGAGCGCCTCGGTTGAGACCGTCCCCCGCTCCGGCAGCGGCCGGCCGGGGAGCTCGAGCGCCCGCGGTGGGGAGGGGAGCGGCGCCTCCGGGGACGCTCCCAACAGCGCATTGAGAGCGGCCTGCAGCCGGGTGCGCATCCGCTCCAGCATGAGCCGCTCCCGGGCTAGCCGGGCCGTTTCCAGCTCGACCTGGAGCACATCCTGCGGGGAGCCCCGACCGCTCGCCCAGGCGGAACCTGCGCTGTCGTGCAGTTCCGACAGCAGGCGCTCGTGGGCTAGATTCAGTTCGAGGTGCCGCTCGGTCTCCCAGAGGTCGTAGTAGGCCCGGAGGGCCGTGGCGGCAAGCATCCGCTGCAGCGCCTGGTGATCGGAGGCCGCGGCCCCGGCGAGCTGGTCGGCCTGCTCCCCGGCCAGACGGAGCCGGCCCGGCCAGGGGAAGCTCTGGGCCAGCATCACCTCACCGATCGTCCGGGCCCCGGGATCGAGGGCGCTTCCCGGTGAGAGGGTGGCGGAGAGTCCGGGGTCGGGGAGAGCGGTGACCTGCGGCCGGAGGGCGGCGGCGGCGCGCCACCGCTGGCGGGCGGATTCCAGCGACGGATTGCGGGCGAGCACCGCCTCGACCAGGGCTTCCGGCTCCAGCGCTTCATCCGCCGGGAGCGCCGGTCCGGATGGTTCGGCGATGGCCGCCCGGTCGGCCCCCGGGAAGACCCGGTGGGAACCCGCAGCGCAGCCGCCCACCAACAGGGGCAGGAACAGGATCATGAGGGAGGCAGACGCCTCCCGGGATCGGGACATCATCATGGACACTCCACGGACAGGGGTACCGAGAACGGCGCAGGCAACTCAGCGTGGAGGGGCGGGCCTCCGGTCGGGCGGGGCGTCCCCTCAGGCGGGGATCAGTTCAGCCGGCTGCAGAAGAGGGTGTAGCAGGGAGGAGCGTGCGCCCGGGAGACCACCACCGGAAGCGGGGGTGTCCCGGGGGGTGAAGCGGCCGCCGGTCCGGGGAGAAGAACGAGGGGGGGGCCGGTGGGCGGGCGGGGTGTCCACGCTTCTCCGCCCGGGAGGTATTCCGTCTCGGGTCCGTCGGCGGGTCCGACCTCGGTCCGGCAGCATCCGGTCGCGGTCAGGGCGGCTCCGTGGATCGGCCGATCCGGCGTCTGGCAGCAGCAACCGCAGCTTGCGCTCGCTGACCCGGTGGCGGGACAGTCCCACGGATATGCCCACACCCATTCCCCCGGGCCGAGCAGGAGCAGGGCGGTCAGGAGTACGGCTGGGCTGCGGCGTCGGGTCATCGATCCATTCCTGGCGGCGCGGCCGGTTTCCCGGGCGGCCGATTCCGGGTTCCCCCTATCGACTCCGGAGTCCCGCTGAGGGTTCCTGCATTCTTCAGGCCAGGGTCTCGGTCAGCAGACCCTCCAGGGCGTCCAGATGGCGCTCCAGGGCGGCCAGGCCGCGGGGCGTGAGCGCATATCGGGAGAGCGGCCGGCCGGCCACGAATCCGCGCTCGATGGCCAGGTAGCCCGCTTCGCTCAGGCGCTTGAGATGGGCTCCCAGGCTGCCGTCACTCTCCCCGGTCACTCCCTTCAGGGCGGCGAAAGAGAGCTGCCGGCCAGGCGCCAGCAGGACCGCCACGGTCAGGCGCACCCGGTGCTCCAGCAGCCGGTCCAGAGCCTCCAGACGGGCCCGTACGGCCGCCCGTAGGTGTTCTTCGATTCGGTCGGATCCCGGCAACGCGTCCCTCCCGGCTATTGCTCTGAATCGCAGAGTCCTCTGGGTATAAGATATTCGGGTCCCCGACGGGCGGGGACACCCGGGAGGGTGGGGACGCTTCGGAGTCCTGTTTGCGCTCCGTCGGAGGAGAGCACTATAAACAGATTGTGCCCGGTCCGGCCGAGCGACCACCGTGGCAGGAACGACCACCACACCCGGCTCCGCGGCGACCGGCCACCCGCGGCGCATGTCCAGTGAGTACCGGATGATCCCGGAGCACCTCGCAGTGGTCACCGAACTCGCCCGGGGGGTACAGCGCTATGCGATGTACCCGCCGGGGCATCCCTCCCGCGGCGCCACGGCCCAGTTACTGGCCGACCGGCTGGAGGCACTCCTGGTCGGGGAACGCGAGGGCCTGGAGATCATCGTCCGCAAGGACCGCCTGGTGCTCAGCAGTGGTGAGAGTGATCCGGCCAACCCCCTTTACGCCGGTCTCGCCCTGCGCCTCAACCAGCACCAGCTCCACAGCCTGCTCCTGGGCCGGGGGGTGGGGGCCCAGGAGATGGAGGGACTGCTCACCGCCGTCGCCCAGCCGCTGGGCCGCTCGGGGGTCCCCCTGGGGGCCTCCGGAGCTCAGGCGTTGCAGCAGTGGCCCCACATCCGGCTGGAGCCGGTCGCCTACGAGAGCCTGGCCATCGCCCGGGAGTCGCCGCCGGGGATGGGCCCGCTGCCGGTGGAGGGTGCTTCCGAGACCGGGGAGGCGGGTGGATCGGACGAAGCGTCCGGCGTGGCGGAGGAGACCGGATCCGGTGCTCCCCAGGAGGGGAAGGACCCCGGGTTCTCAGCGACCGAGTACCCGCAACTCACCCGGGTCATGCGCGGTGAGCCACCGGACGATCCGGTCACCTTCCGCCAGGAGATCGCCCGCCTGATCCTGAAGACCCCTCCGAAGACCCTCGGCCGGCTGATCAGGGCGGTGCCGGGTCTGGTCGACTCGGCCGCCGAAGGAGCTGATTCCCTCACCTCCGCGGTCGCCGACCTGGTCGAGCGGGCCGGGGGGGAGCAGGAGGGACCGGGCGCCAGCTTCCTGCGTATCCTGACTAAGTTGGGCACGCAGACCGATACCCCCCCACCGGGGGAAGGAGAAGGGGAGGATCCCTCGGCGGACCCGGGTCCGGGCGGGCAGGAGCTGGGTGAGATGGTCCGCGAGCTGGGAGCGGAGTGGCAGATCGACGACCCCAATCCGGAGGATTACGGCCGGGCGCTGCGGGAGTTCAGCCGACAGTCCCCGATCCTCTCCGCCGAACCCTTCTGGCTGGAGGAACCGGAACCGGTCCGGATCGTCCAGATGAGCCTGGAACTGGACGAGGCGGGGCGGATCACCTTCGATGCGGTCGCCTCGATGCTGGGCTCGGGGGAGCTGGCGACGCTGCTGGGACTGCTCGATGCGACCGGTGAGGACTCGCGGGCGGCCGCGGCCCTCTGGCCCGATGTGGCCCGGCCGGAGACCGTCCGGCGGGTGCTGGCCGGCCGGCCGCCCGACCTGGGCCTGCTCGACCGGTTGCTCCCCCATCTGAAACCGGAAGGGATCGAAGCGATCCTCGACGCCCTGGAAGCGGCCGAGGCCGCCCGCCTGCGGCAGGGGCTGGCCGAACGTCTGGTGGCACTCGGTCTGGCAGCCGGCCCTCTGGTGGCCATCCGTCTCGAAGGGGCCTCTACACCGATCCGTCGGGACCTCATGGCGGTGCTGGCCGTCCTGCCCGCCCTCCCGCCGGACTTCTCCCCGGAACCGTGGCTGGTCGATCCCGACGCGGGGGTGCGGCGGGAGGCCTTCCGGATCGCGCTGGCCAGCATGGAGGACCGGGAAGTCCCGATCGCTGCCGCCATCAGCGACACGGACGATCAGATCGTCGCCCTAGGTCTCAACGCCGCGGAGATCTTCTGCCCGGCCACCCTCGTCCCGCTCATCCGCAACCTGGTCCTGAGCACCGGGTCGGCCGCCCCGTTGCGATTGACCGGGATCCGCGCGCTCGCCCGATCGGGCACCACCGAAGCCAGACAGACACTCCTCCGACTGGCCTGGCGGCGTCGCTTCATCCTCGCTCGGGCCCTGGCTCCCAAATCCGCGGAGATGCTGGAATCCCTCTCGGCGCTGCACCGGAACTGGCCGGACGATCCGGTCAGCCGGCGCGTGATCCAGGCGGCCGAGCGATCCCGCGACCCCCAGATCCGGGCCGTGGTCCGCACCCGTAAAGGCACCCTGTGAGTTCCCCGGTCCGGCTTCTCACCGCCCTCGGTCAGGCCTTCTCGGCGATGGGACTCTATGCTTCCGGACACCCGGCCCGTGAGCGGCCGCTCGGTGAGGCTTTCCAACTGCTCTCCGCCCTGTTGGAGGTGGACCGGCACGTCCGGTTCAGCTTCCTGGAGGGCGAGGTGGTCTACGGTGATGCCCCCCTGCGTGAGATGAAAGGATGGGCGCCGGCCCGCCGCTTCATCCAGGCCGGAGTCGAGCGCATGGAGTTCACCGTGGGACTGTCCCGCCGTGAGTTCGATGATTTCCTCGAGATTGTGGCGGTCCGGACCACCGCCGGTCGTACGGTGGATCCGCTCGACCCCATGCGCTTCCGGCACATCCAGTTCGGGCTGCTCGGCACCGACCAGAATGAGACCTCCTTCGAGGCCGGGCGTGAACTCGGCAAAGTCGAGGAGTTCCACGAAGAAGCCAAGCGGCGCGGGCGGATCACGGTCGAGGTGGCCCGCTCGGTAGTGGATACGCTCACCTCGGCCATGCGCCGGGAGAGTAAGCTCTTCCTCCCCCTGGTCCCCCTCAAGCAGACCGATCAGTACACCACCGTCCACTCCATGAACACCTCGGTACTGGCCATCGCCCTGGGGGAGTTCATGCACCTCTCCGGTCCCGAGGTACGCGTGGTGGGTGAGGCCGCCCTGCTCCACGATGTGGGCAAGGTGGTGGTGTCCCAGGATATCCTCAACAAGCCGGGGAAACTGGACGACCGGGAGTGGCAGGAGATCATACGGCACCCGGCCGAAGGCGCCCGCATCCTGCTCGACTCCGGGCAGGGATTGGAAGTCGCCGCGGTGGCCGCCTACGAACACCACCTGCGCTGGGACGGGGGTGGCTATCCCGACCTGAAGTTCAAGCGTCCCCCCCACCGGGTCAGCCAGCTCGTGCATCTGTGCGATGCCTACGATGCGATGCGGACCAAACGTCCCTTCCAGGACCCGCTCCCGCCCGACGTCATCATCGACATCCTGCTCAAAGGGAAGGGGAGCAACTTCGATCCCGAACTGGTGGACCTCTTCGTCTCGATGATCCGCCCGTGGGAGGAACGAGCCCGGAGGAGGACCACCCCCCGGTCATGACTCGACCGCTCGCTCCGGGAGGGTGCCGGCGGGCACCTCCCGGCGACGGTGACGCGGATCGCTCCACTGCATCGAACGCCACACCTCGGGCTGGAGCAGCACCAGCACGGTCATGACCTCCAGCCGGCCCACCCACATGTTGATGGTCAGCACCACTTTCGAGATGGGGTGGAGCCAGGCGTAACTGGCCATCGGTCCGACCCCTCCGAAGCCGGGCCCGATGTTGCCGAGGGTGGCGATACTCGCCGTCAGCCCGGTCAGGATGTCCGCGCCCAGCACGACCACCACCAGGGTGCTCAACGTGAAGATGATCATGTAGAGGAGCATGAAGGCGGTGATGGAGTGGATCACCTCGGGGGGGACCACCCGTGGGCCGAGCCGGATCGGCCGCACCACCCGGGGATGGAGGGCTCGCAGCAGTTCGCGCAGGGCGTGCTTGCCGGTGAGCAGGTGCCGCACCACCTTCGGTCCCCCGGCCGCCGATCCGGCACAACCGCCGATGAACATCAGCACCAGCAGGATCAGACGGGCCGGTTCGCTCCAGAGGTTGAAGTCGTCGGTGGCGAACCCGGTGGTGGTGATGATGGTCAGGACCTGGAAGAGGGCGTGCCGCACCACATCGGGGGGGGAGGCGCCGGTGAGTGCCCCTGCACCGCTCTCCGAGGCCAGATAGTCGGAGGGGAGCCGGGCGGCGAACCGCAGCAGGACCAGGAAGAGCACCAGGGCGGCCGTCACCACCAGGCCGGTGTAGACGCGAAACTCCTCGTCCTTCAGCAGGGCCCCGGGGCGACCGCGCACCGCCTGGAACTGCAAAGAGTAGTTGGCCCCGGCCAGGAACATGAAGAGGATGATCACCCACTCGGCGGCCGGGTTGGCGTAGCCGCCGATACTGTAGGGGTTGGGGGAGAACCCTCCGGCGGCCATGGTCGTGAAGGTGTTGCAGACCGCGTCGTAGAGGGGCAGCCCGGTCAGCCGCAGGGCCAGGACCTCGAGGGCGGAGAGCCCGGCGTAGAGGCTCCAGAGGGCGATGGCGGTGTTGCGGATCCGGGGGGTGAGCCGCTCCTCGGAGGGTCCGGGGGCCTCGGCGAAGAATAGTTGGCGCCCGGCCACGGCCAGGGCGGGGAGGACCGCGATGAAGAGCGCGAGCACCCCCATACCCCCCAGCCACTGGGTCAGTCCCCGCCAGAAGAAGAGCCCCCGCGAGTAGCGGCTGAAGTCGGTGAAGACCGTTGCCCCGGTGGTGGTGAAGCCGCTCATCGACTCGAACAGGGCGTCTACCGGTCCCAGTCGGGCCCAGAGGTAGGGGATGGCCCCGAAGATCGCCACCACCAGCCAGACCAGGGCGACCACGGCCAGTCCCTCCACCCGGGCCAGTTCTCCCTTCCGTATCCGGATACGCCGCAGCAGTTCACCGGCCAGGGCGGCCGAGATCCCGGCGATCAGGAACCCGAGCGACTCGAACCATCCCCCGTAGAGCCAATCCACCAGCAGGGGGAGGAGCATGATCAGGGCGAAGTAGCGGAGGACCTGACCGACGGTCTGGAAGACGACGGAGAGGCGCATCTAGCGTCCCGAGTCCGGAATTCGCATCATTTCGCTAGAACCGTCCGGGGATCGAAGCCGCCGATTCCTGCAGGGTGAAGATGAGCAGTCGGTCCCCGGGGCGGATGAGCTCGTCCCCGCGGGGCACCACTGTGGCGAAGTCGCGTACCACCGCCCCGATGATCATATCGTCGATGTCGGGGATGCTCCGGACCGGAGTGGGGGGGAAGCCGGGACCCACCGTGATCTCCAGCACGCTCCCCTTTCCCCGCTCCACGGACGCCAGCAGCGGCAGGCGCGTGCTCTGGAGGGAATCGAGCACCGACTTGATGGCGGTGGCCCGGAGGTTGAGCGGCACGTCGACCCGCACGCTCTCGAAGAGGTGGAGGTTGGCCGGGTTGTCCACCCGGGTGATGATCTTGGGGATCTCCATCTCCCGGGCGATCAGGGAGCAGAGCAGGTTCTTCTCGTCGTCGCTGGTGACCGAGACCAGCACATCGGCCCGGAAGACCTGCTCCAGGTCGAGCAGTTCCAGGTCGGTCCCGTCCCCGTTCAACACCAGGCAGCGGTCGAGCACCGTGGCGAGATATTCGCACCGCTCGGCGGAGCGCTCGATCAGCTTGAGCTCGAGGTCCCCCTCTTCCTCGAGCCGGCGGGCCAGGGCCAGTCCGACCTCCCCGCCGCCGATGATGGTCACGAAGCCGACCCGTTCCACCACTTCGTGGAAGAAGCGGCGCTCGAGGGTGCGCAGCGCCCGCTGGGTGCCCATGAAGACCACCTTGTCGCCCGGGCGCAGCACCGTCCCTCCATCCGGGATCAGCAGGCCCTCCTCGCGGGCTACGGCGACCGCCAGGACCTCGGGGGGGAGCCCGAGCCGATGGAGGGGAGGACCTACCAGCGGGGTGCGGGGGGGGACCCGGTACTCCTGCAGCCAGATACGCCCGCCCAGGAAGGTGTTGACGTCGATCGCCCGGGGGACCAGCACGATCCGGGCGATCTCCTCGGCCAGCAGACTGGGCGGGCTGATCAACCGGTCGATGGCCAGGACCGGTTGCCCGCTCTCCGGATGCACCAGGGAGCGGTAGAAATCATCCCGCGTGATGAAACAGGCGGTCTTGACGCCGCAGTGGGCCTTGGCGGCCAGTGAGACGACCAAGTTGTACTCGTCCGATTCGCTGCAGGCTATGAGATGGTCGTTCTCCCCGAGAGCGAGCCCGCGCAACAGGACCGGATCGGTGGGGGTGCCCCGGACGACCTGTACGTCGAGCCGGTCGAAGCGGGTGGCCGCCTCCGGATCCTCCTCGATGACCACGATGTCGAGCCGTTCATCCAGCTCGCGCGCGATCTGGTAGGCGACTGCTCCACCGCCGACGATGACCACCTTCATCGGGACACCTTCCTGGCCGGGTGGGGCGTCCTCACCCCGGAGGGTCCGGGGCCATTATAGAAGAGGGCCTTCAGGGGCGCACGAAGAGGAAGAAGGCGAGGAAGAGCAGGGCCAGCGCATAGAGCAGGGGGGAGACCTCCCGGGCCCGCCCGGCAGCGGTCTTGGTGACCGCCCAGGCGATGAATCCGAGGGCGATCCCGGTGGCGATATTGAAGGCGAGCGGGATCCCGAGGATGACCAGGAAGGCCGGCAGCGCTTCGGTGGGGTCGTGCCAGTCGATCCGGGTCACCCCCCGCATCATCAGGCAGCCCACCAGGATCAGGACCGGGGCCACCGTCGGGATGAGCAGGAAGGGGACCTCGAGGCGGTTGGGACCGACCGCCAGCACCTGGGTCACGGTCACCCCTCCGCCGACCATCTCCACCAGCGGATAGCAGAAGAGGGCGAGCAGGAAGCAGAGGCCGACCACCACCGCCGTCAGGCCGGTGCGACCCCCCTCGGCCACCCCGGCCGTGCTCTCCACGTAGCTGGTCACGGTCGAGGAGCCGAGGGAGGCTCCCACCACGGTGCCGACCGCATCCGCCAGCAACGCCCGCCCGGCGTTCTCCAGCCGCCCCTCCTTCATCAGGCCGGCCTGCTCCCCGACGGCGATGAGCGTGCCGATCGTGTCGAAGAGGTCGAGGAAGAGGAAGACGATCAGAATCGGGACCATCCCCACTGTCAGTGTCCGGGCGAAATCGAAGTGGAGGGCCACCGGGGCCGGGGAGGGGGGGAGGGAGAAGAGCCCGTGGTAGCGGACCAGCCCGAAGGCCCAACCGACCAGGGTGGTGACCACGATCCCGAGCAGGAAGGCCCCCCGCACCCGGCGCACCCAGAGGATGGTGGTGACCAGCAGGCCGAAGAGGGCTAGCTGGGTCTCGGGACGGTCGAACCGCCCGATCGAGACCTGGGCGAAGGGTTCCCCCACCACGATCCCTGCCTTCTGCAGGCCGAAGAAGGCGATCAGCACCCCGATGCCCACCGCGATGGCGTACTTGAGTCCTTCCGGGACCGCCTGGAAGACCCGTTCGCGGACCCGGAAGAGGGAGAGAACCAGGAAGAGGGCGCCGGCCAGGAAGGTGGCGGTCATGGCCACCCGCCAGCCCAGCACGGTCCCGCCGATACTCAAGCCGGCCACGGTGACGAAGAAGAAGTTCTCTCCCATACCCGGCGCCAGTGCCACCGGGTAGTTGGCCCCCAGACCCATCACCAGGCAGGCGGCTGCGGAGGCCAGGCAGGCGGCCACCACCACCGCCCCCGGATCCATCCCCGCCCCGGCCGGGGGAGGGGAACCGAGCAGCCCGCGCTGCACGAAGAGGATGTAGCTCATCGTCATGAAGGTCACGATCCCGGCCCGCACCTCGGTGGAGACCGTGGTCCCGTGACGCTCCAGTGCGAAGAGCCGTTCCAGCACGCGGGCGCTCCTTACCAGCCCAGTTCCTTCACCACCCGGTCGGCGCCGAAGGTGGCGCAGACCAGCAGGATGTAGCGCATGTCGACACTGATGTTGCGACCGAAGTCGGGGTCGAAGTTGTAGTCGTTGACCGTGGCCTCCCAGACCCGGTCGAAGTTGATCCCGATCAGTTCACCGCGGGCGTTCATCACCGGGCTGCCCGAGTTGCCGCCGGTGGTGTCGCAGGTGGTCAGAAAGTCCACCGGGACATCCCCGGAGTCGTCCTTCCAGGGGCCGAACCGCTTCTGCCGCCAAGCCTCCTCGAGCGCGGCGGGCACGATGAACTCACCTTCTCCGGTCTCCTTCTCGATCACTCCCGTCAGGTGGGTGAAGGGCCTGATATGGACGGCATCCTTCGGATCGTAACCCAGCACGGTCCCGTAGGAGAAACGCAGAGAGCGGTTGGCGTCGGGGTAGAGGGTCTTTCCACGGCTCTCCCGGAAGGCCATGATCCCTTCCGCGTAGCGCTGCCAGAGCCGGGTCTGCTCGGCCGAGCGGGCGCGCTGCCGCTCCCCGAGCCGTTGGGAGCTCTCGTGGATCTCGGCCGCCACCCGGAGGAAGAGCCCGCCGCGGCGGACCCCCTCCTCGGGGCTGAGCCCGAGCAGTTCCTCGCGGCCGGTGGCCTGCAGCAGCGGGGAGGAGGCGTAGGCTTCTTCGATCGCCGCCTCCAGGACCGGGGCGTAACCCCGCAGTTCCTGGCCCTCGACGATCGCCGCGAAGGTCGCCGGACGTTCCCCCGGCGGCAGACCCAGCGCGCGAATGGCCGCCCGGCGGTAGAGTTCACGGTCCACCGGGAGATAGACCTCCCTCGGTCCCGCCAGCAGCCGGTTCTTCTGGCGCTCCAGGCCGGCCCCGCGCCAGGCTGGGGCACGCTCGGCCTCGGGGAGGGCGGCCTGCACCAGGCACTCGTAGACATCCACGGCCAGCTGCTGCACCGGGGACCAGGTCAGCTCACCGATCGTGCGGGCGAGCGGATCGTCCCGGCGGGCCTCGGCGAAAAGCCCTTCCAGCTCCTCCAGCACACCGTCGTAACGCCGTTGCAGTTCAGGCCGGCCGCGGTACCAGCGCGTCCATTCCGCCTCCTCGGCCCGCCGGAGGGCCGGCAGGTCGGCCCGCGCCATCCCGACCACCTTCCCCTGGTAGTTCTTGTAGGTGTTGGCCAGGCCCTTGACGGTCTCGGCGAAGCGGATCTGGAGGGCACGGTCCCCTTCGGCCGCCCGGTTCATGACGTCGATCCGCTCACCGCGGATCATGATCTCGTAGGGGAGGCGGGAGGTGTACTCGTAATCCAGGAAGTAGGAGTCCCGGTAGCGCATGGTAGTGCCCGGGAAGCCCAGCAGGAAGGCGAAGTCCCCCTCCTTAGGTCCCGTCCGGGCCGTCTTGAGCCAGGTCCGGGGCCGGTAGGGGACGTTCGACTCGCTGTAGGGGGCGGGCTTGCCGTCGGGGCCGACGTAGGCACGCATGAAGGAGAAATCCCCGGTATGGCGGGGGAACATCCAGTTGTCGGTCTCGGCCCCGAAGTTGCCGATCGCGAATGGGGGGACGTAGACGATCCGGATGTCGGGGATGATCAAGAAGCCCATCAGCTTGAAGGCGTTCCCGTAGGAGAGGGTCGAGACCTCCATCCGCAGGTCGGGATGGGCCCGTCGCGCTTCCTCGAGCACCGCCGAGGTGTTCCGGCGGATGGCCTCCTGCCGCTCCTCCCAGGTCAGTTCAAGTCCCACCCCCTGGAGCACCCTGGGTGTGACGTCCTCGTAGAACTGGACGATGCTGGCCGTATAGCCCTGGGCCCGGATCTCCTCGGCCGGGGTGCGGGCCAGGTAGCCGTCGGTGATGTAGTCCTCCTCGGCGGTGGCGATACGGGCGACCGCCCCGAAGGCCACGTGGTGGTTCGTCATGATGAGCCCCTCGGGGCTGACGAACTCGGCCGTACCTCCGCCGAGCAGGATCACCGCCTCGTGGATACCGGCCCCGCCGGGATTGAAGACCTGGCTGACGGGGATGCGCAGCCCCGCCCGGCGCAGATCGAGCCGGTCGATCTGGTCGGGGGTCCACTGCCCCTCGTCGGTGAGCGCGAAATGGGCTCCGGCGGCCACCGCCAGCAGGGCGGCTCCCACCACGGTCAGTCGCTTCAGCATGGCTATACCCCTATGTCTGGAGGGCGTCCCCTCACCCGATTGCGTACTGCTCCACCCCTTCCCGGTAGAGGTTGCCACCGTGGGCGTCCTGGGCCACGATGACCGGGAAGTCCTCCACCTCCATGAGCCGGATCGCCTCCGGCCCCAGATCCTCGTAGGCGACCACCTCGGTCGATTTCACGCTGCGGGCGATGAGGGCGGCCGCCCCGCCCACCGCCGCGAAGTAGACCGCCCCGTACTGCTTCATCGCCGCCACCACCTCGGGGCCTCGCTCCCCCTTGCCGACCATCCCCCGCAGGCCCAGCGCGATCAGCTTCGGGCTGTAAGGGTCCATCCGGTAGGAGGTGGTCGGGCCGCAGGAGCCGATCACCTGGTCGGGTTTGGCCGGGGAGGGGCCGACGAAATAGATGGTCTGGCCGGTCAACTCGACCGGCAGGGACTCCCCTTTGTCGACCAGTTCCACCAGTCGCTTGTGGGCGGCGTCCCGGCCCGTGAGCATGGGACCGCTGAGGAACACCCGGTCACCCGCCTTCAGGTCGGTGACGGCCTCAGCCGTCAGGGGGAGCTGGACACGCTTGCGCTCTTCCATGTTCGTTCCCTCCGGGTCCTCAGATGACCATGCTCTTGTGGCGGGCGGCGTGACACTGCATGTTCACCGCCACCGGCAGGCTCGCGATGTGACAGGGATGGACCTCGATGTGGACGTCGAGCGCCGTGGTCCGGCCGCCCAGGCCCTGGGGTCCGATCCCCAGCTTGTTGACCTTCTCCAGGATCTCCAGCTCCATCTCGGCGTAGTAGGGGTCGGGGTGCCGCTCACCGACCTCCTTGAGCAGCGCCTTCTTGGCGATCTTCGCGCACAGGTCGAAGGTCCCGCCGATGCCGACTCCGACGATGACCGGAGGGCAGGGGTTGGAACCCGAGCGGGCGACCCGGTCGACCACGAAGTTGACCACCCCCTCCCGGCCGGCCGCCGGGGCGTAGAGGCGCGCCTCGCTCATGTTCTCGCTCCCCCCGCCCTTGGGGGCGATCGTGACGGTGACCTTGTCCCCGGGCACGAAATCCACGCTGATCGCGGCCGGGGTGTTGTCCCCGGTGTTGGTGCGGCGCAGGGGGTCGCTTACGATCGATTTACGGAGGTAGCCCTCCTGGTACCCCTGACGCACCCCCTCGTTGATCGCGGCGATCACATCCCCTTCGATGCAGACCTCGGTCCCGATCTCCAGGTAGATGACCGCGAACCCGGTATCCTGACAGATCGGGACCCGGTCGGCGGCGGCGATCTTCGCGTTCTCGATGATCTGGTCGAGGATCTCGAGTCCGACCGGCGAGACCTCGGTCCCCCGGGCGTCCTCCAGCGCCTTCATCACATCCTCGGGCAGGTCGTAGTTGGCGGTCACGGAGATCTCGCGGACCGCTTCGGTGAGTCGCTCGGCTGGGACTTTTCGCATATGCTGCATTCTCCCGTACGCAGTCCGGTGAGAGGGTCACGAGGACCCGGTCTGGTGGGCTCCTGTACATTCAACTACGGCGGCGCACCGCGTCAAGGCCGTAGCAGTGGTCCGGACGATCTCCGAGGGCGGCAAGCGATCGAACCGGGCGGGGCGTGTGCCGTCATGGAGCGGGTGAGGGAAATGTCGCCCGAGGTGGTATAACTCCGAGAGCGTGACCCGAGTCGAATCCCCGGGAGGCCTTCCGATGAGCCGTAAGACCAACGACGTGCTGGTGGTGGGTGTCGCCCTGTTCGCGATGTTCTTCGGCGCCGGCAACCTGATCTTCCCCCCCTTCATGGGTCTGCTGGCCGGCGATGTCTGGTCGGTGGCCCTGCTCGGGTTCCTGATCACCGGGATCGGGATGCCCCTGCTCGGCATCATGGCCGCCGCCCGGGCCGGGGGGACGGTGGAGCACCTGGGGAGCCGGGTCAGCCCGCTCTTCGGACGGGTAATGAGCATCCTGGTCATCCTGGCCATCGGGCCGCTGCTGGCCATCCCGCGGACCTGCGCCACCGCCTTCGAGATGGGTCTGCGGCCTTCCTTCCCCGGCTTCCCGGTGGCCCTCTTCTCGGTGCTCTATTTCACGGTCACCCTCTTCTTCGCCCTCAAGAGGACCGCCGTCATCGACCGGATCGGGAAGTACCTGACTCCCTTCCTGCTCCTGACCCTGGCCTGGATCATCCTGAAGGGGGTCTTCACCCCCCTCGGTTCGCTGGTCGAGACCGGCCTGGCCACCCCGTTCGGACGCGGTTTCCGCGAGGGCTACCAGACCATGGATGCCATGGCCTCGATCGTCTTCGCCGAGATCGTGATCGGGGCCCTGGTCTTCAAGGGCTATTCCGGGGTATCGGACCAGGTGAAGATGACCTCACTGGCCGGACTGATCGCGGCCACCGGATTGGGGCTGGTCTACGGCGGCCTGATGTATATCGGGGCGACCGCCGGCTCGCTCTACCCGCCGACCATCGAACGGACCGACCTGCTCATCGCCATCGCTCAGGGACTGATGGGGGGCACCGGCAAGGTCGCCCTCGGCCTGGCGGTGGGGCTGGCCTGCCTGACCACCTCCATCGGGCTCACGGCCACCGTGGGAGATTACTTCAGTGAACTCTCGAAAGGCCGGGTGGGCTACAAGGCCATCTGCATCGGCACGGTCGTCTTCAGCGGCGTTTTCGCCACTGTGGGGGTGACCACCATCGTCAATATCGCGGTCCCGCTGCTGGTCACCGTCTACCCGGTGGCCATCTGCCTGATCGTGCTGACCATGCTGGGGCGGTCGGTGCGGAAGCGGGCCGTCTACGCGGGGGCGGTGACGGGAGCCCTGGCCACCAGCGTCTTCGATGCGCTCACCGCAGCCGGATTGCCGGTCCCCTTCGCCAACGCGGCCATCGCCCGCATCCCCTTCGCCGCGGCCGGATTCCCCTGGATCGTACCGGCGGTGGCCGGAGCGCTGGTGGGGCTGGTTCTGGCCGCCCGCGGGATCGGCTCCCCCATCCTCGAACCGGCCGCGGTGGAGGCCCACCCGCCGACCGACGACTGAGGCCGCGCCCCGGTCCCAGCTTCCTGCCTTGCCGAATCTAGGATTGCCCCCTGGAAGAGAGGGGGCATATATTTGCACGGTTGACGAAATGACGAAATGACGAAATGACGAAATGGAGGTTCTACGTGTGATCCGCCTCCCGGTCTTCGGTCCCCGGTCGCCGTCATGAGCTGGAAAGAAGAACGCGGGAGCCTGCTCTGGATCCTCGGGTTCTTCCTGCTGGCCTATTTCCTGCCGGTCGGCCAACCGGTCTTCGATCGGGCGGTCGGTGAGGCCCTGGCCCTGGTCCGGTGGTACGCCCGGGAGCATGTCCTGCTCTGCCTGGTGCCGGCCTTCTTCATCGCCGGCACGATCGCGGTCTTCGTCAGCCAGGCAGCCGTGGTCAGGTACTTCGGCTCGGATGCCAAGAAGTGGCTGGCCTACCTGGTGGCCTCGGTCTCCGGCACCATCCTGGCGGTCTGCTCCTGCACCGTGCTGCCGCTCTTCTCCAGCATCCACAAGCGGGGGGCCGGCCTGGGCCCGGCCATCGCCTTCCTCTACTCGGGACCGGCGATCAACATCCTGGCCATCATCCTGACCGCCCGTATCCTCGGTCCGGAACTGGGGATCGCCCGGGTGGTCGGGGCGGTGGGCTTCAGCATCATCATCGGCCTGGCCATGCAGTTCCTCTTCCGGAAGGAGGAAAAGGAACGGGCGGCCGCCCAGGTGGCGGTACCCGTCCTGGAGGAGCCCCGTCCCCTCTGGATGACCGCCGGACACTTCTTCATCCTGGTGGCCATCCTGGTCTTCGCCAACTGGGGACGGCCGGTGACGACTTCCGGTCTCTGGTGGGTCCTCTTCCACTCCAAGTGGCTCATCACGGCTCTCTTCGGCCTGCTCCTGGCCCTCTCCCTGGTCCGGATGCTCGGCCTCAGGCCGCTGCCGGTCACCGTAGCTGCGGTCGTCGTGGCCGCCGCCGCCCTCCTCTTCCCGGCCCATCCCGCCGTCCCGTTCACGCTCGCGGTCGTGCTCCTGAGCGTGCTGCTGGCGGTCACCGGGGGTGAGCCCCGGGAGTGGCTGGCCTCGAGCTGGGGCTTCGCCCGGCAGATCCTGCCGCTGCTCGCGGCCGGCGTGCTGGTGGCCGGCCTTCTCCTGGGTGGTCCGGAGCCGGGGAGCCGGGGGATCATCCCGAACGCCTGGATCGCCGGTCTGGTGGGGGGCAATTCCTTCGGGGCCAACCTGGCCGCGTCGCTGGCCGGCGCCTTCATGTACTTCGCGACGCTGACCGAAGTGCCGATCGTGCAGGGACTGCTCTCGAGCGGGATGGGGAAGGGACCGGCGCTGGCGCTGCTGCTGGCCGGTCCGGCGCTGAGCCTGCCCAACATGCTGGTCATCCGCAGCGTGATCGGGACGCGCAAGACCCTGGCTTTCGTCGGACTGGTGGTGGTCATGGCCACCCTCACCGGTCTGCTCTATGGTGCGCTCTTCTGAGCGTGGGAAGGGGATCTCGTGAGCCGCATCTTCATCCTCTGCACCGGGAACTCCTGCCGCAGCCAGATGGCGGCTGCCTTCCTGAGGGCGCTCGATCCCGGACTGGAGGTCCACTCGGCCGGCACCCGTCCGGCCGAGTGGATCCACCCGCTCGCGGTCGACGTCATGCGGGAGGTCGGTCTCGACCTCTCCGGTGAGCGCCCCCGGTCGGTCGAGGAGTTCCTGGAGGACCCGTTCGACCACCTCATTACCGTCTGCGACGGGGCCCGGGAGAGCTGTCCGATCTTCACCGGCGAGGTCGGCCACCGGCTCCATCTCGGCTTCGAGGACCCGGCCGCCGCGACCGGTCCGCCGGAGGAGGTACTCGACGTGTTCCGCCGGGTCCGGGACGAGATCCGGGAGCGGTTCGGGGACTGGTACCGGTCCACTTTCCAGAGAGGGAGGACTCCGTGAGCGGCATCATGCAGATCCGGGTGGCCGGGATGACGGTCGGTCTCATCGGTTTCAAGGAGGTCCTTGCCCGGGCCGCCGAAGAAGGGGTGTGCGCCGACGCCGCCGGAGCGGCCCGGCTGCTCCAGTTGATCGGGCAGGACAACTATGTGCCGGAGGACGCCCGGGAGGCGTACGCGGAGAGCCTGCTGCGGGAATACCGGCGCTTTCTCGGCCAGGAGACCGCGCCCGAACCGGTCGCCGGCCTGGTGGTGCGTGTGCTCGGCCCCGGCTGCCCCACCTGTAAGCGGCTCGAACAAGCAGTGAGGGATGTGCTCGCCCGGGAGGGGCTGGCCGGCGATGTCGTCCACGTGCGGGACCTGGAGGCCATTGCCGCCTACGGTCCGCTCCCTACCCCGGGGCTGGTCATCAACGGTCGGCTGGTCGCCGCCGGCCGGGTGCCGACGGAGGAACAACTGCGGGAGTGGCTGCGGCAGGGTGCGACGGGAGCGCAGTGATGACCCTCGACACCGCGAGCCGGGTCTTCAAGGCCCTGGCCGAACCGAACCGGATCCGCATCCTGAAGATGCTCGAGGTGCGTCCGCTCTGCGTCTGCGAGATCACCGACATCCTGGGGCTGGCCACCTCGACCGTCTCCCGGCACCTGGCCGTGCTGCGCCAGGCCGGCCTGATCACGGATCGCAAGGAGGGCAGGTGGGTGGACTATCAGCTCAACCCGCAGGCCGATCCCGGGCTCCTCTCCCCCGTGCTGGCACTGCTCAGGGACCGGCTTCCCCCCGACCGCCGGCTCAGGGAGGACGCCCGCCGGGCTCGCACGGCCGACCGGAGCCGGCTCTGCGGCTGAGTGCCTGCCTTCAGGAGGTGCCGCGCTCCGATTCCCCCTCCTCCGCGGACTCCAGCGCCGCACCGAGCGTGCGGTCGAACGAGGTCAGCCCGCCCAGCGCGCCCAGTCCCATCGTCTCCACCGCGGTGGAGGGGACGATGATCATCGAGCCCTTCTTGCGCAGCCCCTCGTAGACCATGTTCATCGCCCGCAGGTGGAGCGCCACAGGGTTGTTCTTGTAGTGCTCGGAGGCCTTGGCGAACTTCTCGGCGATCTCGGTCTCGGCCGTACCCAGGATGATCCGGCTCTGCCGCTCCCGTTCCGCCTGGGCCTGCCGGGACATCGCATCCTCAAGGGCCTGCGGGATGATGATGTCGCGGATCTCGACCGCCTGGGTAGTGATCCCCCAGGCGCTGGTCTTATCGTCCAGCACCTTCTGGATCTCCCCTCCCAGCTGGTCCCGCTCGCTCAACAGGGTGGCCAACTCGTGCTTGCCGATGGCGTTCCGCAGGGCGGTCTGGGCCGAGAGGATGACCGCTGTCTCGAACTGCTCCACCTCCAGCACCGCCTTCTGCGGGTCCCAGACCATCCAGAAGGCGATGGCGTCCACGTTCACCGGTACGGTGTCACTGGTCAGGGTGGTCTCGGCGCTGAAGTCGCTCACCCGGATACGCTGGTCGACGAACTGGGCCACCTTGTCGACCACCGGCAGGAGCAGGAAGAGCCCGGAGCGCCGCAGTCCCTTGAAGCGGCCGAACCGCAGCAGCACGGCTTGCTCCCACTGGTAGGCGATCTGGACACTCGGGGCGAGGAGCAACGCCACTACGGCGGCGGTCAGCAGGACCTCGCTGTCGGGCCGCAGCTGGAGGTAGATGGCCAGGCAGACCAGGGTACCGGCGATGAGGGCGGTCTCCCAGATCTGGTGGAGCCGCAGGATAAGCGCGAAGAGGGCGGCGGTACCAAGGCTGAAACCCACCGCGGCCACACTGAAGCCGTGCAGGCCCAGGTGGATGGCTAACCCGAGCACGAAGACGACCAGCAGTATGAGCACGTTGATCGGGGCGAAGCGGAAATCGGCCCGGAGCGAGATCGCGAAGCGATCGGGGTTCAGCAGGGTCAGCAACCCGGCGACGGGGGATGACTTCTGGGTCTGGCTCATGACGAGGCCTCCTGGCGGATCCGGAGCCCGGCCTGCAGCTCCTCGAGGGTGAGACCGTAGGCGGCTGCCCGGGTGAGCAGCTCGGTGAGGATCTGATCGAGCCGGCGCTGCCGCTCGATCGGGTCGATCGCGGGGACCCGACGTCCGACGAAGGTCCCCGAGCCCTGCTGGGTGTCGAGGACCCCCTCGAACTCGAGTTCGCGGTACGCCCGGGCGACCGTATTGGGGTTGATCGAGAGGTCGACGGCGAGTTGGCGCACGGTGGGCAGGCGGTCCCCGGTAACCAGTTCCCCCCGGGCTACGCGGTAGCGGACCTGCTCGATGATCTGACGGTAGATCGGGATCCCGCTGGTGTAATCGATCAGGAACTCCATGCGAGCCTCCCCTGCGGGTGAGGGATTATTGTACTAATATATTAGTACAATAGTACAATGAGGACGTCAAGGGTCGTCTGCCGGAAGTCCGATTTCCGACTCGGGACACTAGAAGGAATCCGCGGGGGTGACGGTAGTAGCGACCGAGCACCGGGCCCTCTTCAAGAGTGAGGAGGACTTCCCGAACTTCGGGAAATCTATTATCCTCTCCGGACCGGCAGGCGACCTGAGCCTCTTAGCGTGAGGGATACTGTAATGCGGCGTTTGCGCTCAATGTGTCTGGTCCCATTCTCCTTCGTCCTGCTGTTGGGCAGTGGCTGCGACACCGTCGGACCGAACGACGTCTACTACCGCTCGAACGTGCTGGTGGCCGGACGCATCCTGATAAGCGGGCACCTGACCGAGGACCCCGAGCAGATGTTGGGACTCTACACCCTCTTTGTACCGTCCACCAACAGCACGCGGTACGGCTACCGCCGGGGGGACAACGACTACTTCGGACCGACCCTCACCCTCGACACCAACTACCACTACCACATCATCTTCGGCTACGACAAGCTCACCTTCATGCACACCGTCCTGCTCGAGTTCACCGACGTGATCGGGGTGGGGACCTACCAGATGGCGCCCGCCATCGATCCCTCCCACAAGCTGCGTTTCGCCTACATGGACGGTTCGGACACGGATGGCTATAACATCATCGTGCAGACGGGTCCGGAGGGCTCCCCCACGATGATCACCAGCGACGCCTCCGCTTCCCTCTCCTACTGGACCCCCGCTTTCACGCAGGGGGGGAGCTGGGTCCTCTTCGCCAAGGTCACCGGGACCACGGGAGCGGACGCCCAGCTCTGGCGGGCGCATCCGGACGGCTCGGGGGCCGAGCAGCTCCCCATCACCACTACCGAACTGCCCACCTATGCGGTCTTCAGCCCGGACAGTTCGCAGGTTTTCGTGCCGGGCGATTTCACCAGCTACTACATCGCCGACGGTTCGGTCGGCCGGTTCGATCACGTCCGTGAACAAGCGGCTTTTCTCGCCGACCTGAGCGCGATGGGCTACGAGTTGGTGGGCAGCCCGCTCACCGGTCCGACCCATCCCGGGGAGGAGACCTCCCCGGTCCGGCACGCCTTCCCGATCGGCTGCTTGTGGTGGCCCACCCAGAGCGGCGACCGGATCTTCTTCGACGCGCTGGTCGCCTCCAACCAGGGTTCGCCCCCCCACGAGGTGCTGGGCATCGTGGTCTTCTCCTGGGCACCCATGAGCAACACCCTGAAAGCCCACACCCCCCCGATGAAGATCGGATCGGATCGGACCAAGGGGTATATGCTCAGCCCAGCCCATCCCACCATGGTCCTGCCCCTCCCGCCGTCCATACCCGTCACTCCCCGGTGAGCGGGAAAACTGCTTGAGCGCGGTCACCAGTAGGTGACCGGCGGCACCCGGTGGCGTCACACCTCCGGGTGCCGTTCTCGTTCCGGTAGCCTGATGTGGGATCGAGGGTGGGTGGACGGGTGCAGGAACCGCGGCCGGGAAGAGGTCGTCGGGAGCGATCAGTCCACCCGGTGGATGCAGTCGAGGAGGGTGCCGTCGACCCACTTGACCACCGAAACAACCTCCCCGCTCCGGGAGGGCCTCTCCGGCACCCCGCAGACCCGGTCGAGCTCGGCCTTGATCTCCTCCAGCGGCCGGATCGGCAGGGGGGAACCCTTCACCGCCTCGAGCAGGTCGCCGCGGCGGGGATTGACGGCGATCCCGCGCTCGGTCACCACCACATCGATGAGCTCCCCCGGCCCGCACAGGGTGGTCACCTCGTCCACGATCACCGGGATGCGGTCGCGCACCGCCGGCACGGCCAGGATGACACACCGGCCGAACAGGCAGTTCTGCCAGCCGCCGATGCCGTGGAGGAGCCGCCCGTCGGAGTGGGTCACCACGTTGCCGTTGAAGGCCAGGTCGACCTCGGTGGCCCCCAGCACGACCACGTCCACCAGCGAGGCGAAGTTCCCCTTGCCGTGGTAATTGTAGGAGGTGAAGGGACTGGTCATGACGTGACCGGGGTTGCGTCCCATGGAGCGTACCGCGTCCAGGTCGAAGGTCTGACCGTCGAGCAGGTAGTCGGTCAATCCCTCCTCGAGCATCTCCACCAGATAGCGGGTGGTCCCGCCGCGGATGAAGCGCGCCTTCACCCCGGCCCGCTTCATCATCTCCTTCAGGTAGAGGGCGTAGGCCAGGGCGGTCCCCCCCGCGCCCGCCTGGAAGGAGAAACCGTCGCGCAGGATACCCGCTTCGGCGGTGAAGCGGGCGGCCAGCTCGGCGATCAGCATGCGGTCGGGGCTGCGGGTGATTCGGGTGGTCCCCGAGACGATCTTCGAGGCGTCCCCCAGGCTGGGCACCACGACCACGAAGTCGACATCGTTACCCTGGATCTGCCAGGGGACGGCGGGGAAGGGCACCAGGTGGTCGGTGACCACCACGACCCGGTCGGCGAAGCGGGAGTCGGCCAGGGCGAAGCCGAGTCCTCCGGTTGCGGCGGGACCCTCCAGCCCGTTGGCGTTCCCGAAGGGGTCGGCGTTGGGTGCGGCGATCACGGCCAGGTCGATGTGCACCTCGCCGTCCTGGATGGCCTGCCAGCGCCCACCGTGGGAGCGGAGGATGTGGGTGCCCTTCATCCGCCCCCGCGAGCAGTATTCCCCGAGCGGGCCGTTCAGGCTCCCCTCGATGTGATGGATGACCCCCGAGTCGAGATGGCGGATGAGGGGGGCGTGACAGGGGAAGGCGGCGCTGGGGAACCAGACCAGCTCGCGCAGTCCCATCTCGGCCGCCGCGTCGAAGAGGGCGACCGCCACCTGGTCGCCGTCGCGCAGGTGGTGGTGGGTGCTGATGGTCATCCCGTCTTCCACCCCGCACGCTTCCAGGGCGGCCTTCAGGGAAGGGAGCCGTTTGTCCCCGTCGGGGGGATAGTCGGCGCAGGAACGGATGGGGGGGGCGACCTTCCGCCCGTCGGGCCGATGGACGCCGACTCCGGCGAAGGGGACCTGGGGGACCCCGTTGACCCGTTCGGGGACCGGTCGGCCCGAGGCGTTCGTGACCCGAGGTATGCCCGGTTCCGGCATGACGCGGCCGTCCTTTCTGGGCCTACTCCCCCCCCTCGGAGGGGGGGGCGGTCGTAGCTGGGGGAGGGGGCTCCTGCTCGCGCCAGTCGGGGTCAAGCAGGTCGAGCCGCAAGGCCGCTTCGACTGTCTGCAGCGCCCGCTCCACCACCGGGGGATCGATCATCTTGCTCCCCAGGGCGACCACCCCGTCTCCACGCACGCGGGCCTGTTCGTACGCGGCCACGATGGCGGTGGCCTTCTCGATCTCCCCGGAGGTGGGGGCGAAGGCATTGTGGACGGTCGGGATCTGGCGGGGATGGATGCACCCCTTGCCCACGAAACCCAGCCCCTTCGCCTCAAGCACGGCGGCCTCGAGCCCGACCAGGTCCTCGACGTCACTGAAGACGGTGTCGATCGGCTGGACGCCCGCGGCCCGGGCAGCGGTGACCAGCATGGCCCGGGCCCAGAACGACTCACGTCCCTCTACGGTGCGTTCCACACCCAGGTCGGCGGTATAGTCCTCCAGTCCGATGGTCAGAGCGACCACTTGCGGGCTGGCCGAGGCGATCGGGAAGGCCTGAAGGACACCCCGGGCGCTCTCCACGATCGGCATGAGCAGCGGCGGCGGCACCTCCCGACCCCGCAGCAGCGAGGTGCAGGCCCGCTCCACTTCGACCACCTGACCGGGGTCCTCCACCTTGGGTATCAGGATCACCTCGGGACTCTCGGGGAGGATCTCGGCCAGGTCCTCCAACCCGGCCGGGAGCTGGTTGATCCGCACCATCAACTCGCACTCCCCCCACTCGCCGCAGCGCAGGGCGTTACGGACCAGCAGACGGGCCTCGGCCTTGCGGGGAGGGGCGACCGAGTCCTCCAGATCCAGGATCACGCCGTCGGGCACATGCCGGGCGGCGTTGAGCATGAACTTCGGCGTGTTCCCCGGCAGGTAGAGCCGGGAGCGGCGCAGTCGATCCCGTACCGGTCGTCGGACCACCGGTGGACCGGGGGGTTCCAGTCGGGCCGTCAGGTCCGGGCAGGCCGCCCGGGCGGCCGCCTCCAGACGGGCGAGGATCACCCAGGGGAGGGCCCCCTGGTCCTCCACGGTCACCGCCGCCTCTTCCAGACCGAGCCCGTGCACGCCGGCCTCGAGCAATTCCCGGAGGCTGGTCCCGTAGAGGTCGGCCACCTTGCTGGTGATCGCCAGCCCGGACGGGCCGGCCGGATCGACCCGCACCCAGCAGTCGCTCCGCACCTCGGGACCCCGGTGGCCTGCTTCGGCCGCGGCCGGTCCGTTCCGCTTCCGCTCCTGCGTTCGGGGACTCATCGGGTCTCCTCCTGAAACCGGGTTCCCGGTTCAGCGTCTCGGGCGGCCAGGCGGCGGCGTACGGCGGGAAGCAGCCCCCCGGCCTCCTGGATCTGGAGGAGCAGGGGGGGGAGGGGGGGGATGAGGAAGGTGCGCCCGCCCACCATGATCCGGCCGGCCGCCGGGTCGAGCTGGATCTCCTCCCCCTCCCGCCAGGCGGCGACCGCCTCGGGGGACTCGACCAGCAGCAGTCCCTGGTTGATGGCCGCCCGGTAGAAGATGCGGGCGAACGAGACGGCCACCACCGCGGCGATCCCGGCCGTCCGCAGGCCCACCGCCGGTTGCTCCCGGCTGGATCCGCAGCCGAAGTTGCGCCCGGCCAGCACCACATCGCCCGGCGTCACCCCGGCGGCGAAGGCGGGATCGAGGTCCTCCAGCAGGTGGGGGACGATCTCCTCGGGCCGGCTGCAGGTGTAGGTGTACTTGCCCGGGAAGAGCTGGTCGGTGTTCACGTCGTCACCGTAGCGCCAGACCCTCATCGGGCTCCTCCTCCGACGGCCGCCACCTCCCGCGGGTCGGTGATCACCCCGGTCAGGGCGCTGGCGGCGGCCGTGAGCGGGCTGCCCAGATAGATCTCGGAGTCGGGGGTGCCCATCCGTCCCTTGAAGTTGCGGTTGGAGGTGGAGAGGCAGACTTCCCCCGGGGCCAGGATACCCAGATGGGCGCCCAGGCAGGGGCCGCAGCCGGCCGGCAGGATGGTCGCCCCTGCCCGGCTCAACTCGGCGATGGTACCGTCGGCCAGGGCGGCATCGAAGACCCGGCGGCTGGCCGGGGTGACCAGCAGCCGCACCCCGGGGTGGATCTTCCGGCCGGCCAGCAGGGCGGCCGCCTCCCGCAGGTCGCTCAACCGTCCGTTCGTGCAGGTGCCCAGCAGGACCTGGTGGACCCGCACCCCGGCCGCCGCGCCCACCGGCACCACCGCGTCCACCGCACCGGGACGGGCGACCACCGGTTCCAGTGCGGAGAGATCGAGGGGGATCTCCTGCTCGTATTCCGCATCCGGGTCCGCCCAGACCGCCCCCTGGCCGTCCCAGTCGGGGGCGGCCAACTCCAGGAAGGCCCGGGTCTGCTCATCGACCGGGAAGACGGCCGTCTTGGCCCCCATCTCCACCCCCATGTTGGCGATCGTGATCCGCTCCTCGAGGCTGAGGGCGGACACTTCGCCATGGAACTCGACACTCCGGTAGGCGGCCCCGTCGGCCCCCAGCCGGCCGATCAGGCTGAGCACCAGGTCCTTGGCGGAGGTCAGGGCCGGAAGCCGCCCGCTCATGACCACCCGGATCGAGGCGGGCACCCGCAGCCAGGTCTCCCCGGTCAGCAGCAGGGCGGCCGCCTCGGTCCGGTCGATGCCGGTGGCAAAGGTCCCCACCGCACCGTAGGAGCAGGTGTGGGAATCGCTCCCCACGATCACCTGGCCGGGCAACGCCAGCCCCCGTTCCAGCACGATCTGGTGGCAGATCCCCTCGCCGACATCGTAGAAGTGCACCAGAGCGTGACGGGCCACGAACGCGCGGATGCGCCGGTGTCCGTCGGCGGTGGTGGTGTCCACCGCCGGGACCACGTGGTCGAGCACGATGACCGGCTGGTCGGGGTCGGCCACCCCGTACCGTTCCAGTTCCGGGGCGATCTTTTCGATGATGGCGGCCGTGTTGTCGTGGGTGAGAAGGCGGCGGGGATGCACCGTCACGATCTGCCCGATGCTCACGCTCTCGAGCCCGGCGGCGTAGGCCAGCACGTTCTGGGCGAAGGTGCCCACGCTTCTCTCCTCCCTCAGTGCCCGGCCAGCAGGCCGCCGCGCCGGTAGATACGCAACGGCACCGGGGACAGGGGTGCGACCTGGAAGTCGGTCCCCTCCTCGAGCCGCTGCCCGGCACCCGTCTCCAGGTCCACCCGGATGCGCTCCCCCTCCTGCAACACCCCCCGCAACTCACCGTGCAGCACCGGGAAGCCCGCGTTGATCGCGTTCCGTTCGTAGATGGCTCCGAAGGAGGGGGCGATTACCCCGCTCAGGCCGAGCGCCCGGAAGCAGTCGACCGCCTGCTGGCGGCTGGAACCCGCCCCGAAGTTGGCTCCGGTGACCAGGAAGTCCCCCGGCCGGACCCGCTCCGGGAAGTCCTCCCACCCCGGGATGTTGCCCAGGGCGTGCCGGCCCATGGCCGCGAGGTCGGTGAGGGCCAGGTGCCGGTTGTGGAAGATCATGTCGGTGTCGACCGAATCGCGGTCGAGCACCCAGACACGCCCCTCCAGGAGGGTGGGGCGCTCTTCGGCCGGCGGCGGAGCGGGGGCTTCCGCCGGACGGGTCGGATCGGGGAGGGCTGCCGGTAGCACGACCAGCCGCCGGGGACGGGGGGGCGCCCGGTCGATCCCATCGGCCGGAGTGAGCATCCCGGTGACCGCCGAGGCGGCCACCGTCTCCGGGGAGGCCAGGAAGACCTCGCCCAGACCCTGCTTGCCGGGGAAGTTGCGGTTGCCGCTCGAGACGGTGGTCTCGTCGGGTCCGGTCTGTCCGACCTGTCCGGCCGCGCAGCCTGCGCAGCCGGCGTTCGAGACCAGCGCTCCGGCCTCCTTGAAGATCCCGAGCAGTCCGGCCCGCAGCGCCTCGATCCAGACCCGGTCGGTGGCCGGGACGACTTTGAGCACTACCCCTTCGGCCACCCGGCGGTCCTGCAGGATCCGGGCGGCCGCCGCCAGGTCCTCGAGCCGGCCGTTCGTGCAGGAGCCGAGGAAGGCGGAATCGATCGGGGTCCCGGTCAGCCCGGCCAGCGCCACCACGTCCTCGGGACGGCCCGGGCGGCTGACCAGCGGCTCCAGCCCGTCGATGTCCACGACCTCCTCCCGCTGCCGGGTCGCATCCGGGTCGGACCACGGCCACTCCCGATCCCGGCCGGTCAGGCGGGTGTACTCGGCCGCCACCCGCTCCGAGGGCTCGGGGAAGAGGATGATGGCGCCCATCTCGGTGGCCATCGAGGCCAGGGTGAGGCGTCCGGCCAGGTCGAGTGCCTGGATCGCCTCCCCGGTCACCTCGACCGCACAACCGAGCAACCCCTTGGCGCCGAAGTGGCGCACCAGCGCCAGGGTCAGGTCCTTGGCGGTAGCAGTGGCCGAAGGGACGCCGGTCAGGTGCACGTGCACGGTCTCGGGGACCTGGAACCAGACCGAACCGCGGGCGAAGGCACTGGCGATATCGAGGTCCCCCATCCCCTGCCCGAAGGCGCCGACCGCCCCCAGGATGTTGGCATGGGAGTCGGTGGAGACGAAGGTCTCCCCCGGGCCGACCAGCCCCTCCTCGATGACCAGGTGGGTGCCGATCCCCCGGTCGATGTCGTAGACCCTCAGGCCGTGGCGGCGGGCGAAGAGCCGGCAGCGGTGCTGGTTGGCCGCGTACCCCTGGTCGGAGCCGGTCGGATTGCAGTCGAAGGTGAAGAGGGTCCGTCCGGGGTCGGCCACCCCCAGGCCGTGCTCCTCCAGGTGCCCGATCACGTTGGCGCCGCCGAAGTCGCGGGCCGCCCGCAGGTCCACCCGCATCTCCACGGTGGCCCCGGGGGCGACCGCATCGCCGGTATGGGCGGCGATGATCTGCTCGATCAGGGTCCGGCCCACGCGCTCAGTCCTCGATCAGCCTGCCCGCGGCCCGCATCGTGAAGGGGTCGAAGGTGGCGAAGTCGGCCTGGTGGATCAGGATCGTCTCGACCGTGCGCGGTTGACCCTCTCCTTCCTTGGAATGACAGGCGATGATGTTCTGGACCTCCACCGGCAGGCCGACCCTCGCGGCGATCACCGTGCCGCTGATCGGGTGGCGGGTGGAGCGTCCGTGCCGGCTCATCCGGTAGCCCCCAGTGCCGTCCGGTTCGATCTCCAGCAGCTTGCCCACGTCGTGGAGCAGGCCCCCGGCGATCAACCGGTCGAAGTTGATCCGGTAGGGCATCTCCTCGTAGGCGTCCACCTGGGCCTGGGCCAGTCCGAGCGCCCCGCGGGTGACCGCCTCGGTGTGCTCCAAAAAGCCCAGACCGCCGCAGTCGGTCAGCAGGGAGAAGGGCATCCGCTCGACCTGTTCGAGGTCGGTCCAGCCCCCTTCGGCACAGGCGAGCAGCCACGCCTCCACGACCTGCCCGCGCAGACGCTCGTCCCCGATCATCTCCAGCAGGTCGGCGAAGCGCTCCTGCACCCTCGCGGCATCGATCATCCCGTTCTCCTCCTTCGTCGGCCGGGTCGGCTCAGTCGCGGCCCAGGGCCGCGATCACGGCCTCGGTCATCTGTTCGGTCGAAGCCGCCCCCTGTGCGATCGCTTTCGGTCCCCCGGCGATCTTCATCATATCGTAGGTCCGGACCCGCCCTTCCTTCACCACCCTGGCGATGGCCCGGCGCACCCGGTCGGCCTTCTCCCGCTCCCCGAGCCGGTCGAGCATCAGGGCGGCCGACAGGAACATGGCGATCGGGTTGACGATGCTGGGCTCCAGCTCGGCGTACTTGGGGGCCGAGCCGTGGGTCGGTTCGAACACCGCCACTTCCTGCCCCTCGTTCGAGGAGGCGGCGAAGCCAAGCCCGCCGACCAGGCCGGCGAAGGCGTCCGAGATGATGTCGCCGAACATGTTGCCGGCCACGATCACTCCGTAGTCCTCCGGGTTCTTGGTCAGCCACATCGTCTGGGCGTCGATGTTGGTCTCCCAGAGGGCGATGCCGGGATAGCGCTGGGCGACCCGGCGGGCCTCCTTGACCATCATCCCGCTGGTCTCGCGGATCACGTTGGGCTTCTCGCACACGGTCACCGAACGGTAGCCGAACTCGCGGGCATAGGCGAAGGCGGCCTCGACAATCCGGCGGCAGGCGCCCCGGCTGAAGATACGGGTGGAGACGGCCAGGTCGGGTCCGGGGACTTCCCGGAAGGGCTTGAACTTGGGGTGGCTTTCCAGGGCGGCCCGTACGGCCGGCGGCGGGTCGGTCCACTCCACCCCGCTGTAGAGCCCTTCGGTGTTCTGGCGGAAGATGACCGCGTTGACGAAAGGCTCCTCGATCGAACCATCCCGGCTCCGCCGCACGAAGTTGAGCGGGTTTCCGGGAAAGGAGATGCAGGGGCGGACCGAGACGTCCAGGTCGAAGACCTGCCTCAGTCCCACGATCGGGCTGTAGTAGACATACCCCTTCCCCTTCAGAGCGGGATCGAGCTCGGCGTCCGCCTCGTCCTTCGGTTTCGAGGTGATGGCGCCGAAGAGTCCGATCTTGTGCTGCCTGAGTAGCTCGATGGTGCGTTCGGGGAGGGCATCTCCCTCGTGGCACCAGAACTCCCAGCCGATATCGCCATGGACGTATTCGGCGTCGAATCCGACCGCGTCCAGGACACGGATGGCCTCGGCCAGGACGATCTTGCCGATGCCGTCTCCCGGCATCGCGACGATGGTGCGTTGGGCCATCGGGGCGCGGCTCCTTGCTGGTGCGTGGATGCGGGCTCGGCGGGACAGGCCCGCGCGGCCGGACGGCAAGGTAGCGAACGCCCGGGGGGGGGTCAACGGGACCCGTTGGTGGATTTGACACCCTGCCGGGGCGGGGGTAGGGTTCCCGAGGAGCCCCCCCGAGGAATAGAGCGATGAGCCGACCGGCCACAGGTGTGATCGCCGTCCTCTCCATCCTCTCCGGCCTGATCCTCATCCTGGAGAGCTACGGGATCGTGCACGGCTTCTGGCGGCTCTGGCCGCTCTTCCCGCTCATCCTGGGCGCCGGGTTCCTCCTGCTCTACTTCCACCAGGCCCGCCGGGACACGCTCCTGATGGGCCTGGGGATCTATCTGGTCTGCTGTGCGTTCCTCTTCTTCTTCCTCAACTACACCTCCTGGACCCTGCTGGGAGACCTCTGGCCGCTCTTCATCGGCTTCCTGGGGCTGGCCTTCATCGGCCCGGTCCTCGGGGGGAGATGGCGCCGCATCTTCCTCCCCATCGCCCTCGGCCTGCTTCTGATCTGCGGGGTGTTCCTGTTGGTAGCCACCGTGGATCCCCGTCTCTGGCCCATCTCCCTGGTCCTCTTCGGCGGCTGCCTGCTCCTGATCGCGCGGCCCGACCGTAAGGAGTCGTCATGAAGAAACGAGTGCTCATCGTCGAACCGCGCGGCGTCAAGGCCAACGTCTTCGCCGACTACCTCCACCTCCCCCTCATGGGTCCGCTCTACCTGGGCACGATCCTCCAGCAGGCGGGTTTCGAGGTGCGGATCATCAATGAGAACCTGCTGCACCGCGACGTCACCCTGGCCGAGCTCGACACCGATTTCCTGCTGCTCAGTCTGCTCACCCCGACCGCCGAGCGAGGCTACGAAATCGCCCGTACCTTCCGCGACCTGTATCCCGGGCGGAAGATCGTCATCGGGGGCATCCATCCCTCCTTCCTGCCCGAGGAGGCGGCCGAGTGCGCCGACCACGTGGTGGTCGGGGAAGGGGAGCAGGTGATCGTCGACCTGCTCCGGCACGGCGGCGAGCGGGTGGTCGCCGGGCCCCGGCTGCGCGACCTGGACGTGGTCCCCAGCCCCGACTTCGGTCTCCTGCTGGGCCGGGAGCGGCTCAACATCACGCCGGTGGTCACCTCACGAGGCTGCCCCTACGACTGTAACTTCTGCGCGGTGACCGAGATGTTCGGACGCGGCTACCGGACCCATTCGCCGGCCCGGGTGCTCGAGGACCTGGAGCGGGCCCCGACCCGCCAGATCTTCTTCTACGACGACAACTTCGCGGCCAACCCGAAGCGGACCCACGCCCTGCTGGACGAGATGATCCGGCGGAAGATGGGACTCAAGTGGACGGCCCAGGTGCGGGCCGATATCACCCGCGACCGCGAACTGGTCGCCAAGATGCGCCGCTCCGGCTGCCTGCGGGTCTACATCGGCTTCGAATCGATCGATCCCGCCACCCTGGAGGGGATGAACAAGCGGCAGTCCCCCGAGGACGTCCGGGCGGCGATCGAGGTCTTCCACGCCCATCAGATCAGCATCCACGGCATGTTCATCTTCGGCAGCGACGAGGAAGACGCCGCCCTCTTCCGCGAGACCGCCGCCTTCTGCCGGAAGAGCCGTCTCAGCTCGGTCCAGTTCATGATCCTGACCCCCCTGCCGGGGACCGGGTTCTTCAAGCGGATGGAAAAGGAGGGCCGGCTCCTCCACCGGATGTGGAGCTTCTACGACGGCATGCACGCCGTGTACCGTCCTCTCAACTTCACCCCCTCCGAACTCCAGGAGGGGACGCTGCAGGCCTTCCAGGACTTCTACTCCCTGGTCGCGGTCATGAACGACTCCCTCAACATCGTCTTCGAGACGGCCCGCGGGGTGACCACCTCACTGCTGTCGGGCTTCCGGGTCCCTTCCCTGGAGAGCGCTTTCGTCAAGCTCCAGGCCAAGGCCATCATCCGGAAGTGGAAGGCGCTCAACAGCGGGTACCTGGCCTACCTCAGAGGATTAAGACCAGGGACCTGAGCGCATGCGCGACGACCCCCCGGCCCGCTGGCGCCAGCTCGCCCTGCTCCTCGTATTCGTGGTCGCTATTCCGATCCTGGCGACAGGTTGTGAAAGGGCAGGTAGCGTAGATACGGCAGCGATAGGCTCGACCAACCTGGACGGATACAGCGTTTCTGGAAAGTTCGAATCGTTCGGGCTTCCGGTTTCCATCGACCACGACAGCCTCGGGAACATCTACCTACTGGATGCCGCGTTATCTGGAATCATATGTCTGAACGCGGATTTGAGCTTTCGATGGCAGCGCCTGGGTCGGGGTTCAGGTCCCGGTGAGTTCGAGTTCGACAAGAGGGGAGGTGACCATTCCTGCATCGCGGTCGGATCGAGAGTGCTGGCCCTCGCTGACAATGGGCTGGGGAGGCTCGTCCTGTACGACCTCGACGGCAATCTCATTACTCAGGTTCATTTGGTGAACCAAGTATTCGACATGGTCATCATCGGAGTGGACAGAATCATGCTGGCTACGGATTCCGAAGACTATCACATCGTGGAACTCAACGCCGAGGGGGAGATCGTCCGCACGTTCGGGCAGTCCGTGACCCCGAATCGCGGTCAGTGGCGGATCGCGGGATTCACGCGAATGGCAAGAATTGATGATAGCACCTTTGCGGCCCTGAGCACCTTCTGGTCCACGCTCCGGGTGTACGCCGATTCGCAACTCAAGTCCGAAGTACGGGTAGATTGGTCGGGAGCATTCGTGGGAGCGGACAAGTCGACGCAAAGGATCCTCAAGGATATTCTGACCTCTCAGGAGGCCTACCCGTTCGACTCTCTGCGACAGGAATACACGAACGCGAGAGGTCCCAAGGACGTCTCAGTGAGTTTTGGCCGATGCGATGACGGTTTCATTGTCACCATGGGCGGGAGAGCCATCCGACTTCGCCAAGACGGGACCATTGTCAAGAGCACTCATGTCAATAGCTCTGTTTCACTGGAAGCCGGAGACATCACGGTGGTCGGGAACAGGGCTTTCTTCGTTTCACGGCGCTTGGGCTCGATCGCGCGGCTGGACCTTCCGACCACCTTCTTTAGATGACATCGCCTCTCTGAACAGGAGTTGAGCGATCTGCAGCTTGATCTGAGGGGCGACGGCGTCCCCCCCGGGGGTTATCCTCCCTCCCATGCATGCCGGGATCGAGGTGGCGCGTTCACCGAGTCAGCATTAGCAGAGGGCTCCTGCCCGGATGGCTTCGCATGCCTGACCCGCAGCAGATGCCGAGATCGGTAGCCGTCGTCGGGATCGGCCAGCTGCTGGGCGGCGACGACGCTGTCGGGGTGCTGGCCGTGGAGGGGCTCAGAGACGAAGGAGGCCTGCCGCCGGGGGTGCGTCTGCTCGAGGCCGGGACGCTCGGCGTCGACCTGCTGGCCTTCCTGGAACCGGAGGAGAAGGTGGTGCTCCTGGACGCCGTCCGGGCCGGGAGCCCGCCCGGTACGATCCACCGCCTCCCGCTGGAGGAGATCGGCGACCCCGTCGGGGTCCCCCTCTCGGTGCACGAACTGGGCGTGCGCCACCTGCTGCAGCAGGCGCGCCTGCTGGGACGTCCCCTGCGCGGGGTGCTCCTGGGTGTGGAGCCGGACCGGCTCGCGACGGGCCGGTCGCGGCTCAGCCGGCCCGTCTCCGGCGCCCTCCCGGCCCTGCTGCAGGCCGCCCGCGAGGAGGCCCGCCGGCTGCAGGAGGAGTGAGTCCCCCCGCTCCCGGCCGCCGGCCGTTTCTCCCTCAGCAGGCCCGGAAGGCCAGGCGCTCGTTCCGCCGGGCGTCCAGCACGTGGATCGCGCAGGCGACGCAGGGATCGAACGAGTGGACCACCCGGAGCACCTCGATGGGATTGTCGGTGTCCTTGACCGGCGTTCCCACCAGCGCCTGCTCCAGCGGACCGGGCGTCCCTTGGTCGTCGCGGGGGGAACAATTCCAGGTGGTCGGCACGATCGCCTGGTAGCGGCTCACCTTCCCCTCCTCGATGTCGAGCCAGTGTCCCAGTGCTCCCCGCGGTGCGCACCACAGGCCCATACCGGAGGCCTGGTCCGGGATCTTGAAGTCGGCGCAGACCGGCTCGCCCAGCCGGAACTCCATGATCCATTCGCTCATGGCGTCGGCCACGAATTTCGTCTCGATGGCCCGGGCGAGATGCCGCCCCATGGTGGAATGGAATACCTCGGGGACGGCCCGGAGTTCCGAGAGGACATGGTCGGTGATGGCCGTCATGGCCGGGCTCTCTCCGGAGAGCGCGGTGCAGAGCACCCGTGCCGTCGGGCCGACCTCGTAGACCTCTCCTTCGTAGCGGGGGGCCTTCACCCAGCTGTAGGCGCCCGACTTGCCCGTCATGGGGACCGTTCTCCCTTCCCGGGGAGAGCGGGGTCCCGAGTCGGTGTACCAGCTGTTCCGGACCTCCTCGGTGATCTTGGCCGGGTCGAAGCTCTCCACCCGTCCGCTGACCAGGCGGCCCATCTGAAGCAGCCGCCGGCGGTGGGTCACGTCCGCTTCAGTATTGAGGTCGTACGAACCGTAGGTGAGAAGACGGTCCGGCCCCCGCCCCTGCTCGAGCATGTCCTGGTACACGCGGGCGACCGCGATGACATCGGGCAGGTAGTAGTTGTCGATGAAGTCGCGCAGTTCCCGCAGCCGCCACAGGAAGGTGGTCACCTTGTCCACCGTCGGCTGGATGGTGACGCCGCCGGGGACGATGGAGGCGCTGTGGGGCATCTTCCCGGAGAAGACCGCCGAGAGTTCGTGCGCTTTCAACCTCATGGAGAGGGCCAGGATGTAGTGATTGAGAAGATCATCGTTGAGGGCCTTGGGGAGCCGGTAGTCCCCCTCGAAGCGCGGGATGAACGGGGGGGTGTAGGGACCGGGGAAGTAGTCGAGGGCCGAGAGCGTGTAGAAGTGGAGCAGGTGCGACTGTATCCAGTTGGCGCCGCCGACCAGGTTCCGGATGACCCGGCCGTTCTCGGTCGGCACGATCCCCAGAGCCATGTCCAGCGCCTGGGCGCTGGCGATGGCGTGGGCGGTGGGGCAGACCCCGCAGAATCTCTGAGCGAACTGGATGACGTCGAGCGGCGAGTGTCCGAGGATCATGTTCTCGAAGCCGCGGAAGAGGGTGCCCGAGACGTGGGCTTCCTTCACCTCTCCCTCGTCCACCACGCTTTCGACGCTCAGGTGTCCTTCGATCCGGGTGATCGGATCCAGTCTGATGGTTACGGGAGCTGGCATCGCTCAGTTCTCCTGCTTGATCGTAAGGAAGGGGCAGAACTCGTCCGGGAATCCCGGTTCGGTGCAGCCCAGGCAGGGGCCACCTGAGCCGATGCACCAGTTCACCCCCGAGTTCCAGGAACGCCGGGGGCAGTCCGCCATGGTGAAGGGACCCTTGCAGCCCAGTTCCAGCAGGCAGCCGATCTGGCCGGGCTTCTGGGCCATGATCCCTTCGTCCATGTAGTCGCGGTTGGTGCACGCCCGGTGGACGGTTGATCCGTAGAAGAGCTTCAAGCGGCCGTGCTGGTCGACCTCCTCGGGTTTGGGCAGACCCAGCAGAAGAACGTGGGCGACCGTGCCGATGAACCAGTCGGGGTGGGCGGGACAGCCGGGGATGTTGATCAACGGTGTGGTGATGCCCTCCTGGGCGAGAAAGGCCCCGACCCCGACGCAGCCGGTTGTGTTGGGTGCCGCGGCGGAGATACCGCCGTAGGAGGCACAGGTGCCGAGCGCCAGGATGGCCAGCGCGTCCGGAGCTAGCTCCCGGACGTGCGCCGCCAGCGTCCTCGGACGCCCCTGACTTTCCCCCATGTGTCCGAAGATGCCGTTTTCCTTGGTCGGAACGGCTCCCTCGGCGATGAGGATGTACTTCCCCTTCCATTCCTGGTGCGTCTCGTCGAGGGCCTGCATGGCGAGTTCCCCGGAGGCCGACATCACGGTCTGCTGGAAGCGGAGCGAGAGCTGGTAGTTGGGGATGATCTGGTCGAGCAGCACGTTCTCGATGTTGGGGTGGATCGTATTGATGGCCGACACCGAGCAGCCGGAACAGTTTGAGAGCTGGAGCCAGATGAGGGGGTACTGTTTGACCGCCTGCTGGAGCGCTTCCAGGATGCCGGGCGGCAGCACCTCCAGCAGGGCAGCGGATGTGCCCGCCCGTCCGATCCAGTCCATGAACTCCCGCCGGGAGATCCGGGACATAGAGTAGCCTCCTTGCCTCTCGCACGTCGTTGAGGCACAGGTGTAGAAAACGGGTGGATGGCCGGCAGAACTTGTGATATTTGCCACACTCTCCTATCCGGGCTGCGGATTGTCAAGCGGTCGTTAAAATATCACCCGGGTGGCGACGGTGTCCCACGGGCGCGCTATCCTCTCCCCATGCGCGACGACCACCCCGCCCGCTGGCGCCAGCTTGCCCTCCTCTCGGCCGCCGTACTGCTCGGTATGTCCCTCTGGTTTACCGCCAGCGCGGTGGCCCCGCGGCTCCAGGGACTCTGGGGGCTGACCCCGGCCCAGACCGGCTGGCTGACCACCCTGGTCCAGCTCGGCTTCGTGGCCGGCACCCTGACCGCCGCCCTGCTCAACCTGGCCGACCTCCTTCCCGAGCGGGCTTACTTCGCCGCCTGCGCTCTGCTGGCGGCGGCCGCCAACGCCCTGCTGGTGGCCGTCCCCGGTTTCGGCCCGGCCATGCTCTGGCGCTTCCTGACCGGTTTCTTTCTGGCCGGGGTCTATCCCCCGGCCATGAAGATGATCGCCACCTGGTTCCGTTCCGCGCGGGGGTTGGCCATCGGGACGGTGGTGGGGGCGCTCACGGTGGGCAAGGCGGGCCCCTGGCTGGTCTGCGCGCTCATCCCGGAGGGCTTCGGCGGAGTGGTCCTGACCGCTTCGGCCGGGGCGGTGGCGGCCGCCCTGATGGTGGCGACCGGTTACCGGAACGGTCCCTATCCCTTCGAGCAGCGCCCTTTCCACTGGGCCCTGGCCGCGGAGGTGATACGGCACCGGCCGACCCGCCTGGCGGTGGGGGGTTACCTGGGGCACATGTGGGAACTCTACGCCATGTGGACCTGGGTGCCCGCCTTCCTGGCCGCGGCTGTGGCCGGGGAGAGCGCCCTTCACACGCTCACCCCGGCCGGGGATGCCGGCAGGCTGGTCGACCTGGTCGCCTTCGGGGCCATCGGCGCCGGCGGGGCGGGCTGTGTCTGGGGAGGGTGGGTGGCCGACCGAGTGGGCAGGGAGAGGCTGGTCAACGGGGCGATGATGGCCAGCGGTGTCTGTGCCCTGCTGATCGGTCTCTTCTTTGGAATCGGGGGCAGCGGGACGGGCGTGCTCTGGGTGCTCGCCCCGCTGGCCTGGGTCTGGGGCTTCTTCGTGGTGGCCGACTCCGCCCAGTTCAGCGCCATCGTGACCGAGGTGGCTCCCCGGCACGCGGTGGGCACCGCCCTGACCCTGCAGACCTCGCTCGGTTTTCTGCTGACCATGGCCAGCATCCAGCTCATCCCGGTGCTGGTGGCCAGTGTCGGCTGGCGCTGGAGCTTCCCGGTGCTGGCCCTGGGGCCGGCGGCCGGGATCGCCGCCATCGGCCGGCTGGTGCGGCTCGGCAATGGAGAAGGGGGGAGAGTATGAACGCCGCCGGGACGGACCTCTTCGCCGGCCTGGACGTTTCGACCCAGAGCACCAAGCTGGTCGTCATCGATCCGGCGGCCGGCGCAATCCTCTTCCACGACACCCTCTCCTACGATTCCGACCTGGCTAGTTACGGAACCCGCGAGGGGGTGGTGCCGGGGCTGGGGGAGGGGGTCTGTGAATCAGACCCGCTGATGTGGCTGGAAGCGGTCGAGACCCTGTTGGAGCGACTCAGGGCGTCCGAGGTGCCCGCCGGGCGCATCCGCTGCCTCTCGGTCTCGGGGCAGCAGCACGGGCTGGTGGCGCTCGATGCCGCGGGCCGGCTGGCCCGCTCCCGGGCCAAGCTGTGGAGCGACCACAGCACGCTCGAGGAGTGCCGGCTGCTGACCGAGGCGGTGGGGGGCCGGGAGGCGATGTTGCGTGAGGTCGGCAACACCCAGCGTCCCGGTTACACCGCGCCCAAGATCCTCCACCTGCGCCGCCACGAGCCGCAAGTCTGGGCCGAGACGGCCCTCCTGCTGCTCCCGCACGACTACGTCAACTGGCACCTGACCGGCGGCCCGGACGGCGGGATCGCCGCCATGGAGCCGGGGGATGCCTCCGGCACCGCGCTCTGGAGTCCGCTCACCCGCGACTGGTCTCCTCGGGTGCTGGCGGCCATAAGCCCCGAGGTGGCCGCCAAGCTGCCGCCGGTGGGCCCCTCCGACCGTACCATCGGAGTGATCACACCGGCCTTGGCCGCCCGCTTCGGGCTCGACCCGGCCTGCCGAATCGACGCCGGCAGCGGCGACAACATGTACGGGGCGGTCGGGACCGGGAACATCCGCCCCGGCATCGTCACCGTGAGCCTGGGTACCAGCGGCACCGCCTATACAGTGCTGGAGGAGCCCTTCGTGGATCCCGAGGGGGAGATCGCCTCGTTCTGCGACGCCACCGGCCGCTACCTCCCCCTGCTCTGTGTCTCGAACATGGCCAACGGCTACACCGCGGTCCGGGCCGAATATGGGCTCGACCACGAAGCTTTCGAGGCGGCGGTGGCGCGTACTCCCCCCGGTAACCTCGGCCGGGTGCTGCTCCCCTGGTACGGAGGTGAGCGCACGCCCGACCTGCCCCTGGCCGCTCCCCTCCTGTTCGGATTCCAGGCCGAGGACCTGCGCCCCGAGGTGCTCTGCCGGGCGGTGCTGGAAGGGCATGTCCTGAACCTCTGGGCCGGCTCCCGCCGCCTGCCCGTGACTCCCGAGGTCATCCACCTGACCGGTGGGCTCTCCCGTTCCGCGGTCTGGTGCCAGGCCATCGCCGACCTGCTCGAGGTGGAGACCGTGCCTGTGCCGGGGGAGGGGGCCGCTCTGGGAGCGGCCCTGCACGCCGCCTGGGTGTGGCAGCGGGAGGCGGGACGGGAGGTCTCGCTGGACGAGGTCTGCGCCCCCTTCGTGGTGCCGGAGGAAACCCGCCGCTGCCGGCCCGAGCCGGCCCACCGGGAGACCTACCGCCGGCTGAAGGAGCTGTTCGACGCCCTCAGCAGCCGGGTGCGTGGCCTGCCCGGCGCCGACCCTTTCGAGCTGCGCCGGCGGCTGCGGACGGGTACCGAAGGAAGGGACTGAATCACATCCCGGACCTCCGGCGTCCAATATCCAGGACGAACGATAAGGAGGTCGCCATGTCCATCCGTCCCGTGAAACGACTCATCCAGGCCAGGCCGACCCTCGAGGGGGCCGGGGTCCACCTGCGCCGGGCTTTCGGTTTCGGCGACACGGAGTCCTACGACCCCTTCCTGTTGCTCGACGACTTCCGCAATGAGCGGCCGCAGGACTACCTGGCCGGCTTCCCCTGGCATCCCCACCGGGGTATCGAGACGATCACCTACGTGCTGGCCGGCGAGGTCGACCATGGGGACAGTCTGGGCAACGCCGGCACCATCGCCGGCGGCGACGTGCAGTGGATGACCGCTGGCAGCGGCATCATCCACCAGGAGATGCCCAAAGGAGACGCCTCCGGCCGGATGCACGGCTTCCAGCTCTGGGCCAACCTGCCGTCGGCGCTCAAGATGACCGCTCCCCGCTACCAGGACATCCGGGCTACCGACATCCCCGAGGTGGTGGACGACGACGGGACCACCGTCCGGGTCATCTGCGGCGAACTCTGGGGCCGGAGCGGGCCGGTCGACGGCGTGGCGGCCGAGCCGCGTTATTTCGATGTGCGGGTTCCGGCCGGCCTGCGCAAGCACCTGCCGGTGGAGACCTCCCGCCACGTCTTCGCCTACGTCTTCGAGGGGGCGGGCACCTTCGGCAACGCCTCCGGCCCGCTGGCCGTGCCGACCGAGAGCGTCGGCTGGCTCGACACCACTCCCCCCGAGCGGGCGGACGACCGCTCGCTGGTGCTCTTCGATAACGGTGATGAGGTCGTGGTCGAAGCGGGAGAGGAAGGGATCCGTTTCCTGCTCGTATCGGGGGCGCCGCTGAAGGAACCGGTAGCCTGGTACGGACCGATCGTGATGAACACTCGGGAGGAGCTGCAGCAGGCCTTCGCCGAGTTCCAGGCAGGGACCTTCCTCAAACACCGGTGAATCGTCGGCCGGATCCCTTCCCGGTCGGATGGTTCCCGGGTACACCGCTTTCTTCGCTCAAGGCCAGACAACCTCGTAACGCCGGATGGTCATATTGTAGCTGCGGTCCATGAGCCAGAGGTCCCCGAACGGATCGAACGCCAGCCGGCTGGCCGGATCGGCCAGGGGCCAGGACGCGATCGGTCGACCGTCCGGACCCAGCACCTCGAGCTTGACCAACTCACCGAACCGCTCTTCAGCCTCGAGGGTGTCCCCTTTCTCCTGATCGACCCGTCGGGTCAGCACCCAGATCCGTCCCTCCTTGTCCATGGCCACATCCAGTGACACCGTGTCGGCCACCGGTTCGATCCGCCGGCTCGTCGTGAGCCCGTCGGGTGAACGGTAGGTTCTTTCCTTGACTGCGGGATCGGCCGGTTTGAACTCGAGTTCGCGGATGATCGACTGCTCAAGGACACCGGAGGCGAGGTCGTACACGTGGATCTCCGGCGAGTACTCGAAGGCGGCGACCACCTTCGCCGAGGGAGAGACCGTGATGACGACACTGCTCAGGAGGCTGGCGATCCGTCTGTCCTCGTGCATGCGGTGGTTCCCCAGGCTCCGGGTGACCCGGTCCTCCCGGTCCACGATCTCGAGCAGGGGGCGGTCCGATTCCCGGGTCCGGCGACGCTCCTGATAGTACATCCACTCGACTCTGAGGAAACCGCCCCCCGGAACCGGGATGTAGTCGTCGTTCGAGGTCAGGGTGTAACTCTGCCCCTGGCTGAACCGCTCGCTGCGCAGGAACGCTCCCGCGGTCGAGAAGTAGCTCACGCGGTGGTTATCGGGATCCTGCACCGCCAGCGAACCATCGGAGGCCATCCGCACCGCGCAGGGCCATTTCATCTCGCCCGGCCCTTCACCTTCCCGGCCGATCCGGCGCACCAGCCGGAGTTCCCGGTCGAAGACCAGGATGGCATGGGCGCCAGGGTCGGGGATGTAGGCGTTGCCGTCCGGATCGAAGATGAAGTAGGAGGGCCGGTAGAGGATGGCCTTCCCCCCCTCGGTCTGGTCGACGAAGGAGGCCCGCTCGACCAGGCGGGGGGCTGCGGCCTGCCGAGCCGCACCCTCCGGTTCGCTCCGGTGCAGCGGTTGTGCCCTGGTGGCGCTCGCAGAGAGCACCGCGACCCAAACGATCAGTGCGGCCGCTGGCAGCGAGGGAGGCAGGTGGAAGAAGGAGGAATCAGAGGTCCAGCGCATCGTTTCCTCTCCCGGATCAGAAGGTGGTCGGCGGGGCGGAGCCCGCTCAGATCAAGATGCTTACAATGTATACGTCCTTACCCGTCGCCGGGTTGCAGGACAGGTCAGAATCTGGTCATGGAACCGCCCATACTTCTCCTGATAGGGTTGGTGATCGCGCTTGGTCACACGGTCCGGGCAAAGGTCAGGCCCCGGGCGACCGGGAGTGCGGACGAACAGGGAGATCCGCCATGACGAGTCCTCCGCCCTTCCTCAGCATCTTCAACGATGTCCTGGGTCCGGTCATGCGGGGGCCTTCGAGTTCCCATACCGCCGGCGGCTATCGGATCGCCCGGCTGGCCTGTGATCTGGTGGGGGGACGCCCCCGGGTGACCCGCTGCAGCTTCGATCCCGAAGGCTCCTACGCTCCCACCTACCGGCCACTGGGAGTCGATCTGGCCATCGCCTGCGCCGTCCTGGACCGGGAGATGACCGACCCGCGTTATCCCCGTTCCCTGCAGGATGTGCGGGAGGCCGGGATCGACCTTCGCTTCGACGTCGAGCCCCTCGAACACGCCGACCACCCCAATGCGGTACGGCTGCGGATCCGGACCGAATCGGGGGATGACCATGAGATCTGGGCGAGGTCCGTCGGCGGAGGTGCGATCGAAGTCTACCGGTATGACGACTGGCCGTTGATGATCGATGGTAAGAGCTGGGCGGCGCTCATTCCGGGTGATGCGGGACTCGGAGAGAGACTCAGGGCCATCGGGGTGGGGGAAGTCGTCGTCCGGGAGTCCGGTACGGGCACGCTCCTGCAGATCGATGCCCCGGAGGATCCGACGGCGACGATCGGATCCCTGGCCGCCGATGCTCCGGATGTGTGCGTGCGTGCCCGCTGCCGGCCGGTCTTCCACCCCCGGGGAGGAATGTCATCGTTCACTTCGGCCGACGAGATGCTCCGGATGGCCGCCGCCAACGGCTGGTCGCTCGGTCGGGCCGCCCGTCATTACGAAGCCCGGCTCCTCGACCTCTCCGATGAGGAGGTCGAGGTGGAATGCCTGCACCGCTACGACGTGATGAGAGCCTCCCTCGAGGCCGGCCTGCGCGACCAGGAGGTCGCGATGCCCATGACCCGTCCGAGCGCGGCACGGATCCTGACAGCATATGAACGGGGCGAAGGGATCGGGGGACCCCACACCGCCGCGGCCATCCGAGCCATGGCGGTCATGCACACCTGTAACAGCAAGGGTGTGGTCTGCGCGGCCCCCACCGGCGGCTCGGCCGGGGTGCTGCCCGGTGTGCTCGTCACCCTGGAGGAGATACGCGGGTTGGACCGCCGGCTCGTCGCCGATGCCCTGATGGCTGCTTCCGCCGTCGGGCTCATCGTCGCCTACCGGGCCACCTTCGCAGCGGAGACGGCCGGGTGCCAGGTGGAGATCGGCGTCGCTGGTGCGATGGCGGCTGCGGCCGTGGTCGAGGTACTCGGCGGATCGGCCCGCCAGGCGGCTGATGCGGCCGCGGTGGCCCTGCAGAACACGATGGGGTCGGTGTGCGATCCGGTGGGTGGAGGCTGCGAGATCCCATGCCATACCCGGAATGCAGCGGCGGCCGCCCAGGCGTTCGTCGTCGCCGACCTGGTCCTGGGCGGATATGAGAACCCCATCGGTCTCGATGAGACGATCGATGCCTCCTATGCCGTGGGACAGGCGTTGCCGCGGGAACTGCGCTGCACGGCCCTCGGGGGGATCGCTGTGACACCCTCGGCATTGGCTCTGGCCGCGGCTTCTACAGGGCAGGGACCACCGGAGGACCATCATGCCTGAGCGGACACTCCTTTATCTCTCCCGGACCGACGTAGAGCAGGTCGGTCTCACGATGCCCGAGGTCATCGAGGCGGTCGAGACGGCGTTCCGGGAAAAAGGGGAAGGGGGCGTCGAGATGCCGCCCAAGCCGGGCATTCATCCCGGCGGGGATTCCTTCCTCCATGCCATGCCGGCGTTCCTCCGCGCCACGCGGTCGGCCGGGATCAAGTGGGTGGGCGGCAATCCGGCTAATCCGCGGCGAGGTCTCCCTTACATATCCGGGCTGGTGATCCTGAACGATCCGGAGACGGTCGCCCCGATCGCCGTGATGGATTGCACCTGGATCACCGCCCAGCGGACCGGTGCGGCCACGGCGGTGGCGGCCCGCTACCTGGCTCGAGCGGAGGCGCATTCACTGGGCGTCCTGGGAGCCGGCATCCAGGGCTTCAGCAATCTGGAAGCGCTCAAGGTGCTCTTCCCCATCGACCGGCTGAGTGTCTACGACGTGGACCCCGACCAGCTCACCCGCTATCAGCACAGGGTTCAGGAGACCTACCCGGAGATCCGGGTCACGCTCGCCCGTGAACCGCGTGAAGCCGTATCGGGCCTCGACCTGGTCGTCACCGCCGGCCCGATCGTCCGACTCCCCCATGGCACGATCAAACGAGGCTGGCTCTCCCCGGGGGCGTTCGCTTCGGCGCTGGACTACGATTCCTACTGGGACCGGGAGGCGCTGCGAGAGGCCGACAAGGTCATCACCGACGACCTCCCCCAACTCGAGCGGCACAAGGAACTGGGCTATTTCCAGGACTTCCCGCCCGTCTATGCGGATCTGGGTGATCTGGTCAGCGGCCGGAAGAAAGGGCGGCAGTCCCCGCAGGAGCGCATCATCACGTTCAATCTCGGAGTGGCCGTCAACGACCTGGCCGTGGCGTGCCTGGTCTTCGATCGGGCGGTGCGGCAGGGCCTGGGGCAGGTCCTGCCGCTATAGACGCAGGATCCGCTCGCTCTCGATCGCCCGACAGGCGGGTACCGGTTCTCCGGCGCCGCCGGCACTCACCAGCCCTTCATGATCTCGGCGAAGCAGGCCAGTCCGCTCGGGATGACCGCACCGTAGCCGCCGCCGGGGAAGGTCCAGGCGCCGGCCAGGTAGAGCCCCTTGATCGGAGTGGTACAGGGGAGGCGGTTCGCGCCGGAGTTGTCCACCGTCTGGTCCCAGCCGTAGACGGCTCCCCGGTAGTTGCTCGTATAGCGCAGGTTGGTCAGCGGGGTGGCCACTTCCCGGACCTCGACCGTCGCGGAGAGCCCGGGGAGCAGAGCTTCCTCCGCCCGCTGCACCAGCTCATCGGCCATCCGTTCCTTCTCCCGCCGGTAGGCCTCCTTGTTGCCCTGGAGGTAGTCGGCTTCGTAGCGCTCCCAGTAATCGTAACTCTGGCCGGCGGTGATGGTGATGGTGTTCTTGCCCGGCGGGGAGTAGCCCGCGTAGAGGTTGTCATAGAGGGTCACCCCGTAGCCGCAGGTCCGAGTGTCGGCCCGGGTCAGGTCCTGGAATTCCTGTTCCGGGTCGTACCCGTTCGCGACGAAGATCTCCGAATCGGTGAGACCGAGCCGGCCGACCAGGTCGCTCTTCAGGCCGAGGAAGACCTGGAAGATGGAGAAACTCACTCCATAGGTATCCAGCTTGGCCAGGTATTCCTGCAGAAACTCCTGTTCCTGCGGCAGCATCCTATGGAAGGTGTCCCAGGCGTTGGCGTTGGCGACGACCACCCGCCCGCGGAACACGGTCCCGTCGCCGGTGCGGACGCCCACGGCCGCATGCCCCTCGGTCACGATGCCCTCTACGCGGGTCCCGAGCAGGACCCGGCCGCCGCGCGCCTCGATGAACCGCACCAGAGCGTCGCTGATCGCCTGGGAACGGCCTCGCGGGTAGTAGCCGCCCTGGGTCAGGTAGCCGATCACCGGCATGACGTAGTAGAAGCAGGAGAGGCGGGAAGGGGGCAGGCCGTAGTATCCCGACTGCCAGGAGACAATGGCTTTGAGCCGGGGATCGGTCAGGCGGGCCTCCACCATCCCCCCCCACGTCTTGTTGAAGGACTTGAAGAGATAGGGGAAGTCCTGGGGGAAGGTGGCCGGATTGAACCGTCCCTGCGCCTGGGAGTACCGGTTGAGGTCTCCGACCAGCCCCGTCATATCCTCGAACAGGCCGACGATCCCCTCCCGCTCCTGGGGGAAGAGACCGCACAACATGTCGATGAAGGCCGGGAGGTCCTTCTGGGGGATGCGGAGGTCGTGGTCGGGGAAGATCGCCCGGCCCAGGTTGGGGTGGGGGACGAAGGTCACTTCCTCGATCTCGGGGAAGCCGGGGATGAGGTTGGCCAGGCCGCCGCGCTCTTCCACCGCCGTCGAATGGAGGGAGACGTCGAAGACGAATCCCCCCGGCCGGGAGAAGGTCGTGGCGTAACCCCCCGGCTTGATGTGCTGCTCGATGACCAGGGGCTTGAAGCCCTGGCGGGCGAAGGCCGCGGCGCAGCTCAGCCCCCCCAGCCCCGCCCCGATGATGACCGCATCGTAAGCATCCCCCCCCTGATCCGGGCCCGGTCCGGTCGGGAAGGCGTCCCAGTCCAGGGAGAGCAGGGGGAGTCCGGCCAGGATCGTCTTGGTGAAATCGCGGCGCAGCCAGAGTCTATCGGTCATACCGACCTCTCTTCCTCAAACCGATTCCGGTCTTTCATCGTTGAAAAAGAGACCGGGCACTCAGGGAGCAGTGCCTGCCAAACCTCTGCAGGAGTCGACCATGTCCCGCTCGCCCGCCCTGCCGGCTATTCTCCTCCTTTATACAGCCGTTGTCGCCTGCTCCCGTGGCGCCACCGGCCGAAGCGGACGTCTCCTCACTCCCGCTCGGTGATCAGGAGGTCCCGGTAACACCGGGCATACTAGGACGCCTCGTCCGAGGATGACCTCGGCCTCATCTGGCTGCAGGTGGCTTAGACGCCGCACCTGAACGCGATTTAAGAGAACTGAAAGTGGCGTGCCCCGGTCCGGCGTATGATCATCAACGACGGATGAAAGCGCCTGATATGGCAAGCAGGAAAGGGGCGGATATGAAAGGGTGCCGTCGCGAACCGGGCATCGGAACACTGATCCTACCGGCTCTGATCATCCTGACGACGGTCCTGTCGCCGGCCGGGCAGACTTCGGCTCAGCAGCGATCCGGTGCGAGGGCGTCGAGAACCAGAGAGGATCCGAACCTGCCGGCGCAGCGGGCTCCTCTGCCCCGTTCCGAGTTGGACCTGGGAGCGATCCCGTTCCGGATCGTCTACGAGTCCTTCCGCGAGACGGAGGGAAGGGAGAACTGGGAGATCTGCCGGATCGATGCCGACGGTTCCAATAATGTAGTTTTGACCAACACACCCGATGTCGACGAGTTCTACCCGCACGCATCACCAGATGGGACCCGGATCAGCTTCGTAGCCGATGAGGGGGAAAGTCCCGAGACCAGGCGCCGGAACGTCTATGTCATGGGCATCGACGGCTCCGGCCGCACCCGGGTCGCCGAGAATGCCCGCCAGCCCTGCTGGAGCCCGGACGGCCGTTACATCGCCTATATGAAGGGGGAATTCGCGCGCTACCGGGGTGACAGCTGGTCGAACCGGGGCCTGGATTTTTACGAGGTCGCGACAGGTCAGGTGCACAGCCATCCGAACGATGGACTGCGCCTGCTCTTCAACATCTGCTGGTCGCCCGACGGCCGGTGGTTCGTCGCCACCTCGAGGGGGGGCGGCCGCGACAACATCGCCTTCCAGGCCGACAACACCACGGAGATCGCGCTCTCGATCCATGGCTGTCGTCCGGATATCAGTCCGGACGGGGGGCGGATCGCCTGGGGCAGAAGCGATTGGGATATCGCGGTCGGTGCAATCGACTTCTCGGCCGGAACGGAGAACGTGCGGGACCAGCGACCGGTGATCGCCTGTACCCGGGACTTCAAAGTCTATCACGTCGACTGGTCACCCGACGCCAACTACCTGGCGTTCAGTTACGGCCCGTCGCGAGGCAACCAGGCGGTGGGCCGGAAAGCCCCGGGCTGGAACATCTGCATCTACGATCTGAGGAGTGGGAAATGGACAGAGATCACGGACGATGGACAGCACAACAAGGAACCCGACTGGGTCCCGATCCCATCCGCCGGGCGGTGACGGTCGTCGTCTTCGCCCTGCTCTTCCTCCTCAGCGGGTGTGGGGGGGGTGACGGAGGAGGGGATCCCGGTAGCGGACACCCCCGGATCATCACGACCGCGTCGGGGATCGAGATGGTACGGATCCCGGCCGGATGGTCGGTCATGGGGACCGACCGGGGTCGTGTCTCCGAGACACCCGCTCATCGGGTCTGGGTCGACGCCTTCCTGATGGACCGATATGAAGTGACGCAGGAACGGTTCCGCCAGTTCGAGATCTCGGACCCATCGCACTTCCAGGGCGAGGGACTCCCCGTCGAGCGGTGCACGTGGGTGGATGCCGCCCGTTTCTGCAACGAGCGGTCCCTTCGTGAGGCCTTGATCCCGTGCTACGACGAGGAGACATGGGAGTGCGACTTCGAAGCCGACGGCTATCGTCTGCCTACCGAGGCGGAATGGGAGTATGCGTCCCGGGCCGGATCGAAGGGGGAGTACTGCTTCGGGGATGATCCGACGAATCTGGGCCGCTACGCCTGGCACGATGCGAACTCCTCCGGGAAGACCCAGCAGGTCGGGACACGGAGGCCGAATCTCTGGGGTCTCTTCGATCTGCACGGCAACGTGGCGGAATGGTGCTACGACTACTTCGCAGCGGATTACTACGAGCGCAGCTCAAGTGAGAATCCGCGTGGTCCCGCGGTGGGAGAGGAGCGGGTCGTACGGGGGGGAGCCTGGAACTCCAGCCCCGATGATTGTCGCACGACCGCCCGCATGGGCAGCCTTTCGGTGGACGACGAGTGTCTCGTGAGCGACGCGATCGGCTTCCGCTGCGTCCGGAGGATGCCGGTAGACCGATGACGCCCGTACAGGATCAGGAATAGGCATCCGGTCATGCTGTTCCACACCTGGACGTTCCTGCTCTTCTTCCTGGTCTTCTACACGGTCTATCAGCTCGCCAGGAAGTCGCGGTTCCGGGAGCCCTGGCTCCTGGTCTCTTCGTACGTCTTCTATGGCTGGTGGAACCCGCTCTACCTGCTGCTCATCGTCTGGTCGACACTGATCGATTACGCGGCCGTTGCGTTCATGGATCGGAGCGGACGGCGTCGGCTCTGGCTGTCCATGAGCATCCTCAACAACCTTCTGCTCCTGGGTTTCTTCAAGTACGGCGGATTCGTCGTCCAGAATCTGAACGCCGCGCTGGCGGGGTGGGGGGTCTCCTGCATGATCCCTGAACCCGGGGTCCTCCTGCCGGTCGGGATCTCGTTCTACACCTTCCAATCGATGAGCTACACCATCGATTTCTACCGCGGGAACATCCCGCGGGAACGGAGCCTCATCCGTTTCGCCACGTTCGTATCGCTCTTCCCCCAGCTGGTGGCCGGTCCGATCGAGCGGGCGCGCAACCTGCTGCCCCAGATCGGGGTCAGACCGGTCATCTCGAAGGGGGATGTCTTCGACGGGATGTCGCTGTTCATCGTGGGCCTGTTCAAGAAGGTGGCCCTGGCGGATTACCTGGCCCTGTATGTCGACCGCGTCTACGACGCCCCGGCGCGATACCAGGCGCCGGCCCTGCTGCTGGCCACGTTCGCCTTCGGCTGGCAGATCTACTTCGATTTCAGCGGCTACACAGACATGGCCCGCGGCATCGGCCGGATGCTCGGATACCGGTTCATGCTCAATTTCAACAATCCTTACCTGGCCGACAGCCTCGGAGATTTCTGGCAGCGCTGGCATATCAGTCTCTCGACCTGGTTCCGTGACTTCCTCTACATCCCACTGGGGGGTAATCGGGACGGTAAGTTCAAGACCTACCGTAACATGGTGGTGACCATGCTGGTCTCCGGATTATGGCACGGAGCGGCCTGGACGTTCATCGTCTGGGGGGCGCTGCACGCCCTGGGGCGGGTCGTCACCAGGGAGTTGGAGAACACCTCCTTCTATCGGAGCAGGGTCCCGCGGTTCGTGAAACAGATGTTCGTCTTCTCGTTCGTGACCTTCGCCTGGATCTTCTTCCGCGCCGCGGACCTGGGGGACGCCGGCCTGATCCTCTCGCGGATCTTCACGGGCGGATTCGGTGATCCACGGTTCCCGTTGCTCATGGCGGCCCTGATCATGACCGTATGGCTCTACCAGTTCTTCTACGAATCCCGCCTGCGCTCCTTCCTGGAGACTCCGGCGGGGAAGGTCGCGATGGTCGTCGGGATGATGCTCTATCTGGCCTTCTTCGCCCAGTCGGGCCAACAACCCTTCATCTACTTCCAGTTCTGAGACCGGAGATGGACACCGAGATCGTGACCGAACAGGAGCCCTTTTCCAGCAACGCCGTCCGCCTGTCGGGTGGAGAGTGGCTGGCCGCCGCGATCTTGCTTGTGGCCGTCGCGATCGCCTTGCCGGCCGTCGGGAATGGCATCGAGCCCTTCGAGCCCGGTCCCGACTACCGCATCCCGTACGGCCTGAGCGAAGACTACTGGCTCTTCGATCGGTACGTCCGCTCGGTGAGTGGGAGTGACCGGGTTCTGCTGATCGGAGATTCGTTCGTATGGGGGCAGTTCGTGGACAGCGACCAGACGATGGCCCACCACCTGAACGAACGGGCGGGCGGGGAGCGGTTCGCCAATCTGGGCCTGGACGGCGCTTATCCGATCGCCCTGGAGGGTCTGGTCCGCCACTACGGCAGGAGCATCCGGGGAAGGGACGTGATCCTGCATCTGAATCTGCTCTGGCTCAGTTCTCCGGAAGCCGATCTGCAGGTCGAGACCGTCGTGCGGTTCAACCATCCGCGGCTGGTACCCCAGTTCATCGGGCGCATCCCATGCTACCGGGCCTCCTTGTCCAGCCGCGTCGGCGTGCTGCTGGAGCGGAGTATGTCGCTGCTGCGGTGGATCCGGCATCTGCGCGGTACCGGCTTCGGGAACTCCGATCTGCCGCACTGGACGCTGGAACATCCCTATACCCTGCCGCTCCCCCGGATACTCCCCGGTTCCGGCGGATTTCATGATGACCGGCATCCCGACATCCGCCCCCGGGAGGAAGGCGGGCGCCTGCTTCAAAGACTCCCCTGGGTGGAGCTGGGATCTTCCCGGCAGTGGCGGGCCTTCCTGAGACTGGTGGATCTGCTTCGGGCGCGTGGCAACCGTGTCCTCGTCATGGCGGGGCCGCTCAACGAGCACCTGCTCGACCTGGAGAGCAGGGGGCCCTACCTGCGGCTGCTCGAGGAAGCCGTGTCGGGGCTGCGTCAGATGGGGCTGGACGTCTGGGAGGCACCCCTGTTGCCGGCCGCGCTCTACACCGATACCAGTCACCCCCTGGGTGAAGGGTACGAGCTGCTGGCGGACGGGTTGTGGCGCTATCTGATGGCAGCGGAACAAGACACAAGCCGCTCCCCCTAGCCTTCAGGGCACCTCGCCCAGGGCTTCCAGGTCGGCCTGGTCCTGCAGACGTCCCGCGGCCCGCTTGTTGCGGATGAAGGCCTCCCGGCCGATCACCAGAACCGGGAGACCACCGTATTCGACCTCCTCCCGGCCCGGGGCCACCTCCTCCCAGGTCACACCGCTCAGGCCGGACATCAGATCCACCCGGACGGGAGGATAGCCGAGCTGCACGATTCGGTCGGGAGCGAGGAAGTCCTCCTCGGTCAGTTCCAGGTCCCCGAAACCGAAGGTGCGGATCGCCTGCAGGAGACGACGGGCGTTCTCCCGCTCAGGTCGGATGAGGATATCGAGGTCGCCGGTCGCCCTCGGGTGGCCGTGGAAGGCCAGGGCGTAGGCACCGACGATGGCGTACTTAACCCGGTGCGCGTTCAACGACGCGAGCAGATCTCTGAAGTCGGGCTGGACTTCCATAGAACTCCCTCCTGAGTTCGTCGACGGCTGCCAGTCGTTCGCTTCCCGGCCGGCTCCGCCACCAGGCCAGGGTGTCGAGGGATGCGCGGCGGTCACCGAGAGCGTACCTGCGGACGATCGGCTCCAACCGGCGCCGGGGTGGGGGGGTGTCGGGGCCTGGTGTCTCGAGGTTCACCGAACCGCCCGGCAGGTGAGCCGTGATCTCGAGCCGGCCGCCGAGGGCGGCCACGTATCCGCGCAAGGTGCTCAGGTGTATGTCCCGGCGCTGCTCGAACCGGGAGATGTTCGCCTGAGTGGTCCCCATCCGGCCCGCGAGCCTCGCCTGCGTCCAGCCTCGGAATTCACGCAGGCGAAGGAGGGGCAACCGGTCCGGGGCCTCATGGGGTGTTGGCATAAGAAAGCCTTCCCGACCGAGGAGAATGAACTCGAGGTGACGTGAACGAACATATTATACCGTATAGGTAATATTACGTCAAAGATATAACAATGTGTTCTACCCTTCGGTCTTCATCGGGTCGCATCAGCAGTCCCCCCGGCGTCACCCTCACCCGTTGAAGTAGAGGTAGGCCATCAGGATCAGGAGCAGCACCGCCACCGAGGCGATCACATCCCGCCGGTCCCAGCTCGACCTCGAACGCGCCCGGTCCTCCGAGCCGGTGGTGGCGAAGGTCAGCCCCTGGATCCGTTCCGGTGAGGGGGGCGCGGTGGCGTAGCTGACCGCGAACATCACCGCTACGCAGACCAGAAAGATCAGCAGGCTGAAATACTGGAAGAAAATGTTGTTGACGATCCACAGGAACGATCCGACGGCATAGCCTTGCTCGAAGCCGGCCATCCCCAGGGCGACCGGCGTGTCGACAGCCAGGCGAAACACCCCCAGTATGAAGCCGGTGATCAGGGCGGCCAGGCACCCCTGGGCGTTCAGCCGTTTGTTGAATACCCCGAAGAAGAAGACCACAAAGATGGGGGGGGCCAGGTAGCCCTGCACGGTCTGCAGGTAGTCGTACAGCCCCTTGGCCCCCTGGATGACCGGGATCCAGAACAGGCCGATCAGCACCATCGCGCTGGTGGCGACCCGGCCGATCCAGACCATCCGGTGCTCACTCGCCTGGGGACGGATCTTCCGGTAGAAGTCCATGGTGAAGAGGGTGGAACTGGCGTTGAAGACCCCGGCCAGTGAGCTCATCAGGGCGGCCAGCAGCCCGGCCACCACAATCCCCCGCACCCCCACCGGCAGCACGTGGGCGACCATGAGGGGGAAGGCGGCCTGGCTCGCGGCCCTCAGGGCGTGGCCGTCCGGGCCGACCAGGCCGGCCAGGGCGGGCACCTTCCCCGAGAGAGCCAGCGCGAAACAGATCATGCCCGGGATGATGAAGATGAAGACCGGGAGCAGTTTCAGCATGGAGGCGAAGATAGAACCGCGCCGGGCCTGCTGCTCACTGGGTGCTCCCAGGGCGCGCTGCACGATGTACTGGTCGGTACACCAGTACCACAGCCCGATGATCGGGGCGCAGAAGAGCATCCCCAGCCAGGGGTAGTTGCCGTTGAAGTACCAGGCGATCCGGCCCGCCTCCCGGACCGGCGCCCAGGTCCCCTCCAGCCCGGCCGGGATGAGCGGCTTCCACAGGTTGAACATGTCGGAACCGAGCACAGATCGCAGTTCTCCCCAGCCCCCCAGCTGGATCAGCCCGAAGACGGTCACCAGCACCGAGCCGAGCACCAGTACGATGGTCTGCACCGCCTCGGTGTAGGCCACCGCCCGCATCCCCCCCAGCACGGTGTAGAGTCCGGTCAACAGGATGACCAGCATCGAGCCGATCCAGAAGGAGTCGAGCACGGCGAAGCCCAGATCGAGCCGCATCCCCGGCAGCAGGGTGCCGAACACGATCCCGCCGGCGAAGATACCGACCGCGATCTTGGTCAGCACATAAGCCACTAAAGAGATGACGGATAGGATCCACCGGGCGGTGGGGGAGAAGCGCCGCTCCAGGAACTCGGGCATGGTGAAGATCCGGGAGCGCATGTAGAAGGGGACGAAGAGCCAGCCGAGCACCAGCAGGCACCAGGCGTGGAGTTCGTAATGGGCCATGGCCACCCCGTCGGTCGCCCCCGATCCGGCCAGCCCGACCAGATGCTCGGAGCCGATGTTGGAGGCGAAGATCGAGGCCCCGATGATGAACCAGCCCAGGTTACGGCCGGCCAGGAAGTAGTCGTCGGGGGTGTCCTTGGCCCGGCGGATCACGCGCCAGGCGATGCCGGCCAGCAGGCCGAAGTAGAGCGCGATGACGAACCAGTCGAGGAGTTGCATGGTCACCTGCCGCTGGGGTCGGGGTGGCGGTCACCGGCGGCCGGTCGGGCGGCCAGCCGGAAAATCGTGATGCTCAGGGGGGGGAGGGTCAGCCGGGCCGGGAAGCGCCGCAGCGACGCTCCGGTCGTGGTGATGTCGGTGCGCCCTCCCGGCTCGTTGTAGGCCATCGGGTCGGGGCCGGTGATGGTAACGCTCCGGCCGCCCCCCTCCAGGCGGGCGCCGGTGATGCGCACCGGCAGGCGGAGGGTCCCGGCGGTCGGGTTGACCACCGCCACCACCAGGGTGTCTCCCTCGGCCGTCCAGGCGGCGGCCACATCGAGCGGCTCCGGCGTCCCCTCCACCCGCACCGGCACCTGGCCGTATTCCCGCCGGTAGAGCCGCAGGACCAGCCCGGTGGCGTCGAAGGCGGCCTCGGTCTTGGTCGTCTTGATGGCGCCGATGACGTTCACCGTCTGGGCGTAGTTGGCCATGTAGTAGAGGTCGCTGTGGCGGTAGTACTCGTGGAAACCCCGTGCGATGCCCAGGGCGTCCTTCAGGTAGTAGCGGGTGCCCAGCTCCCCGTAGAGGTAGGGGCCGTACCAGTAGTTCCACTCGTCCAGGGCGATACGCAGTTCGCGGCCGGCCAGGGCCGGGATGGTCTCCCGGTAGCGCCGGTGGGCATCGGCGATGCGGCGGATGTGCTCGGCCGCCCAGGCGGAGTGCCCCAGCACCCCGGGGCGCTCCTGGCAGTAGAAGTGCTCGCTGATCAGGTCCATGGCGTCGGCGCACTCAGCCAGGATGGTCTCGTCCCAGGCCCCCACGGCGCCCACCGCCACCACCCGGATCGAGGGGTCGACCGCCCGCATGGCCGCCACCACGGCGTTGTGCTTGCGGGCGTACTCCTCGACCGGCATATGCCCCAGCTGGAAGTCGCCCCACATTTCGTTGCCGATCGCCCACCAGGTCACCCCGAACGGCTCGGAGTGGCCGTTGGCGGTGCGCCGGCGGCCCGCCGGCGTGTCGGCCGGGCTGTTGCAGTAAGCCACCTCCTCAGCCGCCGCGGTCACCGTGCCCAGCCCGGTGTTGACCGTCACGTACGGCTCGGCGTCGATCAGTTCGCACAACCGCAGGAACTCGTGCAGCCCGACGTCGTTGGGCTCGATCCCCTGCCAGGCCGGGTTCTTGCGGGTCGGCCGCCGGTCGGGATCACCGAGCCCGTCCCGCCAGTCGTATCCGCTCACGAAGTTGCCGCCCGGCCAACGGTAGATGGGTGCATCCAGCTCCCGCAGCAGGGCCAGCACATCGGGGCGGAAGCCCTCCACGTTATCGCCGGGCATGAGTGAGAGGGTCCCGACCCGGAGCCGCCCCGGGCCGCCGACCACGATCTCCAGGCGCCCCTCAGCGGTGGCCGTTCCGGCGGTGAAGCGGAGCGGGACTTTCTCCCAGCCGGCCGGGACCCGGTCGAGGGTGACCGTCTGCCGCTCCGCGGGTCCCTCCCCCCAGACCAGGCTGACCATCACCGGGGCCGCCGCCGGTTCCCCGCGCAGCACCATCCGCCCGGTGTAGCTCTTGCCGGCCAGCAGGGCCAGCCCGCCCTGGGCCAGGCCGGTGGGGGAGTCTTCACCAGCGCCGCGCAGCACCGGGGTCTGCGCCCCGACGTAGGGGGTGCGGGTGTCCAGGCTCACCCGGGCAGGATCCCCCAGCACCCGCCAGGGGGACTCGGTCGAGCTCGGGGCGAAGAAGAACTTCCGATCCTCGAGCATCTCCGCCCAGATCCCGCCGTAGATGCAGCGCCCCAGGTGCTCGATGAACTGGCCGTAGATGTATTCAGAGATCGGCTGGGTGGTGGAGGCGGCGTCGATGGTGACCGCCGGCCTGGGCTCGCGGGTGGCCAGCAGGTCCAGAGCCAGGTCGTCGTACCAGGCCCGGCCGGTGGCCTGCCCCCAGCCGCCGAAGAGGCAGTTAACCTGCACGGCGTCGTTGTTGCCGGAATCGAACTCGAAGGCCACCCGGGTCCAGTCACGGGTTCCGGTGAGCGCCTCCGAGCGTGCCCCCTCCATCCCGTGCAGGTTGAAAAGGGCGCCCGCTCCGGTGGTGGCCGTCACCGCCTCGGTCCGGATCCAGCCCGAGAGGCGGTAGCGCGAGTAGGGGCGGACGACCACGACCGCTCCCCAGCCCAGGTCGGCTCCCTCGCTCGAGGAGATGAGCACGCTGCGCTCCCCGGTGTGGCCTCCTTCGGCATAGCCGAACTCACCCCGCCCCCCCCAGCGGTAGGGGCGCCAGTCGACCGGCCGCTGCTCGGGGCGCCGAGTGTCGGGGGTCTCGAACGAGGGGTTGGGTACCTCGACGGCCGGCCCCGGCCCCTTCCCGCAAGCGGCCAGCGCCGGCAGCAGGAGCAGCATCAGCAGGAGAGGGCCCGGGTCGACGTGCCTTGGACTCACGGCGGCGAACGTCCTCATGGCTCAATCCTCCTCACCGGACCGCCCCGGGGGGATGCGGTCCCCCCTCCGGCTGCACGCGTCACCGCCGCCGATTCACTCCGCTCAGCGGATCCGCCACTCGTGAATGCCGCCCGCCCAGCCCTCCTGTGAGCGGACCTCCAGCCGCACCGAGCGGGTGCGCACGGTCTCGAAGGTTACCTTGTTCCAGGTGTCCCTGGCCGTCCCCCACCGCTCCTCCGTCCAGACCGGCTTCCAGACGCCCCCCTCCAGATAGAGCAGACGCCAGGAGGCCGGAATCCGGCACTCCCCCCGGCCGGTGTCGTCGAACCAGTAGACCTCGACCGTGGAGACCTCGCTGGGGCGGGGGAAGTCGTACTGGATCCACTCGGTCGTCCCCTTGTGCGGCCACCAGTGGTAGTAGGGGACGTTGTGGTCGTTCGAGTTGCGCGGCTCCTGCTGGTCGTTGACCGCCCCGGGATTGGGACCGAACGAGGCGCTCACCCTGCTCTGGGAGGCCAGGGTGGGGTAGCCGAGCGGCCGCACCGCCCCCAGCTCCCGGGCCAGCCAGACCTGCATCTCTCCCGGATCCCGATGGGCCCAGGCGTAGTATGGGATGGCCGTCAGCGGTACCTGGGTCATGGTCAGCGTGTACGGCATGACGCGGGTGTGGCGCCTGGAGCGGA